>NZ_POTZ01001110.1 GCF_003236365.1 Streptomyces sp. NTH33
GAACACCCCTCTGGAGAACCTGCAGCAGATCACCGCGGAACTGCCTCCGCTGAGGGAGGTCTCCCGGCGCCATCGAAAGGTCCGGGAACGCAAGCGCCCGAACGTCCTGCGGACCGCCAGCCATGTCATCGCCGCGCTGACCGCGGTGATCGCCTCCTCGGTGAGCTTCTTCGGCGGAATGGTCGCCTACGATCCCCTCCGCGTCGTGGCCCTGGCCCGTATGGAGGACGGCCTCGCGTCGTGGTGGCCTCTCCTGGTGTACGGGCCCTGGCTGGTGGCGTCGCTGTCGGTCCTGCGGGCCGCGCTGCACCGGCGCCGCGCCGTCCACTCCTGGTGCGTGGTGCTGATCTTCTCGTCCGTCGCGATGCTCCTGTGCGTCGTCCAGGCGCCCAGGACGGTGGTCGACATCGCGGCGGCCGCCCTGCCGGGCCTGGCGTCCCTGGCCTGCTTCCAGCAGCTCGTACGCCAGGTCACCCTGACC
>NZ_POTZ01001111.1 GCF_003236365.1 Streptomyces sp. NTH33
GTTCGGAGACGATCCGGGGGGAGGCGGAGCCGACGTGGTGCACGTGCAGTTCGGCCTTGGGCAGTCCGGCGATGAAGGCGTGCCGGTCGCGCAGTGCGTGCTGGTCGGTCAATGCGTGCTGGTCGGTCAAGGGGCCCCTCCCCGGGACGGGCGCCGCCCGGTGGGCGCGGCGCGGGTGATCGGCTGATCGGTGGGCACGGTCATGGTAGGCGCCCGGCCGGGCCCTGGCCGGGGCCGCCGGCCTCCCCGGCTGCCGGAGCCGAGGTGAGGAGGCCGTAGCATGGCCGGGCCATCGGACAAGGGGGAGACGAGGACATGACGGACGGAACACAGGCCGGCGGGGGCGCGGGAGCCGGGAACGACCCGTGGGCGCCGCCCGCGAACAGGCCCTCGCTGGAGAAGAACCCGCCCGTACCGCAGCAGCCGTCGCCCCCGTACCCGGCGCAGGACCAGCCGCCCGCCTTCCCGCCGCCGTCCGTG
>NZ_POTZ01001112.1 GCF_003236365.1 Streptomyces sp. NTH33
TCATAGGTCGTTCTTTGTCGTAAACGTTGCGCTTCTAGGAGTTTTCCCTCACCATCTAATTCTTCCAAACGGTCCTTCAATTCCGCTTCAATGTTCTTAATCGCATGTTCCATTCGATCTTCGTTAGTCATAAAATGGGTTGCTGGGAAAATTGTAATATGATCTCGATCACCAATAATTTCTCCCGTTAAGGCATCCATTTCACGCATTCGATCAATTTCATCCCCAAAGAATTCTACTCGAATGGAATGCGCATCATTAGCAGCCGGAAAAATTTCAACTACATCACCATGTACCCGAAAACGGCCACGCTGGAAATCAATATCATTACGGTCGTACTGAATATCAACTAATTCTCGTAGTAACTTATTTCGATCAATCTCCTGCCCTACTCGAAGTGTTAAGGCTTGATCTTGGTATTCTCGAGGATCACCCAAACCAAAGATACTTGAAACAGAAGCCACCACAATCACATC
>NZ_POTZ01001113.1 GCF_003236365.1 Streptomyces sp. NTH33
GTCCCCGCGCGGCCTGCCGCCCCGGCCGCTCCTCCCGGCCCGGCCGCGGGAGCCGGTACCGCGGCCGGCGGGCTCGACCCGCGGTCGCTGTGGCCCAACATCCTCGAAGCCGTGAAGAACCGCCGCCGCTTCACCTGGATCCTGCTCAGCCAGAACGCCCAGGTGACGGGCTTCGACGGCACCACCCTCCAGCTCGGCTTCGTCAACGCCGGAGCCCGCGACAACTTCGCGAGCAGCGGCAGCGAGGACGTACTGCGCCAGGCCCTGGCCGAGCAGTTCCACGTCCAGTGGAAGGTCGAGGCGGTCGTCGACCCGACGGGTGGCGGCTCCGCGCCCCCGGCAGCCGGTGGGTACGGCGCAGGCCCCGGCTCCGGCGGCTTCGGCGGAGGATACGGCGGCGGTGGTGCCGGTGGTACGGTCGCGCCGCGTACGCACACTCCCCAGTCCATGGCCCCGGCGCCCGCGCCCCATTCG
>NZ_POTZ01001114.1 GCF_003236365.1 Streptomyces sp. NTH33
CGCCGGTGCCGGCCGTGGGCCGGGCGTGGCCGATGGGGGTACGTCCGCCGGTGCTGCGGGGCTGGGAGCCGCCGGCGACGGTCTACGGCCCCGGTCACCGGGGCGTGGACCTCGGCGCGCCACCGGGCGCTCCCGTACGGGCGGTGGCGGCGGGACGGGTGTTCTTCGCGGGTCCGGTGGCCGGCAGAGGCGTGGTGTCGATCGAGCTGACGGGCACGGGGGACCCACCGCTGCGGACGACGTACGAGCCGGTGGCCGCGTCGGTACGGAAGGGCGACGAGGTGGCCGCGGGCGCGCTCATCGGCACGGTGGAGGCGACGACGGGGTCGCACTGCGGGGGGAGGTGCGTGCACTGGGGCCTGCTGCGCGCCACGACCTACCTGAACCCTCTGCTGCTGCTCCCCCCGTGGCTGCTGAACGGCCCGACGAGACTGCTGCCGGTTCTCGGGGTGCCGTTGCCGCCGCCCCAGCCG
>NZ_POTZ01001115.1 GCF_003236365.1 Streptomyces sp. NTH33
TATATACGCTTATCGTTAGTTAAAGCGGCCAATAATGAAGTTCGATTGGTCAGCTTTTTAGATTCTCCGGAAGCCTCAGCAGCTAAAAAAGAAGCAGAAACAGGGCAGGTCAAAAACATTGGTTCATTGACTGACTTTGAAGATTGGATCGATAAATTAGATGCAAATTAAACAGACCAAATCTTTTGAACGTGAATTAAAAAAACTAGTCAAAAAACATTTCCCAATAACTGTCTTGAAGCCTTGTTTAGAAGCAATTGTTGAACAAGATGTACTTGTTTTGAAACAGATTAAAGATCATGCATTAAAAGGAAATTGGCGTGGCTATCGTGAATTTCACCCTGCCAGATATGGAAACTATGGTAAAAATTATGACAACTGGATTGTTATTTATCAGCTAGATCATGATGAATTGATTTTGTTATTGGTTGCAACTGGCTCCCATGAAATCTTGAATCAATAGCTATAGTTT
>NZ_POTZ01001116.1 GCF_003236365.1 Streptomyces sp. NTH33
GGCGTACGCGACGCAGGAGGTGACCGCGAGGGCCGCGAGGGGGGCGGCGGTGGAGCCGCCCTGGGTCTCGCGGCGGGAGACGGCGGTGACGGCCAGGGTGTGGGCGCCGAGGGCGGCGGCGGACGGTGCGGCGTCGCGGACCCGGCCGCCGCTCGCGGCGGCGCCGAGCACGAGGTCGAGGCTCCGGGCCGCCGCCATCGCCGGTGGCCCGGCCCAGCTCCGCTTCAGCCCGAGGTCGTAGGCCCAGACCGTGGCGGCGAGCGGGACGGCGACGGTGAGCGCGGGCCGGCCGGCGCGGGCGGCGAGCGCGAGGCCCAGGCCGGTGAGCGCGCCGGCCGCGGCGAGTGCCGCGCCGGGGGCGATCCGCCCGGACGGGAGCGGCCGGTGCGGGCGCTCCACGGCGTCCTCGGCGCGGTCCGCCCAGTCGTTGAGCGCCATGCCCGCCTGGTAGAAGCACAGGGACGAGCCG
>NZ_POTZ01001117.1 GCF_003236365.1 Streptomyces sp. NTH33
GTAGATGATCGTCGAGGGCTTCCGCGGGTGTCTTCCAGCCGAGGGTCTTACGGGGACGGGAGTTGAGGACCGCGGCGATGGCGGACAGTTCGTCGGCGCTCCATCGGGACAGGTCGGTGCCCTTGGGTGCCTCTGTGTTTGTCAAGCTGGTTGGTGCAGTGGCGTAGGCTCGGCTTTGGCGGGTCCGGGAAGTGACTTGTCCGAAGAGTTGGCCGTCGGGGTTGGGCCAGCCGCGCTGGATGCTGTAGTCGCCCCCGATTGTCCTCCCGGGCCCGTCGTCTCGGTGCGGCGGCGCTCGTCAGCGACCATGGTGCGCCAGACGTGGTTCGCCAGTCGGCGTTTAAGAAGCTGTTGTCTTTCCGGACGTGAGGACTGCGTTTTCGCTGGTGGGGCATAGGGGCGGCGATCTGGTGGGAGTGACGAACTGTCATGTCGTCGCTGCTGTGGGGGTCGTGGATGCCGTCGGTG
>NZ_POTZ01001118.1 GCF_003236365.1 Streptomyces sp. NTH33
CACTATTACCGCGTTCAACCGACCGGAAGGTGGTGCCTGTTTTCGTGTTACACTTCCCCAGCAAACTGCCCCTGAACTTGAAGAATTTCATGAGGATATGTGACAAACGTTCTGATTGTTGAAGATGAACAGGCTATTCGTCGCTTTCTGCGCACGGCGCTGGAGGGCGACGGGATGCGCGTCTTTGAGGCCGAAACGCTGCAACGCGGCTTGCTGGAAGCGGCAACCCGTAAGCCAGATTTGATTATTCTCGATCTCGGCCTGCCCGATGGTGATGGGATTGAGTTTATCCGCGACCTGCGCCAGTGGAGCGCGGTGCCGGTGATTGTGCTTTCCGCACGCAGCGAAGAGAGCGACAAAATCGCCGCGCTGGATGCCGGAGCGGATGATTATCTGAGTAAGCCGTTTGGCATTGGCGAATTGCAGGCCCGTCTGCGCGTCGCATTACGCCGCCACTCTGCCACCAC
>NZ_POTZ01000111.1 GCF_003236365.1 Streptomyces sp. NTH33
GGGCTGAGCGGGACGGGGCAGAGCAGGACGGGGCAGAGGGAGGCGGCCTCAGTTGCGGGCGAGGCCCGCCCCGACCGGGGCGGCCTCCTGCTGGGCCTCGGGGTCGCGGGAGCGGCGCTTGGCGATCACCGCGCAGACCATGAGCTGCATCTGGTGGAAGAGCATCAGGGGCAGTACGGCGAGTGAGGCCTGGGCGCCGAACAGGACGCTTGCCATGGGCAGCCCGGAGGCCAGGGACTTCTTCGAGCCGGCGAACTGGATGGCGATGCGGTCGGCCCGGCCGAAACGCAGCGCCCTGGCGCCGTACCAGGTCAGGGCGAGCATCGCGGCGAGCAGGACGGCCTCCACACCGAGCAGGGCGCCCAGCCGCGCGGGGCTCACCTGGTGCCAGATGCCGCGGACCATGCCCTCGCTGAACGCGGTGTAGACGACGAGCAGGATCGCGCCGCGGTCGACGAGTCCGAGGACCTTTCTGTGCCCGGCGACGAAACGGCCGATCCAGGGGCGCAGCACCTGTCCGGCGACGAACGGCACGAGCAGTTGCAGCACGATCGTGACCAGTGAGTGTGCGGAGAAGCCGCCGCCGCCGTTGCCCAGGAGCACGGCCGCCAGGAGCGGGGTGAGGACGATGCCGATCAGGGAGGAGAAGGAGCCGGCGCAGATCGCGGCGGGCACGTTGCCGCGGGCGATGGAGGTGAAGGCGATCGACGACTGGATGGTCGACGGGACGAGAGTGAGGAAGAGCAGCCCCTGGTAGAGCGGCAGGGTCAGGACGGCCGGGACCAGGCCGCGGGCGGCCAGGCCCAGCAGGGGGAAGACGAGGAAAGTGCAGGCCAGGACCGTGACGTGCAGGCGCCAGTGCTTCAGGCCGTCCAGTGCCTCGCGGGTGGACAGGCGGGCGCCGTAGAGGAAGAACAGGACGGCGATCGCGGCGGTGGAGGCGCCCGAGGCCACGTGGGCGGCCGTGCCGCGGGCCGGCAGGAGCGCGGCGATGACCACCGTGCCGATCAGCAGCGCTATGTACGGGTCGATCGGCAGCCGACTCGGCCAGTGCGGGCGTTTCACGGTGCTCCAGTACGTCACTACTTCACTCGCGCGTGTTCGTCGGCGATACGGGACCGACGGACGCTCCTCCTCCATCGTCCACCCCGCCGGAATCGGGTCGTACAGATTCAGTGGAGATTACGGTATCGAAAGGTACGGAACCGTAAGTTTTCTGTCCCTCCCCGCCCACCGTGGGGTAGCTTTCACGGCGCTGTGCGGAGCGTCACGAGGAGAGTGCCACCAGGAGGAGGAGCGGGTTTGCGCGAGTTCACCAGCCCTCCGCCGACGTTGCCTCCGCCGGTGGGCGGGCTGGCCGACGTCATCTTCCAGCACGCCGAGGACGACCCGCTGCACGTCGCGCTCGGCCGCAAGGACGAGCACGGGAACTGGCGCGACGTGACCTGTGCCGAGTTCCGCGACGAGGTGCTGGCCCTGGCCAAGGGCCTGCTGGCGCAAGGGGTCCGCTTCGGCGACCGGGTCGCGATCATGTCCCGTACCCGCTACGAGTGGACGCTGCTCGACTTCGCGCTGTGGACGATCGGCGCCCAGGTGGTGCCGGTCTATCCGACCTCCTCGGCCGAGCAGTGCTTCTGGATGCTGTACGACGCCGAGGTGTCGGCGGCGGTCGTGGAGCACGAGGACCACGCGATGACGGTCGCCACGGTCATCGACCGGCTGCCGTGGCTGCGCCGTCTGTGGCAGCTGGACTCCGGCGCCGTGCGGGAGCTGTACGACGCGGGCGCGCACATCGGCGACGACGTGGTGCACCGGCACCGGAAGGCGGTCACCCCGGACTCGGTCGCGACGGTGATCTACACCTCCGGAACCACCGGGCGGCCCAAGGGCTGCGTCCTGTCGCACGGCAACTTCATGTACGAGGCGGACACGGTCCTGGGACGCTGGGATCCGGTGTTCCGCGGCAGGAAGGGCGACGAGGCGGCCACCCTGCTGTTCCTGCCGCTCGCGCACGTCTTCGGGCGGATGGTGGAGGTGGCGGCGGTCCGCGGCAAGGTCCGCTTCGGTCACCAGCCGCAGCTGAACGCCGCCGCCCTGCTGCCCGACCTGCAGGTGTTCCGGCCGACGTTCGTCCTCGCCGTACCGTACGTCTTCGAGAAGGTGTTCGACGCGGCCCGGCGCAAGGCGGAGGAGGAGGGCAGGGGCGGGCCCTTCGAGAAGGCCGTCGAGGTGGCCGTGAAGTACGCGGACGCCGTCGAGGCCAAGGCGTGGGGCATCGGACCCGGCCCCTCGGCCGGTCTGCGGATGCAGCACCAGTTCTTCGACAAGCTCGTCTACTCCAAGGTCCGCGCGGCCATGGGCGGCCGCATACGCAACGCCATGTCCGGCGGCTCGGCCATGGACCGGCGGCTCGGGCTGTTCTTCGCGGGCGCCGGTGTGCAGATCTACGAGGGCTACGGCCTGACCGAGTCCACCGCGGCCGCCACCGCCAATCCGCCCGGGCGCACCCGCTACGGCACCGTCGGGCAGCCCGTACCGGGCGTCACCGTGCACATCGCCGACGACGGCGAGGTCCGGCTGAACGGCGGCAACGTCTTCCAGGGCTACCTCAACGACCCGAAGGCCACCGACGAGACCCTGCACGACGGCTGGCTGGCCACCGGCGACCTCGGATTCCTCGACGAGGACGGCTATCTGACCATCACCGGGCGCAAGAAGGAGATCCTGGTGACCTCCGGCGGCAAGAGCCTGTCGCCGGGCGTGCTGGAGGAGCGGGTGCGCGACCACCCGCTGGTCGCCCAGTGCATCGTCGTCGGCAACGACCGCCCCTACGTCGCCGCCCTGGTCACCCTCGACCAGGAGGCCGTCGAGCACTGGCTGCGGATGTGCGGCAAGCCGGGGATGACGGCGGCGCAGCTGGTGCTCGACGCCGATCTGGAGAGGGAGGTGCGGCGCGCGGTGGTCGCCGCCAACACGCTGGTCTCGCGGGCCGAGGCCATCCGCACCTTCCGCATCCTGGCCCAGCCGTTCACCGAGGAACACGGCCTGCTGACCCCGTCCCTGAAGCTCAAGCGCAAGGCCATCGAGAAGGCGTACGCCGACGAGGTGGAGGCGCTGTACCGGGGCTGAGCCGGTACACCGCGCGGGTCAGGAATGCGGTGCGGGTCGTGATCGTTGACGATGGAGTACCACCTGACGACTTGACCACAATCGAAGGACCAAGATTTCGTGAGCAGCAAGGTCCCCCCGATCAGCCTCAACAACGGCGTCGAGATGCCCCAGCTGGGCTTCGGTGTCTGGCAGGTGCCGGACGACGAGGCGGAGCGGGCCGTCGCCACCGCGCTGGAGGCCGGGTACCGCAGCATCGACACCGCGGCGATCTACGGCAACGAGGAGGGCACCGGCAGGGCCGTCGCCGCCTCCGGCATCCCCCGCGAGGACGTCTTCGTCACCACCAAGCTCTGGAACAGCGACCAGGGGTACGACTCCACGCTGCGCGCCTTCGACACGTCGCTGGGCAAGCTTGGCCTGGAGTACGTGGACCTGTACCTGATCCACTGGCCGGTGCCGGCCCGGGGGAAGTTCGTCGACACCTACCGGGCGTTCGAGAAGCTGCACGCCGAGGGGCGCGTCCGGGCGATCGGCGTCTCCAACTTCCTTCCCGAGCACCTGGAGCGCCTGACCGCCGAGACCTCGGTGATCCCGGCGGTCAACCAGATCGAGCTGCACCCGCACCTGCAGCAGCACGCCGCCCGTGCGTACCACGCGAAGCAGGGCATCGCCACCGAGGCCTGGTCGCCGCTCGGCCAGGGCAAGGGCCTGCTGGAGGTTCCGGCGATCGTCGCGATCGCGCAGAAGCACAACCGCACGCCGGCCCAGATCGTGCTGCGCTGGCACCTGCAGCTGGGCAACATCGTGATCCCGAAGTCGGTGACGCCGTCCCGGATCAAGGAGAACATCGAGGTCTTCGACTTCAGCCTGGACGGCGAGGACCTCGCGGCGATCGGCGCGCTGAACGAGGACCGGCGTCTCGGTCCGGACCCGGCGACGTTCAACACGGCCTGACCTCCGGCACCCGTCACCGGTCCGCGCTGTGCGCCGGTGACGGGGACCGACGTGCTCAGGAGGTCCGTACGGCCGTGTGCACGGTGTACGCCTTCAGTACGAACACGTCCTTGCGCCGGTGCACGCTCGCCTCGTCCTCGGGGTCGAGGAGACGGTCGAGGGTGGCGCGGTCGTCCTCGTCGACGCCGTCCTCGGAGGATTCGCGCAGCCGGTTCAGGGTGGCGGCGACGTAGGCGCGGGCCCGGTCGGAGACCGGGGCGGGCAGGTCCAGCAGGAAGCTGCGGGTGCGGGTGGGCTTCAGGCCCGCGGCCGCCAGCAGCGCCGGCCAGTCCTCGGTCTCGGCGACGGAACCGGGCAGTTCGGCCCGCATCCGCGTGAACCAGTCCTCCTGCACCGCGTCGAGGCGGGCCTGGAGGCCGGGGTGGCCGATGCCGATGTCCCGGGGCAGGAAGCGGGCCGGCAGTCCGCCCTCCAGCAGGGCGAGGGTGCCGCCGGGTGCCAGGCGCTCGGCGAACGCGGCGAGAGCGGCCCGCTGGTCGCCCAGGTGGTGCAGGCTGTTGCCAGCCCACATCAAGTCGGCCGGGTAGTCCAACTCGCCCAGTGAGCCCGGCAGTTCTCCGGTGACCGTGGCGAAGCGGTCGGCCAGGCCGCGGCGGGCGGCCCGGGCGCGGGCCCGCTCGAGGAGCGGCTCGGAGCCGTCCATGGCGACCACCCGGGCGCCCGGGAAGGTCTCGGCGAACAGGCAGGAGACCACTCCGGGTCCGCTGCCGGCGTCGACGATCAGGCCGGGCTCGGTCGCCTCCTTCGCCAGCCAGGCCATGGCCCGCTGGTAGAGGGGGGCGAACAGTTCCGCCTGGGACTCCAACTGCTGGGCCATCGCGGCCCAGTCGATGTCGGTGTCCCCGTGGTGGTGCTGATGGTTCCGGTGGTGGTGCCGGTGCTCCTCGTGGCCCCGGTGCTTTCGGTGCTCGTGTGCCATGGGCTGTCCGCCTCTCCTGTGCGATGCGCCCAGCCTGCTCCGACGCACCGCCGAGGGGCCACTCCTGTTGCCGGGGCGGCAAAAATCCGGGGACGCGGTGATCCGCCGGGGGCGCCGGCCCCCGGCGGATCACCGGTTCAGACGGGGTCACCCGAAGGTCACCCGCGGCTCACCCCGGACTCACGACAGCGGCGGGTAGGCGTTCTTCATCAGCTCCTGGAACTGGGCGGAGAACCAGTGCCCGGAGACCGGAGCGTTCGGCAGTGCGCCCGACATGCTGTTGTTGTTGCGGGGGTTGCCCCCGTAGGTCGGGTCGCACATCCGGTCGAAGCCCTTGCCCTCGTCGTTCGGGATCGCCGAGCTGGAACCGTCGGACTCCCCCGGAGGCTTCATCCACACGTACGCGTCGATGCCGGCGGCCGGTGCGGCCTTCGGACGCTCACCGAGACCGGCTCCCGCCTGGTTGCACCAGTTGCCCGTGTTGAGGCGCCGGTCGTAGCGCCCGCCGTCGACGTACGTGTCCACGCTGGTCTTGGGACCCGGACCGGCCGGGCGTGCCGATCCGCCCCAGCCGTTCCTGGAGGTGTCGATCAGCATGCCGATGTTCGAGTTGAAGCCGACCGAGACCAGCTTGTTGCGGAAGGCCTGCGCGAACGACAGCTCGTCGACGTACTGGTTCCAGTCCACCCACTTGGACTGGCGCACCGAGACGCCGTTCACCTGGTCGGTGATCGAGAAGTTGTTCTCCTTCAGGGCGCTGTAGTTGGCCGTGTTGGTGATGAAGCCGGCCACGTCGTTGACGCTCGCACCCTCACTGGTGGCCGCCTGCTTGAAGAGGTCGGCCGACGGGCCGAAGTTGTCGTCCCAGCCGATCCAGCCGTGGTGGCCGGCGTCGATGTAGTTGTAGACGTTCGGGATCTTGCCCAGCTTGGCGAGTGCGTAGCCGACGCCCTTGACGTAGTTGCCGTTGGCCTTCATCGTGTCGCACTGCGGTGTGGCGGTGGCGCGGCTGCCGGTGTTGGTGACGAGGTTGGGCAGCGAATCGATCTCGATCGTGGTGACGATCCGCAGCGAGGAGTACTTGGGGTCGCCGAGGATCGCCGCGATCGGGTCGATGAACTGGGTCTTGTACTTGTCGATCTCCGTCGGGCCGAGCTCGCCGTTGGAGGCGAGGGCCGCGCAGTCGCGTCCGGGCAGGTCGTAGACGACGACCTGGATGACCTCCTCGCCGCTGCCCTTCTGCTTCAGGGCCTCGTCGAGGTGGGCGCGCAGGCCCATGCCGCCGTTCACGCCGTTGATCGCGGCGATGCGGTCCATCCAGACGCCGGTGGGCTGGTTGGAGACCCGGCTGCCGCCCGGCTCGGCGGCGGCCTTCTTGGACCACTCGGGGTTCACGTAGACCTTGGCTCCGGCGTACGGGTTGTCGACGCGGCTTCCGTTGCCGGGCCCGGGGTCACCGGGACCGGGGTCCCCGGGACCGGGGTCCCCGCCGCCGCCGTCGACGTTGCAGGTGACGCCGTCGAGGGTGAAGGTGGCCGGGACGGCGTTGGTGCCGCTGTAGGTGCCCTGGAAGCCGAAGTTGACCGAACCGCCCGTGGGGAGGCTGCCGTTGTAGCTCTCGTTGGCCGCGGTGACGTTGGCACCGCTCTGGGTGACCTTCGCGTTCCAGGCGCTGGTGACCTTCTGGTTGCCGGCGTAGGACCACTTCAGCGACCAGTTGGACTTGGCGGCACCGTTGTTCTTGATGGTGACGTCGGCGGTGAAGCCGGAGCCCCAGTCGTTGGTCTTGTAGTCGACGGTACAGGGGACGGCGGCGGCGCCGGCGCTGGCGGGTCCGGCGCTCAGCGCCGTCCCCGTGACCCCGGCGACCAGGGCCATGGCGGCGAGTATCGATGTTCTGGTACGGCTCATGGGTGCGGATTGCTCCTTCTTCTGAACGGATCTCTTTCTGAACAGGAGGTGCTGAACAGGAGTTGCCGAACGGGACGTACCGAGCGGGACCTGCCGAGCGGGACCTACTGCGGCAAGGCGCGCAGATGGTCGCGCAGTCCTACGCCGAACGCCGTGGGCGTACCGTCGTAGGCGGAGATGAGGGACGGCCCGGAGGAGCAGTCCCAGGTGTTCCAGGTCCAGCCGAGGTAGGACAGACCGCGGTCGTCGAACCACTTCATGACCCGGTTGATGAACCCGTGCGAGCAGGTGTTCTCGCCGATCTCCCCGGCCACCAGCGGCACCTGGGCCGCGACCGGGGCGAGGGTGGAGTTCCAGCAGCTCTCGCTGGAACAGGTGTTGAAGTTGTAGACGTGGTAGGAGGCGGCGAGATTACCGGCCGGGTCGCTGGGCCGGTACGTCAGCCACTGGCCGAGGTCGTTGGAGTACGCGAGCCCGCCGGCCAGGATGACGTTCCTGGCGCCGGTCGCGCGGACGGCGTCGACGAGGGACTGCATGCCGGCGACCCGGTAGCCGATGCCCGGGCAGGTGCCGCCGTCGCGCCAGCACTTCCAGGCGTCCGTGAGGCTCGAGGTCGCCCGGTCCGGGTAGGGCTCGTTGAACAGGTCGAAGACGACGGCCTGGTCGTTCTTGAAGGTGTTCGCGACCGATGACCAGAACGACGGCGTGTACTGGGCGTCCGGCATCGGCTTCTGGCAGGTGGCGTGCACGTCGGAGCAGCCTGCCGAGTTGCCGGTGTACTGGCCGTAGGTCCAGTGCAGTTCGACGATCGGGGTCATGCCGTGCGCCTCGACGCGGGACACCAGGTCCTTGACGGCGCTGATGTAGTTGGCGCCCGCGTACTCGGGCTTGATGTGGGAGAGACCCAGCCAGCACTCCTCGTTGAGCGGGATGCGGACGGCGTTCGCCTTCCAGTCGGCGATCGCCTTGATCGCGGCGTCGTCGACGGGACCGTCCCAGATGCCGTAGCCCTGGACGCACATGAACTCGCCGCCGGAGCGGTTGACTCCGAGCAGTCGGCGGTTCTTCCCGCCGGCGTCGACGAGCTTGTTGCCCGAGACGCGCAGGGCGGGTGCCCTGCCGTCACCGGCCGGCGGCGGATCGGTCGGCGGCGGGTCCGTCGGGGGTGTGGACGGGTCCGAGCCGGCGTTGCACGTGGTGCCGTTGAGCTTGAACGCCGTCGGCAGGGGGTTGCTCCCCGACCAGGAGGCGAGGAACCCGGCGCTGACGCTCGCGCCGGTGCCGAGCGAGCCGTTGTAGCTCTCGTTGGCGGCGGTCACCGTCCTGCCGGACCGGGACCACTTGGCGTTCCAGCCCTGGGTGACCTTCTGGCCGCCGGGGAAGTCGAAGGTCAGGCTCCAGCTGCTCAGCGGAGCCTGGTTGTTGGTGATCCGCACGTCGCCCTGGAAGCCGGCGTCCCACTGGCCGGTGACCGTGTACTCCACCGTGCACGCGGGTGCGGCTCCGTGCGCCGTGACCGCCGGCACGACCACGCTGCCGAGGAGCGCGACCGCGCCGGTGACGGCTAAAAGTACTGAACGCGGGGGGTGTCGCATGAGCGACTCCTTGCAGCTCTGGCGCGCCGTGACGGACGCGTCGACTGATGGAACCGCTCCCACTGGTGCGAGTGAAGGTAGCGGCAAGTGGCGGCGAAGGACAGAGGGGGTGCGGACTTTCATCAAACTTCCTCAACTCAACAGTCGGGAAAGTGGATTGATGAGAGTCGAATCTTTTCGACTCTTCAAGGACCTTGACCCCCTCGACTCCCGTACGCACTATGGGAGCGCTCCCACTGGTTCATGGCTTGTCGCTCCTCCCCCACCTCTTCCGAGCCGCAAGGAGGAACCAGCACCATGCATCCCCCCCGCAGACGCCGCGTCGTGCGGCGTGTGTGGACCGCCGTCGTGGCGGCCCTCACGCTTCCCCTCGCCATGCTGTCCACGGGTGCGACCACCGCGCACGCGGCGCCCCTCCAGTGCAGCGTGGACTACAAGACCAACGACTGGGGCTCCGGCTTCACCGCCGACCTCACGATCACCAACCGCGGCACGGACGCCATCAACGGCTGGACGCTGACGTACGCCTACTCGGGCAACCAGAAGCTCTCCAACGGCTGGAACGGCATCTGGTCGCAGTCCGGTCAGACGATCACCGTGAAGAACGAGTCGTACAACGGGACGATCGCCGCCGGGAACGCGGTGAACACCGGTGCCCAGTTCAGCTACAGCGGCACCAACGCGGCCCCGACGAGCTTCGCGGTCAACGGCACCACCTGCGCCGGCGCGCACCAGCCGCCGGTGACGGTGCTGACCAGCCCGGCCCCGGGCGCGGTCTACACCCAGGGCACCGCGGTGCCCCTCGCGGCGACCGCCGCGGCGGCCGACAACGCGACCATCACCAAGGTCGAGTTCTACGACGACACCAAGCTGCTGGGCACGGACACGAGCGCGCCGTACACGCTCTCGGCCTCCGGTTTGACCGTGGGCAGTCATTCCCTGGTGGCGAAGGCCTATGACAGCCTCGGCGCCTCCGCGGAGTCCACGCCGGTCGGCATCACGGTCGCCTCGGGTCCCGCCGTGGTCGCCTCGCCGACCCAACTGGGCATCCAGCAGGGCAAGACGGGCACCTTCGACGTGAAGCTGTCGAACCAGCCGAGCGCGAACGTGACGGTGAGCGTCGCCCGCACGTCCGGCAACACGGGTCTGTCGGTGACCGCCGGCTCCTCGCTCACCTTCACGCCGTCCAACTGGAACACCGCGCAGAAGGTGACCGTCACCGCGAACTCCTCCGGCACCGGCTCGGCGGTCTTCACGGCCTCGGCGACCGGCTACACCAACGCCACGGTCACCGTGACGCAGCTGGCGGCCTCCAAGGCGTACGACGCCCGTTTCCTGGACCTCTACGGGAAGATCACCAACCCGGCGAACGGCTACTTCTCCCCCGAGGGCATCCCCTACCACTCGGTGGAGACGCTCATCGTGGAGGCGCCCGACCACGGTCACGAGACCACGTCGGAGGCCTACAGCTACCTGCTCTGGCTGCAGGCCATGTACGGCAAGGTGACGGGCGACTGGTCCAAGTTCAACGGCGCCTGGTCGATCATGGAGAAGTACATGATCCCCACCCACGCCGACCAGTCGACCAACTCCTTCTACACCGCCTCCAAGCCGGCCACGTACGCGCCCGAGATGGACACGCCCAGCCAGTACCCGGCCAGGCTCGACACCGGGGTGTCGGTGGGTCCGGACCCGATCGCGGGTGAGCTGAAGTCCGCGTACGGCACGGACGACGTCTACGGCATGCACTGGATCGAGGACGTCGACAACGTCTACGGCTACGGCAACACGCCGGGCGGCCAGTGCGAGGCCGGCCCCACGGCCAAGGGACCGTCGTACATCAACACCTTCCAGCGCGGCCCCGAGGAGTCGGTCTGGGAGACGGTGCCGCAGCCGACCTGCGACGCCTTCAAGTACGGCGGCAAGAACGGCTACCTGGACCTGTTCACCGGGGACGACTCCTACGCCAAGCAGTGGAAGTTCACCAACGCCCCGGACGCCGACGCGCGCGCGGTGCAGGCCGCGTACTGGGCCGATGTGTGGGCCAAGGCGCAGGGCAAGAGCGCCGACGTGTCGGCCACCGTCGCCAAGGCGGCGAAGATGGGCGACTACCTGCGGTACGCGATGTTCGACAAGTACTTCAAGAAGGTCGGCAACTGTGTCGGGGCCTCCTCCTGCCCGGCCGGCACCGGCAAGGACGCCTCGCACTACCTGCTGTCCTGGTACTACGCCTGGGGCGGTGCGACGGACTCCTCGGCGGGCTGGGCCTGGCGCATCGGCTCCAGCCACGCCCACGGCGGCTACCAGAACCCCCTGGCCGCGTACGCGCTGAGCAGCTACGCCGACCTGAAGCCCAAGTCGGCGACCGGTGCGGCCGACTGGAGCAAGTCGCTCCAGCGCCAGTTGGAGTTCTACCGGTGGCTGCAGTCCTCCGAGGGCGGCATCGCGGGCGGCGCGACCAACAGCTGGCAGGGCCGGTACGCCACCCCGCCGGCCGGCACGCCGACCTTCTACGGCATGTACTACGACTGGCAGCCGGTCTACCACGACCCGCCGTCCAACCAGTGGTTCGGCTTCCAGGCCTGGTCGATGGAGCGGGTCGCCGAGTACTACCAGCAGACGGGGAACACCACCGCGAAGGCGGTCCTGGACAAGTGGGTCAAGTGGGCGCTGTCCAAGACCACGGTCAACCCGAACGGCACCTTCCAGATTCCCTCCACCCTCCAGTGGTCGGGCCAGCCCGACACCTGGAACGCCTCCTCCCCCGGTGCCAACAACAACCTGCACGTCACCGTCGCCGACTACACCAACGACGTCGGCGTGGCCGCCGCGTACGCCAAGACCCTGACGTACTACGCCGCCAGGTCCGGTGACGCCCAGGCCAAGTCGACGGCGAAGGCGCTGCTGGACGGCATGTGGAGCAACTACCAGGACAGCCTGGGCATCGCCGTCCCGGAGACCCGCACCGACTACAGCCGCTTCAACGACAAGGTGTACGTGCCGAGCGGCTGGACCGGCACCATGCCGAACGGCGACAGGATCGACTCCTCGTCGACGTTCAGCTCGATCAGGTCCTTCTACAAGAACGACCCGGCCTGGTCGAAGATCGAGTCCTACCTCAAGGGCGGCGCGGCCCCCAGTTTCACGTACCACCGGTTCTGGGCCCAGGCCGACATCGCCCTCGCCATGGGTTCGTACGCGGAGCTCCTCGAATAGTCCCCGCTGAAGGCTCCGTGTGCACGGTCCCGTCATCGGACGACGGGGCCCCCTGACCGGGCGGTTCCCCTCACGGGGCCGCCCGGTCGTCACATGCCTCTTCCTCCTGTCTCCTCCGAGAGGAGCCCCACCGTGCGAAGAACTCCCCGCAGGGGCCGCGTTCTCACGGCCGTGCTGGCGCTCGCCGCCGGACTGCTGGCCAGCGCCCCCTCCGCGCTGGCCGCGCCCGCCGCACCCGCCGCGATCGCGGCGGACACGTACACCTGGAAGAACGCCCGTATCGACGGGGGCGGCTTCGTCCCCGGCATCGTCTTCAACCGCAGCGAGAAGAACCTAGTCTACGCCCGCACCGACATCGGCGGCGCCTACCGGTGGCAGCAGTCGACGAAGACCTGGACCCCGCTGCTGGACTCGGTCGGCTGGGACACCTGGGGCCACACCGGCGTCGTCTCCCTCGCCTCCGACTCCGCCGCCCCGAACAAGGTGTACGCGGCCGTCGGCACGTACACCAACAGCTGGGACCCGGGCAACGGCGCCGTGCTGAGGTCCGCCGACCGCGGCGCGACCTGGCAGAAGGCCGACCTGCCGTTCAAGCTCGGTGGCAACATGCCCGGGCGCGGGATGGGCGAGCGGCTGGCGGTCGACCCGAACAGGAACAGCGTCCTGTACCTGGGCGCGCCCAGCGGCAAGGGCCTGTGGCGGTCGACGGACTCGGGAGCGACCTGGTCGAAGGTCGCGAGCTTCCCGAACGCCGGCACCTACGTGCAGGACCCGGGCGACACGTCCGGCTACGCCAGTGACAACCAGGGCGTCGTCTGGGTCACCTTCGACGAGTCCACGGGTACGTCCGGCAACGCCACGAAGACGATCTACGTCGGGGTCGCCGACAAGGGCAACGCGGTGTACCGCTCGACGGACGCGGGCGCGACCTGGCAGCGGCTGTCCGGCCAGCCGACCGGGTACCTGGCCCACAAGGGCGTGCTGGACGCGAAGAACGGCTACCTGTACCTCGCCTACAGCGACAAGGGCGGACCGTACGACGGCGGCAAGGGCCAGTTGTGGCGGTACGCGACCGCGACCGGCACCTGGACGAACATCAGCCCGGTCGCGGAGGCCGACACCTACTACGGCTTCAGCGGCCTGACCGTCGACCGGCAGAAACCGGGCACGGTGATGGCCACCGCCTACAGCTCCTGGTGGCCGGACACCCAGATCTTCCGCTCCAGGGACAGCGGCGCGACCTGGACGCAGGCCTGGGACTACACCTCGTACCCGAACCGCTCCAACCGCTACACGATGGACGTGTCGTCCACACCGTGGCTGACCTTCGGCGCGAACCCCTCGCCGCCCGAACAGACCCCGAAACTGGGCTGGATGACGGAGGCGCTGGAGATCGACCCGTTCGACTCCGACCGGATGATGTACGGCACGGGCGCGACGATCTACGGCACCGAGAACCTCACCAAGTGGGATGGCGGCGGCCAGTTCGCCGTGAAGCCGATGGTGCAGGGCCTGGAGGAGACCGCGGTGAACGACCTGGCCTCCCCGCCCTCCGGGGCCCCGCTGCTCAGCGCCCTGGGGGACATCGGCGGCTTCCGGCACACGGATCTGACGAAGGTCCCGTCGATGATGTTCACCTCCCCCAACTTCACCACGACCACCAGCCTGGACTTCGCCGAGTCGAACCCGAACACGGTGGTCCGGGTGGGCGACCTGGACTCGGGGCCGCACATCGCCTTCTCGACCGACAACGGCGCCAACTGGTTCGCCGGCACGGACCCCTCGGGGGTGAGCGGCGGCGGCACGGTCGCGGCCGGGGCGGACGGCAGCCGGTTCGTGTGGAGCCCGGCGGGGACGGGCGTGCGGTACACGACGGGGTTCGGCTCGTCGTGGTCGGCGTCGGCCGGGATCCCGGCGGGTGCGGTCGTGGAGTCCGACCGGGTGGACCCGAAGACCTTCTACGGCTTCAAGTCGGGCAAGTTCTACGTCAGTTCGGACGGCGGTGCGACCTTCACGGCGTCGTCGGCCTCCGGTCTGCCGAGCGGTGACAGCGTGCGCTTCAAGGCGCTGCCGGGCGGCAAGGGCGACCTCTGGCTGGCGGGCGGCGCGAGCGACGGCGCGTACGGGCTGTGGCACTCCGCCAACGGCGGCGCGAGCTTCACCAGGCTGACGAACGTCGAGCAGGCCGACACCGTCGGCTTCGGCAAGGCGGCGAGCGGCGCCTCGTACCAGACGCTCTACACGAGCGCGAAGATCGGCGGGGTACGGGGCATCTTCCGCTCGACCGACAAGGGCGCGAGCTGGACCCGTATCAACGACGACGCCCATCAGTGGGGTTGGACGGGCGCGGCGATCACGGGCGACCCGCGGGTCTACGGCCGGGTGTACGTGGCGACCAACGGGCGGGGCGTGATCTACGGCGACACCTCCGACACCAGTGGCGGAGGCGGGAACCCGGGCGACGGCGACCCGGGCGGCGGAGGCACGGGCGCCTGCGCGGTGGCGTACAAGGTCACCAACCAGTGGGGCGACGGCTTCCAGGCCGAGGTGCAGCTGACCAACACCGGCTCCACGGCCTGGAACGGCTGGTCGCTCACCTGGTCCTTCCCGAACGGGCAGCGGATCACCCAGCTGTGGAACGCCGAGCACACCCAGTCGGGCGCCGCGGTGACGGCGAAGAACGTGATCTGGAACGGCACTGTGGCCGCGGGCTCGTCGGTGGGCTTCGGCTTTACGGGCAACTGGTCGGGGACGAACGGCACACCGGCGGCCTTCAAGGTCGGTGACCAGTCCTGCACTGTCGGCTGAACCAAAGGGACGTATGCCGGAGCATGCGCCCCTCGCTGGTGCTGGGCGTGCCGCAGGAGAAGGACCTCCTGGGGAAGGTACGGATTCACCTGGATCTGGTGAGGACGCCCAGGCGTTCACGCTGGGGTGGGGGTACCGCCCGCTTGCGGGGGAGAATCGCCTCCTGTTTCAGCGACGCGGAGCCCCTCCGCATCCGCCCCCGGACGCGGAGGGGCTGCGTGGCTGCCCGGCAGAGCCGGGAAATACGAACACACGACCCAGAAATCACCGGGACCGGTGGTCGTGGAGGAAACGGCGGTCGTGCGTGCGGTGGCCGTACTACGGTCCGGGTCTGTGAAGCTGGTGGTGCAGGTGAAGCTGCTGCCGACGCCCGGGCAGGCGTCGGCGCTGGAGGCGACCCTGCGTGCCTGCAACCGGGCCGCCACCTATGCCTCGCAGGTTGCCTTCGCCAAGGACCTGAAGGACCGCAACGGTCTGCAGAGGGAGGTGTACGCGGACCTGAAGGCCACCTTCGGGCTGTCCGCGCAGCCGGCGGTGCGGGCGGTGAAGAAGGTCGTCGACGCCTACGCCACCCTGCAGGCGAATCTGCGGGCCGGGAACCTGGGCCCGCCCACCTCCAGGCGGTACCGCAGGGCGGCCGGCGCCCCGATCGTCTTCCGGCCCGAGGCGGCGCAGCCGTTCGACGACCGCTGCCTGTCCTGGCAGTACGACGCGCACACGGTGTCGGTCTGGACCGTGGACGGGCGGATGAAGGGGATCCGGTTCGCCTGCTCGCCCGACCAGCTCAAGAAGCTCGTCGAGTACCGCAGGGGCGAGAGCGACCTGGTCCGACGCGGCGGAAAGTGGTTCCTCATCGCCGCCTGCGATATCCCGGAACCCGAGCCGTATGAGCCGGTTGACTTCATCGGCGTGGACCGGGGGATCGTGAACCTGGCCACCACGTCCGACGGCACCAACTACCAGGGCCGTCGCCTGTCCCGCTACCGGCGCTGGCAGACCCGCAAACGCGCCGAACTCCAAGCCAAGCGCACCCGCTCGGCCACCCGCCGCCTTGCGCGCCGCGCACAGAAGGAGCGCCGTCATGCCACGCACGTGAACCACAAGATCAGCAAGGAGATCGTGTCCGTCGCGGTGGGGGTACCCCCTGCTCGAGCGAAGCCGAGAGCTTGGGGGAGCACCGGTCGCGGGATCGCCGTCGAGGAACTCGGCGGGATCCGTGAGCGGGTACGGCTACGCCGCGACCAGCGGGACACGCTTTCCTCCTGGCCCTTCCACCAGCTCGGCCAGTACCTCGCCTACAAAGCCAGGCGGGCCGGGGTGCCGTTCATCGAGGTGGACGCGGCCTACACCTCGCAGCGCTGTCCACGCTGCGGGCACACCGAGCGGGCCAACCGGCCCGACCGGGACCACTTCCGCTGTCGTCGGTGCGGCCTCGCTGGGCCCGCCGACCACGTCGCCGGGATCAACGTGCGCGACCGCGCACGCTCGGCGTGGGTGTTCGTCACCGCACCCGCACCCGCGCCCTGAATTAGGGGCTGGGTGGATGCGACCCGTGACCGTCCCGTCGTAGGGGGCAGTCGGGAGCGCGACGAGGTGTGAACGACCGAGTGCACAGGCCCGGCCGTTCACGGCCGAGAAGGTGACGGGCAACTGGTCGGGGACGAACGGCACACCGGCGGCCTTCAAGGTCGGTGACCTCTCAGTTGCCGCCGTGCGTAAGGAAGCTGCCGTGCAGCGAAGGAATGTGGGCGCCGGGCGGTCTGCGGAAGGCCCGCAGGGTGAAGACCGGGTCCGGGCGGGGGCGGTCCTGGTCGGGCAGGGCCGCCAGCCGGGCGGCGAACTCCTCGCTGAGCGGCTCGCCGGGCGGCAGCGTGACGAACCAGCCGCGCCGCAGGTCGGCGATGGTGCGGCGGGGGCTGCGGCCCTGGCCCCGGCCCGGGAAGCGGTCCCGGCCGGCCGGGAGCAGGCCGTGCTCGGTGGCGTACCGGACGACCAGGTTCTCGGCGTCCCGGGCGGGGGTGCGCGGCCGGGAGGCGAGGACCGCGTCGATGTCACTGCCGACGTTGTGCGCGGCGGCCTTGTCGACCGTGGTGACGTACACCCCGCCGGGCCGGAGCACCCGGGCGCACTCGGCGACGGTGGCCCGCGCGTCCTCGGGGCTCGGCGCGAGGTGCAGCAGCCACACGCTGGTGACGGCGTCGAACCGCCCGTCCGGGAAGGGCAGGCGGCGGCTGTCGGCGAGCACGACGGCGCCGGGCAGGCGGACCGCGGCGTGCCGGGCCATCGCGTCCACCCGGTCGACGCCGGTGACCCGCAGTCCGGTACGGGCGGCGGCGAGGCGGCGGGTCACGATGCCGGTGCCGCAGCCGACGTCCAGCAACTCCCGCGCCCCGTACGGTATGAGGCCGAGGACGGCCCGGGCCGCGGCGGCCGCCCTGGGCTCGCCGCCGCGCGAGGCGTCGTAGTGCTCGGCTTCCTTGTCGTAGTCCAGCACGCGGCCTCCCCCGTCCCGGCGGCCGCTCAGCCCGCCCCGTGTCCGGGGGCGAGGTCCTGCACCCGGCGGGCGAGTTCGAAGTCCTTCTCGGTGACGGCGCCGCCCGCGCTGTGGGTGTTCACGCTCAGCGAGACCGTGTGGTAGCCGAGGGTGAGGTCGGAGTGGTGGTCGAGCTCCTCCTGCACCTGGGCGATGTGCACGACCATCGCCGCCGCCGCGAAGTGCGAGCCGAGCCGGAAGGAGCGGGTGAGGCGGTCCCCGTCGAGGGACCAGCCGGGCAGCTCGGCCAGCCGGTCCTCGATCTCCTCGCGCGACAGCGGTTCGACGGCCATGGCTGTTCCCTTCCTGGGCGTGGCCCGACGGGCGCGTACCTGTTCAGACTGCCACAGGAGGGCCGCCGCGTCCCTGGTCGGAAGGCGGCGGCTGCTCGCGTTCCAGGATGCGCTGTCGTTCCATCCGGGCCGCCACCAGGCCTTCCAAGTCGTCCGGCATGCCCGTGGCGAGTACCGACCGTGCGTACTCCTCCGTCTGCAGCAGCCCGTA
>NZ_POTZ01001119.1 GCF_003236365.1 Streptomyces sp. NTH33
GTGCAGAAGCCGATCCAGTACGTGGGCGGCGAGCTCAACTCGACCGTCAAGAACTGGGACGACTGCGACGTCCGCTGGGCGCTGATGTACCCGGACGCCTACGAGGTCGGCCTGCCCAACCAGGGCGTGCAGATCCTCTACGAGGTGCTCAACGAACGCGAGGGCGTCCTCGCCGAGCGCACCTACAGCGTCTGGCCCGACCTGGAGGCGCTG
>NZ_POTZ01001120.1 GCF_003236365.1 Streptomyces sp. NTH33
CGCGCGTGCTGCTGCATGTGGTGGATCTGGCCCCGTTCGACGAGAGCGTCGATCCGGTGGCTGAAGCCAAGGCAATTGTCGGCGAGCTGAAGAAATACGACGCTGAACTCTTCGACAAGCCGCGCTGGCTCGTGCTCAACAAGCTCGACATGGTGCCCGAGGACGAACGCGAAGCGCGCGTGAAAGACTTCGTGAAGCGCTTCAAGTGGAAGGGCCCGGTGCACCGCATTTCTGCGTTGACGCACGATGGCACGCAGGCACTTGTTCATGCGATTCAGGAATACCTCGACGAGCTGCGCGCCGAAGAGGATGCAGCCGCCGCCGCGCCCGACCAGCGTCTGGACCCGAGCCTGCACAACGTCGGCCACGACGATCAAGCGTAAACACAACAAACTTCCTTCGGAGACACGCCCACCATGGCCCTGCATTCGCTGATCGCCGATGCGCGCCGCCTTGTCGTCAAGGT
>NZ_POTZ01001121.1 GCF_003236365.1 Streptomyces sp. NTH33
GTATGCATAGCGATAAATTCCAGCAGGCCGGGACGCCGGTCTATTTTGCCCCAGAGTGTCAATGTTAGACTTGACGGACATTGTGCAGCGATCTGCTGCTATCCTCCGGCAAAAAACAAAATATACCTTCGTTGCGCCAATGTCACCTTTTCCGCAGCGCAAAAACTGCGTCAGGGAGGACGAGGTCGCACATTATAACGATTTCGTAGCAATTGGCAGCTAAATACTGGTCTTATCAGGGAAGATAATCAACAGCTAACATGTAAATAACCTTCAACACCGTGTAATTTGCAACAAGCCGCACAATTCACGAAATTAGCGCCATCATCGACGGAACTTCTTATAACGTAAGGTGAAAAGCTGAAAAGCCAGCCCTGCGAAGATGAGGGGCTGCAATGAGATAATCTTCACAGACCACAAATAATGTAGGGATGCCAGGATCGCGACAAGATAGACGACATTAC
>NZ_POTZ01001122.1 GCF_003236365.1 Streptomyces sp. NTH33
TGCCCCGGCAGCGTCCGCCGGAGCCGCGGTGACGCGGGTCACTGTCTGGTGAACGTCAGCCTCGCGTCCTTGCCGCCGCCGGTCAGCACGCGCTGGAGACGGCCGTCCGGCAGCAGGGTGACCTCCGAGGCCGCACCCGGACTGCACCCCGCACTCCGGTCACCGGTCGTGACGGTGGAGGGGCCGATCTCCAACGGGCCGCTCCCGCCCGGCTGCTGGGCGAGCCGAGCCTCGAACACGCAGTGGTAGGTGCCGCCGCTGTCGGTGGGACCGTCGGCGACGACCGTGAGCACCGTGTCGCCCACGTTCCCCTGGCTGAGGGTGAGTTGACGGGTGTTCACGCCGTAGGCGTTGTCGATCGTCGCCGTCCAGCTGCCGAGGTAGGCGGTCGGGACCACTCCGCCGACCGGCGACGGGGAGTCCGGCTGCGAGGTCGCCGGGCCGGGATCGGAGCCGTTCGGCTC
>NZ_POTZ01001123.1 GCF_003236365.1 Streptomyces sp. NTH33
GGAGATGTCGGTGGGGTTCGGGTCGGCGGTGGCGCCGTGGCTGCCGCACGGGTTCTAGCCGGTCTCGGTTTCTGGGCCTCAGCGTTTCTGGCAGGTGGGGCACCAGAAGAGGTTGCGGGCGGCGAGGTCGGCGGTGCGGATGCCGGTGCCGCAGATGTGGCAGGGCAGGGTGGCGCGGCGGTAGACGTAGACCTCGCCTCCGTGGTCGTCCACGCGGGGTGGACGGCCCATCGCCTCGGGGGTGTGCTCGGGGCGGACGGTGTCGATGCGGTTGTTGCGGACGCCCTCGCGCATGAGCTCGACGAGGTCGGTCCAGAGGGCGTCCCACTCGGCGGGCGTGATGTCCCTGCCGGGGCGGTACGGGTCGATGCCGTGCCGGAAGAGGACCTCGGCGCGGTAGACGTTGCCGACGCCCGCGACGACCTTCTGGTCCATGAGCAGGGCGGCGATCGTCGTACGGC
>NZ_POTZ01001124.1 GCF_003236365.1 Streptomyces sp. NTH33
CAACCCAGCCCATCGGATGGCCGCCTCGATGGGACGATAGAACACCTTTGATGTTGAAATGTCCTTGTGCATGTCTTCGTCTCCTTTCGGGTGCGCTACATCACCGGCTCCTTTCTTGCCCAAGGTCTGTTGTGTCGTTATGGCCTGCGACGGACGCTTGAGGCGATGCCCTAAGCGAAGGCGGAGGAGGCCATTGGCGTCCGCCGCAGGTGGCCTTGTCTTGCTTGATATGCAAGAATCGATCAGTTGCCGGCCCATCGAGCGATGAGGACGCAAGCTCGATATTGGCGCTCACGGTACCAGCGTCATAGGTGGCGCAAAGCCCATCAAGACCGATTTGGTATGGTCTGATATCCAGACGGTTCAAGACCAGCGAGTTGAAGCGTTCGACGCCCCTACGTCCAGTTGGGGACTGGAAATCAGCGGTTAGTGATGCATCGCTCCACATGCTGATATAT
>NZ_POTZ01001125.1 GCF_003236365.1 Streptomyces sp. NTH33
ACCTCACCAACGACTGCGACGTCCGGCCGCTTCTCGCTCAACTGCTGCCGCGCCAGTTGCGCCACCTGGCGGCCGAATGTGTAGTCCTGCCCGATCAGGTAGACCCTTTTGACGGCCTTGTCCGCGCGAATCACTTCCGTGAGCGCATGCATGCGCATGTCGGCCGATGCGTCAAAGCGGAAATGCCAGAAGCTGCATGCTTCGTTGGTCAGCGCAGGATCGACGGCGGCGTAGTTCAGAAAGAGCACGCGCGCGTCCGGATGACGTTCGTTGTAGCGCGAGATCGACGTCGACAACGCCGCCGCAGCCGCCGAACTATTGCCCTGCAGCACAAAGCGGATGCCCGCATCCGTCGCGGCCTGCAACTGCAGCAACGACTCGTCGACACTGTTCTTGCTATCAAAGCGCACAAGGGCAAACGGATGCATGCCATCGGGCAACTTCACACCAC
>NZ_POTZ01001126.1 GCF_003236365.1 Streptomyces sp. NTH33
GCCACTGATGTGGCGGTGATGCAGTGAAACAAAATCGCCTCCTAGCAGGAGCACGTGTGGTGCGAAGTCTGCAATCGCCCGCTGCATGGCATCCAGCAAGCGCGGATCGGTCAACGGCCCCGCATGGAAGTCTGAAGCGAAGGCCACTTTGAGCGGCTCCGCGAGCGGCGCACTCAAGGGTAAAGTCACATCACGGCGATCAACGTGCAGCTGTCCTTGAAGACGGAGTGCGTGCGCGACGTGCGCTGCCCAGCCATTGGCGTGGAAGAGCCCTTCGGCCGTTTCACCGGCGCGCCGCCACCAGCTGTAATAGCGCCCTCTGCCCATGCGTGCTAATCCGGCGGTATCGCCGTATTGCACGCCGCCGCTATCGACGCCCGATAGCCCGCCGGCAAATTCACCGGCAAGGCATCGGGCGCAAACAGCCCAAGGCGCTTGTGCTCATGACTGA
>NZ_POTZ01001127.1 GCF_003236365.1 Streptomyces sp. NTH33
GTTGTGCACGACGATGCCTCCGGCCAGCTCGGCGGCGGCGTGGTTGGCCTCGTCGGGGACCTCCTGCTGCAGGACGGTGACCCTGGCCCGGCCCAGCACCTCGGCGGCGGACCGGCAGTCGGCCGCGGTCAGGCGGGAGTTGGCGCCGGGGCTGACGATGATGGAGTTCTCGCCCGCCGGGTCGACGGCGATCAGCGCGCGCCCGGTGGGCACCCCCGGGGTGCGGAGCAGGTGCGCGGTGTCCACGCCCTCGGCGCGCACCGCCGAGGCCATCACGCCGGCCGCGTCGTCCTCGCCGACCCGGCCGATCATGGCGACCTGCCCGCCGAGCCGGGCCGCGGCGACCGCCTGGTTGGCCCCCTTGCCGCCGGGGTGCTCGGCGATGTCCCCGCCGAGCACGGTCTCGCCCGGCACCGGGTGCCGGGGCACGGGGGTGACGAGATCCAGGT
>NZ_POTZ01001128.1 GCF_003236365.1 Streptomyces sp. NTH33
GCGCGGCCGCGGCCGGGGATCGGGGCGCGCTCAGCCAGTTGCGCGTCGGCCGGGGCCGCCGCGCCGCTGTCATCGTCACACCGGATCTCTTCCACCGCGCAACGACGAACCACTCGCCGTGCCGCTGGAAGACGTGGTGTCGAGTGTCGCTCGGCGCGTCGCGTAGTCTGCCGCGCGCGGTTCGCTACTGTCCCCCTGACAGGCCAGGGACGGCCTGGAGGCGAGCGATCCGCCCGGGCGGCGTCGCAGGAGTCTCAAGGGTGCGATGCCCGGTCCCGCAAGACGCGTTTCTCGGTGTCCATGCAGGCATTCCTCCACGGCTGCCGCCCGGGAGCAGCCGGAGCAGGAACCTCATGCCGCACACGACCGACAAGCGGATCAGCAAGGAACTCGCGCGCCTTCTGTATCTGGGACGACTCCAGACAAAGGGCGGCCGCCCCACCCTGGAC
>NZ_POTZ01000112.1 GCF_003236365.1 Streptomyces sp. NTH33
CGTCCCCGCCTCCCGCTTCCTGCTCCCCGCTTCCCGCTTCCCGCTGATCGCCTAGGACGACGATGTCTCCACGGACAGGTGCACGGCGCCGTATCGGCTCCATACGTCTCTCCCTGATCCTGCTCGCGCTGGTCCCCAGCGTCACCCTCGCCGCCATGTGGGGCATGACGACGGCGCAGATGTTCTCCGAGGGCCTTGGCCTCAGGTCGCAGACGCAGCTGAGCAGGTCCACCGGCGCCATGGGCACCGAGGCGACGCTGGCGCTGCAGCGCGAGCGCAGGCTGTCGGCCGCGTGGCTGGCCACGGGTCAGGGCTCCCGGGCCGAACTGGAAGCGGCCCGCGGGCAGACGGACACGGCGGTCGCCAAGCTGGTCGACCAGACGGACACGATCCGCAAGGCGCCGTCCCGTATCAGGGACCGGCTGTACTCGGTCGTCGCGTCGGCGGGCAGCCTGGAGTACTACCGGGGCCAGGTCGACAACCCCACCGACATCACCCCCGAGCAGGCGCTGGACCAGTACACCTCGATCATCGGCGACCAGATCCACGCCTTCCGGGAGCTCTCCGAGGTCGACGACGGCGACCTGACCTCGCAGGCCGGGCCGCTCGTCGCGATCGAGCACGCGGCGGAGCTGGTCTCCCAGCAGGACGCCCGGCTCACCCTGGCCTGGCCGACCGGGCGCCTCGACGACGAGGCCTGGACACAGTTCGCCCAGCTCGTCCACACGCGCCGCTGGCTGGTCCAGGGCCAGATCGTCCCGGCCCTGCGCGACAGCGCCAAGACGCAGACCGAGCAGATCCTGCAGAGCGGCGACTGGCAGACCCTCGAACGCATCGAGGACCAGATCCTGGCCGCCCGGCCCACCGGCCGGAGCGACGCCCGCACGGTCCGGCTGCCGGACGCGCAGCAGCGGTGGAGCACCGCGCTGGCCGGGGTCACCGCCCAGTACGAGCGGCTGGTCACGGAGCAGACGGGCGCCCTGCTGGACCGCAGCGCCGACCAGGCGCGCCGGCTGCTGGTCACGGCCGCCTCGCTGAGCGCCGCGGGCCTCGTCGCCGTGCTGCTGTGCGCCGTCGTGTCCTGGCGGATCACCCGCTCGATGTCCCTGCGGCTGCGCGGCCTGAGGATGGCCACCCTGACCCTGGCCCAGGACCGGCTGCCCGACGTGGTCGCCCGCCTCGACCGGGGTGAGAAGGTCGACGTGGACCTCGCGGCTCCGCCGCTGGACTACGGCCACGACGAACTCGGCCAGGTGGCCAAGGCGTTCAACACCGCGCAGCGCACGGCCGTGCACACCACGGTGGAGCTCGCCGACACCCGGCGCGGCTTCCAGAAGGTCATCCTGGGCATCGCCCGGCAGAGCCAGAACCTGGTCAACCTCCAGCTGAGCAAGCTGGACGCGCTGGAGCGCGAGCACACCGACCCCACCGTCCTCAAGGGTCTGTACGAACTGGACTCCATCGCCAGCCAGTTGCGCCGCTACGAGGAGAACCTCGTCATCATCAGCGGCGAGCAGCCCCGGCGCAGCTGGGCCGAACCGGTCGCGCTGATCGACATCCTGCGCAGCGCCGTCGGCGAGGTCGCCGAGTACCAGCGGGTGGAGGTGCACACCGACGAGGAGGTGAGCCTCGCGCCGCCGGCGGTGGCCGACGTGATCCACCTGCTGGCGGAGCTCATCGACAACGCGACCGTCTACTCCGCCGCGCCCGCCCCCGTCGGAGTGCGGGCGGCGATGGTGGCCAAGGGCCTGGCCGTCGAGATCGAGGATCGCGGTCTCGGCATGTCCGAGGAGGAGTACGCCGCGTTCAACGCCCAGTTGGCGGTGGCCCCGAAGTTCGACGTGGTGGCGCTGGCGGACGACCTGCGGCTCGGCATGTTCGTGATCGGCAAGTTGGCCGCCCGGCACGGCATCGCCGTCACGCTGCGCTCCTCGCCGTACGGCGGCACCACGGCCATCGTGCTGATCCCGCACGACATCGTGGTGCGGGAGACGTTCGGCTCCGAAGTCCCGGGGGCCACGGCCGCCGACGCCGGTGCCGCCGGCGCCACGGCCGCCGCTGCCGCCGAGGCCGTGCCGCGCAAACGGACCGTCCCGCAGGCCGCCCCGGCGCGGACCGGCACCGCCGCGGCACGCACCGCCGCCCCGGAGCCGGCCGCCGTCGCCGTGGCCGGGCCCGCCCGGGGCGACGGGCTCGCGCCGCTGCCGCGCCGGGTGCCGCAGACCAGCCTGGCCGCCGAGCTCCGCGAGGAGCCCGGCCCGGCCGACGGGGAGATTCCGGCCGAGGACGGGGACTTCACCGCGGAACACGCCGCCTCCTCCCTGTCCGGCTTCCAGCGCGGCACCCTCAGGGCCCGCGACGAGGACGAGCCGGTGCCGGACGACCGGGAGGACGCGCCGCCGGAGCCTGGGGCGCACGTCCCGCCGCAGGCGTATCCGTGACCGTGATGTGAAGACCACCGACCACTGAAGAAGGACACCGACATGACACATGCCGCCCCCGCCACGCACACCCAGCTCGACCAGTTGCTGACCGGACTCGTCGACCGGGTCGCCGAGGTGAGCCACGCCGTCGTGCTCTCCGAGGACGGGCTGGTGGTCAGCAAGTCCACCGGGTTCCCGCGTGACGACGCCGAACGTCTCGCGGCGACCGCGTCCGGCCTGATGAGCCTCAGCAAGGGCGTCAGCATGGACTTCCGCGGCGGTCCGGTGCGCCAGGCGCTCATCGAGATGGCCAACAGCTACCTGATCCTCACCTCGGCCGGGACCGGAGCCCACCTGGTCGTCCTGACGGGGCCGGGCGCGGACGTCGGTGTGGTGGCGTACCAGATGAACATGCTGGTGAAGAAGATCGGTGAGCACCTCAAGCAGGCGCCGCGCGCCGGTGTCGTCCCGGCCGTCAGCGGCGAGTGAGGTGAGCGGCGGCGACCCGGCGGGCCGCCTGGTACGGCCCTTCACCCTGACCGGGGGACGGACCCGGCCGAGCCGCGCCGACTTCACTCTCATCACCACGGTGACCGCGGTGGATCCGCCGCCCGCCGGGGCCGCACGGCCGCAGCCGGAGCATCTGCGGATCCTGCGGCACTGCGCCCGGCCGGTCGCGGTCGCGGAACTCGCCGCTCACCTGGACCTTCCGGTGAGCGTGGTCGTCATCATGCTCTGCGACCTGTTGGAGGCGGGCCGGATCACCGCGCGTCCGCCGCGTGAAGTCTCCGGTGCACCGGACTTGGAGCTGCTGCAGAAAGTGAGGGAAGGTCTTGGCCGACTCTGACACCGCCGTGCGGGCGCCCGCGTCCCCCGACACGGTCAAGATCCTGATCGCCGGAGGGTTCGGCGTCGGCAAGACCACGATGGTCGGGTCGGTCAGCGAGATCGTGCCGCTGCGCACGGAGGAGTCCCTGACCGCGGCCGGTCTGGACGTCGACGACCTCGACGGCATCGAGGAGAAGCGGACCACCACCGTCGCCCTGGACTTCGGCCGCATCACGATCAGCGACGACCTCGTGCTGTACCTCTTCGGTACGCCCGGGCAGCAGCGGTTCTGGTTCATGTGGAACGACCTCGCCCTGGGCGCCCTGGGCGCCGTGGTCCTCGTCGATGTGCGCAGGCCGAAGGTGAGCTTCGCCGCGATCGACTTCTTCGAGCGCCGGCACATCCCCTTCGTGGTCGCCGTCAACGGCTTCCACGGGGAGCACCCGTACCCGGTGGAGGACATCCGGGACGCCCTGGCGCTTCCGGAGCACGTCCCGGTGGTGCTGTGCGACGCACGGGAGCGCGAGTCCTGCCGGGACGTGCTGATCGTCCTCCTCGACCAGTTGATCGCCTCCGCCGAGCGGGCGGAGGCCCGCGTCTGAGGGGACCCGGCGGCGTCGGCCGGGCGGGCCGGGGCCAGTACGGTGCCGGCGGCATCCGCCTGGTGCCGCCGGCCCCGCTGCCCCACTGCGGTGCGTCAGTCGAGGCCCGCCGACTTCAGCCAGGCCCGGGCGACATCCAGCGGGTCCTTCTTCTCCACCTGCACCTGGGTGTCCAGGCGCAGCAGGGTGGCCGTGTCCAGCTTGGCGGAGACCGCGTTGAGCACGTCGACGCCCTTCTGGTTCAGCCCGCTCTTGTACACGAGCGGCTGGACGTTCTGGAACCCGAAGAGGTTCTCCGGGTCCTGCAGGACGACGAACTTCTCCTTGGCGATGGTCGGGTCCGTAGTGAAGACGTCCGCGGCCTGCACGGTGTTCTTCTTCAACGCCGTCTGGGTCAGCGGACCGCCCGCGTCCAGCGCCTTGAAGGACTTGAACTCCACCCCGTACACCGACTTCAGGCCCTCCAGGCCCTGATGCCGGGTCTGGAACTCCGGTGAGCCGCCGATGACGAGGTCCTTGGCGATGTCCTTCAGATCCGCGATGGAGGACTTCTCGGTGAGGTGGTACTTCTTCGCCGTCTCCTGGTTGACGGTGACGGAGTCCTTGTCCTCCGCGGGGGCCGGCTCCAGCAGCGTCAGCCTGGAGTCCAGCTTGGCGTTGATGGCGGCCGTCGTCTCGGCGGCCGTCTTCGGGGCGGCCTTGGAGTCGAGGTAGGCCAGCAGCGCGCCGTTGTACTCGGGCAGCACGGTGACCGAGCCGTTCTTGAGCAGGCCGTAGGTGGTTTCGCGGCTGCCGATGTTGGGCTTGTAGGTGACCTTGATGCCCTTGGCCTTCAGTGCCTCGCCGTAGATGTCGGCGAGCAGGATGCTCTCGGCGAAGTTGTTGGAGCCGACGACGACCGTGTCACCGCTCGCCCTGCCCTCCGAGAGCGGGTCCTTGCCGCTGCCGCCGGAGGACGAACACCCCGCGAGGAACGCCGCGGTGACGGCGAGCGCGACGACGGCCGCGCCGGGGTGTCTCGTGCTGGACCTGGTGCTCTTCGCGTAAGAAGTCACTCACTGATCCAATCCAGCGACTTCTCCCCCCGTCAAGAGCACCGGGCCACCGATTCACTTCAACGTGCGGCCGGTTGGGGGCAGGCGGTACGGTGCCGTGTCCGCGCCCCAACGTCCGCACCCCGCCGTCAGCCGCCGCGCCGCACCCCCGGCGACACCACGGCCCGCGCCACCGCCCAGAACACCGCGAGCGTCGCCAGCGCCATCACGGCGACCAGGGTGGCCCCGCCCACGACCTTCTCGTAGTCGCGCTGGTAGAGGCCGTCGATGATGTACCGCCCGAGGCCGCCGAGGCTGACGTACGCGGCGATGGTGGCCGTGGAGACGATCTGGATGGCCGCCGAGCGCAGGCCGCTGAGGATCAGCGGGAGCGCGACGGGCAGTTCGACGTGGAAGAGGATGCGGGACTCCCCCATGCCCATGCCGCGGGCGGCGTCCACCAGGGACGGATCGACGGAGCGCATCGCCTCGTACGTCGTCACCAGGATCGGCGGGACGGCGAGGACGACCAGCGGGATCATCACGGGGACCATGCCGAAGCCGAGCAGGATGAACATCAGCACCAGCAGGCCGAAGCTGGGCAGCGCCCGCCCGGCGGTGGCGATCAGGGCGAGGGTGTTGCCGCCGCGCCCGTAGTGCCCGGTGAGCAGACCGACCGGCAGCCCGATGACGGCGGCGAGGACGAGCGCCAGCAGGGAGTACCGGATGTGCTCGGCCAGGCGCGTGGGGATGCCGTCGTAGCCCGTCCAGTGGGCGCCGTCGCTGAAGAAGGCGTTGACGAAGTGGAGTACGTTCACCGGGCGGCGTCCTCCAGTGCGGGCACGGCCGCGTCGGGCCGGCCCTGGACGTCCTTCGGTTTCCGGCGCCCGGCGCCGCGCGGCATCCAGGGGGTCAGCAGCAGGCGCAGGAGGACCAGCGCGCCGTCGGCGAGGACGGCCAGGGCCGCCGTGGTGACCACGGAGTTCACCGCGAGTTCGGGCCGGTGGTAGATGTTGGCGTCGTGGAGCAGGTTGCCGAGGGCGCCCTGGTTGCCGATCAGCATGCCGACGCTGACCAGGGAGATGCTCGACACGGTCGCCACCCGCAGCCCGGCGATGATCGCGGGCACCGCGATCGGCAACTGCACCTGTGCGTACCGCCGTAGGGGACCGAAGCCCATCGCGGTGGCGGCGGCGAGCGTCTCCGGCGGCACCGAGCGGACGCCGTCGACGATGGCCGGGACGAGCACGACCAGGCTGTAGACGGCGAGCGGGATCATCACGGTGAGCTCGGTCTGGCCGGTGTAGTCGATGAGGACGACGAAGAACGCCAGCGACGGGATGGCGTACAGCACGGTCGTCAGGCTCAGCACGGGCGGGTACAGCCAGCGGAACCGCACGCACAGCTGGGCGAGGGGCAGGGCCGCGACGAGGCCGGCCAGGACCGGCAGCAGGGCCTCGCGCAGATGCAGGCCGATCAGGCCGAGCCAGCTGTGCTGGAGGTCGCTCGGAATGTCGAAGAATCGGTTCACCCGGCGACCCCTGCCTCGGTCCCTGCCTCGGTCCCGGCAGCGCTGCGGCCCTCGGCGTGGGCACTGCGGATGGCCTCGCCGATGGTCTGCTGCGAGACGACGCCGACCACGCGGCCGGTGCCGTCCACGGCCACCGCCCAGCCGGTCGGCGAGAGCACGGCGCCGTCCAGGGCGGCACGCAGGGACTCGCCGCCGTACTCGAACGGCCGCCCGTGGGGCAGGAGCCGGGCCGAATCCAGAGACCCGGCGGTGAGCGCGTCCGGCTCGCCCCAGCCGAGGGGTCTGCCGTCGAGGTCGGTAACGAGGAGGTAGGGCACGCCGGGAGTGACGCGGGCGGCGATCTGCTCGGCGGTGGAGTCGACGGCGACGATCGGGGACTTCTGCAGCCGGAGTCCCCCGGAGGCGAAGAAGGACAGCCGGCGAATGCCGCGGTCGGTGCCGAGGAAGTCCTCGACGAAGCCGTCCGCGGGGGCGGACAGCAGGTCGGCGGGCGGCGCGTACTGGGCGAGCCGGCCACCGGTGCGCAGCACCGCCACCATGGTGCCGAGCTTGACGGCCTCGTCGATGTCGTGGGTGACGAAGACGATGGTCTTTCCCAAGTCCTCCTGAATGCGGAGGAGTTCGTCCTGGAGCCCCTTGCGCACCACCGGATCGACGGCGGAGAACGGCTCGTCCATCAGCAGCACCGGCGGGTCCGCGGCGAGCGCCCGCGCCACGCCGACGCGTTGCTGCTGGCCGCCGGAGAGCTGGTAGGGGTACCGCTTGGCGAGCGAGGCGTCGAGTCCGACGCGCTCCATCAACTCGGCCGCCCGCGCACGGGCCTTGCTCCTGCCCCAGCCGAGCAGGCGGGGCACGGTCGCGATGTTGTCGACGATGGTGCGGTGCGGGAAGAGGCCCGCGTTCTGGATGACGTAACCCATCGACCGGCGCAGGGTGTTGACGGGCTGTTCCTGGATGTCGGCACCGTCCAGGAGGATACGGCCCTCGCTGGGCTCCACCATCCGGTTGATCATCCGCAGGGTGGTGGTCTTGCCGCAGCCCGACGGTCCGACGAGGACGGTGATCGAGCGGTCCGGGATCTCGAGCGAGAGCCGGTCGACCGCCACCGTGCCGTCCGGGTACCGCTTGGTGACTGAATCCATCCGTATCAAAACGCCGAACACCCTCCGGGTCTGGCGGAAGCCGCCGCTCTCGGCCACGGCCGCGCGGGCTGTTGCCGGAAGAGTCTAGACGCCGAACGCCGTGCGGCCCCGGCAGGAAACACCCGTGTCCCCCGCCGTGACCGCACTGTGGGCAAGTCGTGAGTCCCCGTCGGCGACTGCGCGGTGGCGGCCGGCGCCGTGGCCCGGTCGTCATGGTCGCCACGGGGCGCCACGGATCGTCACGCGGGTCCGTGTCGCATGCGGCGCCGACGGCCGGCTCGGCGCCCTTTGACGGACGTTTTCCCGGCCGCGCCGAAAGCGGGCCCGGCCACGGACCGGGCCGCGAGCCGGGGGCACGGGCCGCCCGTCAGAGTGCGCGACGCGCGTCATAAGGCGAGGCGGGCGTCATAAGGCGAGGCGGGCGTCATAAGGCGAGGCAGGCCTTGAAAGACCCGCCCCGCCTTGGCGGGTGCGGCCTCCGTCGGGTCAGGTCCGACCGCCGCCACCGCCGCCGAAGGAGCCGCTGCTGCCGGGGGACCAGCGGCGCCGGTGCTGGTCCGGCTTGCGCCGGCTCCCGCTGGCGTGCAGCTCGTAGGGCATGAGCCGCTCCCCGTTGTCGCAGTGCACCTCGTCCGGCTCCCGCACCTCACTGATCTCGTGGATCGCGCCGGTGACCGGCAGGTGCGGCTGCTCGGCCTCGCTCGGCCGTTCCGACTCCCGGCGCATCACACCGATGCCCAGCACGATGGCCCACACCAGGGCACCCGCGATGAAGATTCCGGGGATGAAGGCGCCGTAGATGACCCAGGGGGCCGTCCCCGCGGCCAGTACGACGTAGGAGGCTACGTCCATGTTTTCCACCCGCCTCGCCAAGGAAAGCGAAGAGTGCCGACGGCACCATTGACGCCACCTATGTCACATATTGTCCCACTCGGGAGTGCACTGCAAAGCGTGGCGGCCCACCGCCACCGCGTGACCCCACGACAGGCCCCGCCGCGGGTCCCGGCCAGGGCGCCCGGCAGCGAACCACCACACCCCCCATGGCCTCCAGTGCTAAAAATGAGCATATGGCCGGATTTCTCATCCGGTGCAGGATTCTGACCTCCCGGATCCTCACCGGCCGTCGTCCACTCCGGCGCCGTGCGGATCCGGGGTCGAGCACGCGCAGTTTCGCCGCCCAGACGTTCGTCCTGCAGATGGTGATACTGCTGGTGCTGATCGGCTCCGTGGGAGCCGTCCTCGTCCTGCAGGCCCGGCGCGGCAGCCTGGAGGACGCCCGGGACCGCACGCTCTCCGTGGCCAACGCGTTCGCGAGTGCCCCGGGGACGGTGGAAGCCCTGGACGGCCCCCATCCGACGGCGATCCTGCAACCGCGCGCCGAGGCCGCCCGGAAGCGAACCGGGGTGGCCTTCGTCGTCGTGTACCGGCCGGACGGGATCCGGCTCACGCACCCCGACCCCGCCCTGATCGGCAAACACGTCATCGGCCCGTACGAGGAGGCGGCGCGGGGCAAGTCCTTCACGAAGGTCATCACGGGGAGCCGCGGCCCCGCGGTCGACTCGATCGTTCCCGTCTTCCGGCCGGACGGCTCGGTCGCCGGCATCGTGGATGTCGCGATCACGCTGGAGTCGGTGAACGAAACGGTCACGCGCCAGCTGCCGGTCCTGCTCGGCGCCGTCGCGGGCGCGCTCGTCCTGGCCACGGCCGGGTCGGCCTGGGCGAGCAGGCGGCTGCGGCGGCAGACCCATGGCCTGGGCCATGTCGAGATGACACGGATGTACGAGCACCACGACGCCGTCCTCCACTCCGTGCGGGAGGGCGTCCTCGTCCTCGGGGGCGAGGGCCGGCTGCTCCTGGCCAACGACGAGGCGCGGCGGCTGCTGGGCCTCGCGCCGGACGCGGAGGGGCGCAGGGTCGCCGATCTCGACCTCGAACCGCGGATGGCCGAGCTGCTGGCCTCCGGCCGGGTGGCCAGCGACGAGGTGCTCCTCTCGGGAGACCGGCTACTGGCCGTCAACGTACGTCCCACGGACCGCGCGGGAGGGCCACCGGGCAGTGTGGCGACGCTGCGGGACACCACGGAACTGCGCGCGCTCTCGGGCCGGATCGAAGTGGCCCAGGAGCGCCTGGGACTGCTGTACGACGCCGGTGTACGGATCGGCACCACGCTGGACGTCGTACGGACCGCCGAGGAGCTGGCGGAGGTCGCCGTCCCGCGCTTCGCCGACCTGGTCACCGTCGAGCTGCTGGACCCCGTCCTGCGCGGTGACGAGCCGACGCGGGCGGCGGACATGCGCCGCGCGGCCAATCGCGGCAGTCCGGACGCTCCGCTCTTCCCGGTGGGCGAGCCGATCACCTGGTTGCCCGGCACGCCCATGGCGGTGGCGCTGGAGAAAGGTCACGCGGTGCTGGAGGCCGACCTGGGCGCCGCCCCCGGCTGGCAGGCCCAGAGCCCGGAAAGGGCCCGGAAAGTCCTCGAGTACGGGATCCGCTCGCTCATCGCCGTGCCGATGCGGGCGCGGGGCGTCGTGCTGGGACTGGTCGACTTCTGGCGGACGGACCAGCGGGGCCCCTTCGACGAGGAAGACCTGTCCTTCGCCGAGGAGCTGGTCGCGCGGGCGGCCGTGTGCGTCGACAACGCGCGCCGCTACACCCGCGAACACGGCGTCGCCGTGACCCTGCAGCGCAGCCTGCTGCCCCGGGAGCTGCCCGAGCAGGACGCCCTGGAGGTGGCCCACCGCTACCTGCCCGCCCGCGCCGGCGTGGGCGGGGACTGGTTCGACGTCATCCCGCTGCCGGGCGCCCGCGCAGCCCTCGTCGTCGGCGACGTCGTCGGCCACGGCCTGCACGCCGCCGCCACCATGGGCCGCCTGCGCACCGCCGTCCTCAACTTCTCGGCCCTCGACCTGCCGCCCGACGAGATCCTGGCCCACCTCGACGAGCTGGTCACCCGGATCGACCAGGACAAGGCGGCCGAGGCCGAGACCGATCCGGTCACCGGAGCCACCTGCCTGTACGCGATCTACGACCCCGTCGGCGGACGCTGCACCGTGGCGACGGCAGGTCACCCCGGGCCCGCGCTGGTACGTCCCGACGGCACCGTGGACTTCCCCGAGGTGCCCGCCTCCCCGCCCCTCGGCCTGGCGGAGGGCCTGCCCGTCGAGACCGCCGAGCTGGACCTGGCGGAGGGGTCACATCTGGTCCTGTTCACCGACGGGCTGGTCGAGGACCGGGACCGGGACATCGACACCGGCCTCGCCCTGCTGCGCGACGCCCTGACCGGCCGGCCCGGCCGGCACCCGGAGGAGACGTGCCGGGCGGTGATCGACGCCGTGCTGCCACCACACCCCAGCGACGACGTCGCGCTGCTGGTGGCACGCACCCGCCTGCTGGACCCGGCGCGCGTCGCGGACTGGGAGGTGCCCCGCGACCCCGCGACCGTCGCTCCGGTGCGCGCGGCGTGCGTCCGGCAGCTCGACGTGTGGGGACTGGAGGAGGTGGGTTTCAACACCGAGCTGATCCTCAGCGAACTGGTCACCAACGCGATCCGCTACGGCAGCGAGCCGATCCGCGTCCGGCTGCTGTGCGGCCGCAACCTCGTCTGCGAGGTCTCCGACGGCAGCAGCACGTCACCGCACCTGCGCAAGGCCGCCACGACGGACGAGGGCGGGCGCGGTCTGTTCCTCGTCGCCCGGCTGGCTCAGCGCTGGGGCACGAGGTACACGCCCCAGGGCAAAGTCATCTGGAGCGAACTGTCCCTCCGCGACGGAGCGACGGAACCCGGTGAGGACATGGCCGACCTGCTCCTCGAACAGTGGGACGACGAAGCCCTGTGAGGGGGACCGGGACTCCGGCCACGTCCCCGGACGGGGCCGGCGTCCGCCTCAGCCCTCGTCGGGGACCAGCCGCAGGGAGATCGAGTTGATGCAGTACCGCTGGTCGGTCGGGGTCGGGTAGCCCTCGCCCTCGAAGACGTGTCCGAGGTGCGAGCCGCAGCGGGCGCACCGTACCTCGGTGCGCACCATTCCGTGGGAGCGGTCCTCCAGGAGTTCCACGGCGTCGGTGTCCTTCGGGTCGTAGAAGGACGGCCAGCCGCAGTGGGACGCGAACTTGGTGCCGGAGGTGAACAGCTCGGCGCCGCAGGCCCGGCAGGAGTACACGCCCTTGGTCCTGGTGTCCGTGTACTCACCGGTGAAGGCGGGCTCCGTACCGGCCTGGCGCAGCACCGCGTACTCGGCCGGGGTCAGCTCCTCGCGCCACTGCTCGTCCGGCTTCTCTACGTCGTACGGCATGAGCCCTCAGTCCCTTGCTTCGACTACTTCGACAGACGGTCCAGGATGCGCGGTCCGAGGTCGGTGACGTCGCCCGCGCCCATGGTGAGAACCAGATCACCGGCCTTCGCCATTCCCGCGATCACGTCCGGCACCTCGGCCTTGTCGTGCACGGCCGTGACGCCGGCCCCCGCCGCCCGGGCCGCCTCGACGATCAGCTCGCTGGTGATGCCGGGGATCGGGTCCTCGCGGGCCGGGTAGATGTCCAGGACGACCGAGGCGTCGGCGAGGGCGAGGGCCTGGCCCATCTCCTTGCCCAGCTCCTGGGTGCGGGAGAACAGGTGCGGCTGGAAGACGACGAGGATCCGGGCGTCGCCGGCGGCCGCGCGCATCGCCTCCAGGTCGGCGGTCATCTCGGTGGGGTGGTGCGCGTAGGAGTCGATCACCTGGACGCCGGCGGCCTCGCCCTTGAGCTGCAGGCGCCGCTTGACGCCGGTGTACGCGGCGATCGCGGGGGCGAGCTCGGCGGCCGGGATGCCGAGGGCGGCGCCCGCGGCCAGCGCGGCGACCGCGTTGTGCGCGTAGTGGCGGCCGGGGACGGAGACCGCGAAGGTCAGCCCGGTGCCGTCCAGCACCGCGGTGACCTCGCTCTTCAGGCCCTGCGGTACGACGGACAGGACCCGTACGTCGGCGTCCTCGGCCTCGCCGTACGTCACCGTCCTCACGGAGCCCGCCAGGCGCCGGGTCAGCTCGCGCGCGCCCTCGTGGTCGGCGGAGATCACCAGCGTGCCGCCGGGGACGATCCGGTCCGCGAAGGTCTGGAAGGACTCGTAGATCTCGTCCATCGAGGCGTAGTTGGCGTGGTGGTCGAGCTCGACGTTGAGGACGATGGCGACCTCGGGCGCGTACTTGTGGAAGCTGCGGTCCGACTCGTCCGCCTCGGCGACGAAGATGTCGCCCTCGCCGTGCAGCGCGTTGGAGCCGGGAGCGTCCAGGTCGCCGCCGATGGCGTACGACGGGCTCAGGCCCAGCTCGGTGAGGGAGACCGCCAGCATGGAGGTGGTGGTGGTCTTGCCGTGGGTGCCGGCCACGGCGAGCGGGCGCAGGCCCTCCATCAGGGCGGCCAGGGCGTCGGAGCGGTGGACGACCGGGATGCCCAGCTCGGCCGCGCGGGCCAGCTCCGGGTTGTCCTCGCGGATCGCCGAGGAGACGACGACGCAGCTCGCGTCGTCGGCGAGGTGCTCGGCCGCGTGCCCGATGTGCACGGTGGCGCCCAGCGCGCGCAGCGCCTCGGCGGTCGCCGACTCCTTCGCGTCGCTGCCGGCCACCTTGGCGCCGCGCTGCGCGAGGATCTTGGCGATGCCCGACATTCCGGCGCCGCCGATGCCGATGAAGTGCGGTCGGTCCATGGCGGTAGGAAGGCCGGGTGCCATGCGCTTTTCTCCCCAGGTGGTGCGGCTGCGGTACGACGTAGCCTATGCCTTGCTGTGGGAGAAGAGTTTCAGGACCGGTACGCCGACCTTGTGGCGGGCCCGCGAGGCCCAGTCGCGGTGGAAGAACTCCTCCACGTAGTGCGGGTCGGTCAGGACGATGACCTCGTCGGCGTCGACCTCGGTGACCAGGGTTTTCAGGGCGTCCAGCGGGTGGTCCTCGACGAGCCGTCCCTCGGCCTCGCCGCCGGCCGCGCGCAGCGCCTTGAGGGACACGTCCAGGGCCCGCTCCCCCTCGCTCTTCGCGGCCGCGCCCTCGGGGGTCTCGCCCTCGCGCGCCGCCTCGTCGAGTTCGCCGAGCGCGATGTCGTCGATGGCCCGCAGCAGCCGGTCCGCCTGGTCGCCGCGGGGCTGGAGCAGCACGTGGAAGAAGACCGGCTCCTCGCCGTGCAAGGTGGTGACGAACTCCACGTCGGCGGACGTCAGGGCCTTCTCGATCATCAATACGCTTGTGAACACCAGGCGCCCTCTCTTCTTCGGGGGCCACGGCCCCTCCGTCTGCCTTCACGGGCCGTACCCGCCCCTGCGGAAACCATCCTGCCCCGTGATCGCACGGGTATCGCGGGGATTTGGTGCACCGGCCACGCACCCTGGGCCCGATCAGTCCCGTACGTTCCGCCGGTCCCGCAGTCCCGCCAGCTCCGTCAGTCCTGCCGGTCCCGCCGGTCCCGTCGGTCCCGTCAGTCCCGTCGGTAGCGGCTGAACAGGAAGCCCTCCTCCTCCAGCAGGGAGGCGAGGGTGAAGCGCTGGGGAACCGTGAGGGAGGGGCCGCCGGCGATGCGCTGGGCGTTGCCGGCGGTGAGCATCGGGGAGACGGTGAGGCACAGTTCGTCGAGGACTCCGGACGCCACCATCTGGCCGAGCAGGCGGGGGCCGCCCTCGGTGAGCAGGCGGGTGTGGCCGAGTCCGGCGAGGGCCTGGACGGCGCGGACGGGGTCGATGCCGATGCCGTCGCCGGCGATCACCACCCGCGCACCCGCCTTCTCCGCCGTCGCGATCCGGTCGGGAGCCGCCGCGGCACCCGTGAGGATCAGCGTGGGGACGAGGGGCGAGGTGAACAGCGGCAGCGAGAAGTCCAGCTCCAGGCTCGCGGTGACCACCGCGATCGCCGCGGCCGGCCCCTGCCCGGCCGCCTCCCGCAGCGCCGCGAACTCCGCCCGCGCCCGGGCCGGGCGGTACCCCTCCTGGCGGACCGTCTCCGCACCGACCACCACGACGTCGGCCAGCCCCCGCAGCGTGCCGAAGATCCGCATGTCGGCGGCGCTGGAGATGGGCTGTGAACGGCCCTCGTGCTGGGCGGCCCCGTCCAGCGTGGCCACCATGTTGGCGCGCAGCCAGGGCTCCCGGCCCGCCGGTCCGGGCTCCGGGTAGGCGTAGGCGGCCGCCAGCTCGGCGAGGGTCCACTCCCGGTCCTCCGGGGCACCGGGCACGCTCGCACCACCGGCCCCGCGAGCCCCGTTCAGGGTCTGGGCTGCTGTTTCGTCGGTCACAGGGAACAGGCGTCGCATGTCGTGCAGTGTTCCACGCCGCTTACCATGGGGAACCGTGTCGTCCTCCACAGCCGCCTCCGGGCTCAGCTCCCTGACCGACGCGGCCCCGCTGTCGCTGTGCGCCCGCGAGCCGCACGTCCCCGCCGACCGGCTGGTCGCCGAGATGGTGCCGCCGCCGCGCTTCGACGCGGTGCGCTTCGCGACGTACATCCCGGACCCCGGGCAGCCCAGCCAGACCGAGGCCGTGCGGGTGCTGGAGGGCTTCTCCGCCGGGCTCGGCGACGCGCCCTCGGCCGGCTCCGCCCGGCGCGGCTTCTTCGGCTTCGGAAGGAGCAAGGGCGGCGGCAAGGGGAGGACCGCCAGGGGCAAGGCCCCCGCCGGCCCCCGCGGCGTCTACCTCGACGGCGGCTACGGCGTCGGCAAGACCCACCTGCTGGCCTCCCTGTGGCACGCCGCCGGGGCCGAGCCCGCCCGCAAGGCGTTCGGCACGTTCGTGGAGCTGACCAACCTCGTCGGCGCCCTCGGCTTCCAGAAGACGGTCGAGACCCTCTCCGGCCACCAGCTGCTGTGCATCGACGAGTTCGAGCTGGACGACCCCGGCGACACCGTGCTCGTCTCCACCCTGCTCGGCCGGCTCGTCGACGAGGGCGTCGCGCTCGCCGCCACCTCCAACACGCTGCCGGGCAAGCTCGGCGAGGGCCGGTTCGCCGCCACGGACTTCCTGCGCGAGATCCAGGGCCTGTCCGCGCACTTCCGCACGCTGCGCATCGACGGCGAGGACTACCGCCACCGCGGCCTGCCCGAGGCGCCGGCGCCGTACTCCGACGAGCAGGTGACCAAGGCGGCGTACGCCACCGGCAACGCCTCCCTCGACGACTTCCCGCAGCTCCTCGACCACCTGGCCAAGGTCCATCCCAGCCGCTACGGCGCCCTGACCGACGGCGTGGCGGCCGTGTGCCTCACCGGGGTGCGGCCGGTGCCCGACCAGTCCACCGCGCTGCGGCTCGTGGTGCTCGCGGACCGGCTCTACGACCGCGAGGTGCCCGTGCTGGCCTCGGGGCTGCCCTTCGACCGGCTGTTCAGCGAGGAGATGCTGAACGGCGGTTACCGCAAGAAGTACTTCCGCGCGATATCCCGCCTCACCGCCCTCGCCCGGGACGCCAAGGGACTCGTCGAAACGGCGTGACGCAGAGCATGTGCGCGACCACGCCGGGTTAACGTAGGTCCATGCAGCCCTTGATCGACAACGCCCGTGCGTTCGGACGGCGGCCGGCGGACTTCGCCCGGCTCGCCGAGGGGCAGTCCCCCGAGGTCCTGTTCATCACCTGCTCCGACTCCCGGGTCGTCCCGGCCCTGATCACCGGCGCCCGCCCCGGCGAGCTGTTCGAGCTGCGCACCGCGGGCAACATCGTGCCGCCGTACGCCTCCGCGCACCCCACCGGCGAGGCGGCCACCATCGAGTACGCCGTGGAGGTGCTCGGCGTCCGCGAGGTCGTCGTGTGCGGCCACTCGCACTGCGGGGCCGTCGGCGCCCTGGTCCGCGGGGACGACCTGGACGCCGTACCCGCCGTACGGGACTGGCTGGTCCGGGCGACGCCCCCGCCCAAGGTCGCCGCGGAGGACCCGGCGGTCGCCGAGGGCGTGCAGGCGCACGTCCTGACGCAGGTGCTGCGGCTGCGCTCGTACCCCTGCGTCGAACGGCGGCTGGCGGACGGGCGGCTGAACCTGCGCGCCTGGTACTACGAGGTGCACACCGGCGTGGTGCTCGCGCACTGCTCGCGCACCGACACCTTCACCGCGCTGTGAGCGTCGCTCTGTGAGCGTCGCGGCCCGCCCACTTTTCCCGGACCGGGCCTATCGTTGAAGCAGGCGCACAAGGCGCAGACGGCCGTCCGTCCGAGGAGTCGTCATGGTGCAGGAACTGGTGACCAGTGTGATCGCCGCAGGCTGCGCGGGGTTCGTGTACCTCGCCGCGGCCATGCGGGTCGTCAAGCAGTACGAGCGCGGGGTGGTGTTCCGGCTCGGGCGGCTGACCGGTGAGCCGCGACCACCGGGCCTGGCGATGATCCTCCCGTTCGTGGACCGGCTCTACAAGGTCAACCTGCAGATCGTCACGCTGCCGATCCCCGCCCAGGAGGGCATCACCCGGGACAACGTGACCGTACGCGTGGACGCGGTCGTCTACTTCAAGGTGATCGACCCGGAGAGCGCGCTCATCCGGGTGGAGGACTACCGGTTCGCGGTCTCGCAGATGGCCCAGACGTCGCTGCGTTCGATCATCGGCAAGAGCGACCTGGACGACCTGCTGTCCAACCGCGAGAAGCTCAACCAGGGGCTGGAGCTGATGATCGACAGCCCGGCCGTCGGGTGGGGCGTGCAGATCGACCGTGTGGAGATCAAGGACGTGTCCCTGCCGGACACGATGAAGCGGTCCATGGCCCGGCAGGCGGAGGCCGACCGGGACCGGCGGGCCCGCGTCATCAACGCGGACGCGGAGTTCCAGGCGTCAAAGAAGCTGGCCGAGGCGGCGCAGCAGATGGCCGACACGCCCGCCGCGCTGCAACTGCGGCTCCTGCAGACGATAACGGCCGTCGCAGCGGAGAAGAACTCCACGCTCGTCCTGCCCTTCCCCGTGGAGCTCCTCCGCTTCCTGGAGAAGGCCCAGCAGCAGTCGCCGGAGCCGGCGTCGGAGCCGGCTCCCCCGAAGTCCCTCGACCAGGCCCCGGC
>NZ_POTZ01001129.1 GCF_003236365.1 Streptomyces sp. NTH33
CTCATGGGACTGACCTCCGTGGCGCGGGGGCAGGGGCTACCAGCTTGTACGCAGTAAAGCCCGGCGCGCCCGAAAGCACGACGATCAGAACCCGAAAGTGGGTACGGGAGCCCTGCCGGGTGTGGGCTACCCGGAGTGGAGGCGGTGACTCGGCGTCACGGTTCTGTCTCTGGGGTGCGGGCCGGTCGTCCCCGGCCCCGGGAAGCCCGGGAGGGGACGACCGGCCTGCGCGGGGTCACCGGCCGCGGCCGGCCGTGTTCCACGCCTCCCGGACGCGCAGCGCGCGTGCCAGGTCGTCGAGTTGGTCGACGAGTTTGCGGCGCAGCGCCGGGGTCGGGGCGGCGTCGCGCAGGCAGGCCTCGCCCAGGCGGAGGTGGTCGGCGTCGACGGCGTGGGCGGGGAAGGCCCAGCGGCCGGCGGCCTCGGCGATGGCGGGGCCGCCGGCC
>NZ_POTZ01001130.1 GCF_003236365.1 Streptomyces sp. NTH33
CACTGAGTCCGAGAGCCGCCACGGGGCCCGCCGGTACTCCCCCCGACGGCGGGCCCCGTCCGCGTTCACACCCGCCTGGGCCACGGCGGCACGGACGGCACCGCCTTCCGCCGCCGCTCGGCCAGCGCCGCGATTCCCAGACCGAGCCCCACCAGGGCCGAGACAGTCCCCGCGATCATCGCGACGAGCAACAGGAACGGGGCAGTGAGGCTCTTGACGACCCGGCCCTTGACGGCCGAGACGGCCACCGTTCCGCCGTGGTCGTCGGCGAAGAAACGCGAGTCGTTCGAGTTCGCCCGGTGGTCGCCCAGCAGGAACAGCCGCTCCTTCGGAACCTTCACGTCGTACGCCTTGTGCACTCCGTCGGCGTCGCCGCCCCTCACGTACGGCTCCTGAAGCGGCTTGCCGTTCACCGTGAGCCGCGCCCCGGTCCCCTCACCCGTAC
>NZ_POTZ01001131.1 GCF_003236365.1 Streptomyces sp. NTH33
GCCTCTGTCGCCTTCGTGGATGCCGTCGTGGCGCTGCCCTTTGCTGCTGACGCCTGTCAGGTCGCCTCATCTTTTGAAGCAGACGCAGATGATGCCGATGACGCCGCCGAACTGGCGGACGATGCGGCAGCCGTTTTTGAGGATTCTGCGCTGGTTTCCGACGCTTTCGCGTTCGTCTCGGATGTCTTCGCTGCGGAAGCAGACCTCGCTGCTGCGCTGGCCTGTACAGCGGCTTCGCCAGCCTTCGTTGTGGCTGTTGAAGCAGACGATGCAGCACTTTCTGCCGATTTTCCGGCGGCGGTGGCACTGGCTGAGGCCTGCCCGGCACTTGTTGACGCGGCACTGGCAGATAATGCAGCCGCTGTTTTTGAGTCTGCCGCAGCTGAGGCGCTCTGTCCCGCTGCCGTTTCAGAAGACCTGGCGTTCGTCTCGGACGTTTTTGC
>NZ_POTZ01001132.1 GCF_003236365.1 Streptomyces sp. NTH33
CCCCCGGCGCCACCACCGGCACCAGCACGCCGAACGGCACCCCCAGCAGCAGGTTCCCGCCGATCTGCTTGACCATCTCCCGCAGCCCCGGCGCCTCCAGATAGGCCCGCAGCGAGCGCCCCGGACGCAGATTGGTGTGCGCGATGGACGCCGACGCCGGTGACGGCTCGAGCGTCAGCTTCGCCAGCACGACCGCGAACGCCACCATGAAGACGAAGGCGCACAGCATCGCCAGCAGCCGCAGCGGCCACGGCAGCGGCCGGCGTCCACCGGGGGCCGGACGCGGCACCCGCCGGGCCCCGGAGGGGCGTGCGCTCCGCCGGGCCTCGGCCCCGCGCGGACGGAACACGGTACGCGGGCGGAGCCCGACCCGGGCCATACAGTCCTCCAGTCGTCAACTTGCCTGTGTGGTAGGCCGGTTATCCGTGAAC
>NZ_POTZ01001133.1 GCF_003236365.1 Streptomyces sp. NTH33
GTATCCCCTCGTACGGCAGGGCTTCTCTCCCGGTTCCCCCATCGTGCCCTTCGAGTCACCTCAGTGCCTCCGGGGCCAGGCGATCCTCCTGCGATAAGGGCGGACGCCGTCACGGAGTCTTCTGAGGCCGTTGAGGCGGCTGAGGCGGCTGGTCAGTTGTGGGGTGCGGACCGTACGGAGCAGCAGGAACTGACCGGGCGTCTGGCGCCTGGTTCTGATTCGTACTGCTGTGCGTGACTCCGTAAGATCTCCGCGCGAGACGGTGCCGCAGTGGCCGAGTGCTCGCCCAAGAACCTCGGAGAATCCCATGCACCGTCCTCTCGTCCTCGCCGCTGCCGCTGCGCTGCTGTGCGCCGGCTGCTCCACGGCCGACGCCGGAAATCGTGATAAGTCCGCGGCCACGTCACCGTCACCGTCTTCCGGCTCGTCG
>NZ_POTZ01001134.1 GCF_003236365.1 Streptomyces sp. NTH33
GGCCCAGGGTGGTGAGCGGTATTTTTTCTGTAATGAGCTGAATGAAAAAGGGGAGCCGGTGACCTGGCAGGGGCGGAAGTACCAGGCATACCCGATTGACGGCAGTGGCTTTGAGATGAACGGGAAGGGCAGCAGTGCCCGCCCGTCGCTGACGGTGTCGAATCTGTTTGGTCTGGTCACCGGGATGGCGGAGGACCTGCAGAGCCTGGTGGGGGCCACGGTGGTCCGCCGCCGGGTGTATGCCCGTTTTCTGGATGCGGTGAATTTTGTGGCGGGCAATCCGGAAGCGGACCCGGAGCAGGAGCTGAGCGACCGCTGGGTGGTGGAGCAGATGTCAGAGCTGACGGCCATGACAGCCTCGTTTGTGCTGGCAACACCGACCGAGACGGACGGGGCGCTGTTTCCTGGTCGCATCATGCTGGCGAACACC
>NZ_POTZ01001135.1 GCF_003236365.1 Streptomyces sp. NTH33
GTCGCGGGCGGGCGTGGCGGGGGCTCCACGGAGACGGTCGGTGCGGGGAAGTTCCCGTAGGCCGGCGTGACGCGACGCTGGACGATTTCCCGCAGCACGAAGGTGGTCGCCGGAATGGCGAAGTGCGCGGTCACGATGCCCCCCGTCCTGCGGCGCTGCCCAGGTACTCGTCCAGGGTCGGGCCGGTCCTGGGCCGGGGCCTGCGCTCGCGTGGCGGGCCCGACGGCGCGTCGGTGACCACCCGCACCTCGACCCGCCCGATCTCGACGACGACCGGGGCGGACTCCGCCTGGTGTTCGGCCGGGGCCGCGGGCCGCGGTTCCACGCGTACGGGCTCGGCACGCACCACGTCCGACGCCGTTGCGGCCCGGACGACCGGTTGATGGCCGGCGGGGGAGGCCGTCGTACCGGCCGGCGCGGTGTCATCGCC
>NZ_POTZ01001136.1 GCF_003236365.1 Streptomyces sp. NTH33
GGGTGGCGCCGCGCCGTCGCCGGGGACGTCGGTCTCGTAGCGCTCCCGTACGACGAGGGTGCGGCCGTCGGCGAGGTCGCGGTCGTAGACGCCGACGGTGACGCGGTGCGGGCGGCTGCCGTCGCGGTCGAGGGCGAGGGTCCACTCGCCGGGGCGGGCGTCGACGGTCGCGGTGAGCGTGTCGACGCCGGTGGTGCGCAGCCAGGCGTCGGCCCAGGCGTGGACGTCGCGGTCGGTGGCGGAGGCGAGGGAGTCGATGAAGTCGGCGAGGGTGGCGTTGGCGAACCGGTGGCGTTCGAAGTGGGTGTTGATGCCGGCCAGGAAGTCCTTCTCGCCGAGCCAGGCGACCAGTTGGCGCAGGGCGGAGGCGCCCTTGGCGTAGGAGATGCCGTCGAAGTTGAGCAGGGCGGAGGCGGTGTCGTGCACGGCC
>NZ_POTZ01000113.1 GCF_003236365.1 Streptomyces sp. NTH33
ACCCGACCCCGCATCCCCGGCGCCGGCCTCGCCAAGGGTCTGGCCGTCACCCTGCGCACGATGACGAGGAAGACCGTCACCGAGCAGTACCCGGACACCCAGCCCGACCTGCCGCCCCGGACCCGAGGCGTGATCGGCCTGTTCGAGGAGAACTGCACGGTCTGCATGCTGTGCGCCCGCGAGTGCCCGGACTGGTGTATCTACATCGACTCTCACAAGGAGACGATCCCGGCGGCGACCCCCGGTGGCCGCGAACGCAGCCGCAACGTCCTCGACCGCTTCGCCATCGACTTCGCCCTGTGCATGTACTGCGGTATCTGCATCGAGGTCTGTCCTTTCGACGCCCTGTTCTGGTCCCCGGAGTTCGAGTACGCCGAGACCGACATCCGCGACCTCACCCACGAGCGCGACAAGCTCCGCGAGTGGATGTGGACCGTGCCGGCCCCGCCCGCCCTGGACCCCGGTGCGGAGGAACCCAAGGAGATCGCCGCAGCCCGCAAGACCGCCGAGAAGCTGGCGGCCGCGCAGGCCGAGCCGCGGGAGGAGGACGCGTGAGCACCGCCGCCGCAAGCCCCGGCTTCCTCTCCCCGACCGGAGTCGAGATCGCCTTCCTCCTCGTCGGCCTGGTCACCTTCGGCGCCGCCCTCGTCACCGTCACCACCCGGCAGCTGGTGCATGCCGCCCTGTGGCTGGTGGTGGCCCTCGGAGGCCTCGCCGTCGAGTACCTCCTGCTCACCGCCGAGTTCATCGCCTGGGTGCAGGTCCTCATCTACGTCGGTTCCGTCGTCGTCCTCCTGCTGTTCGGGCTGATGCTCACCAAGGCGCCCATCGGCCGCTCCCCGGACGCCGACTCCGGCAACCGCTGGGCCGCCCTCGTCGTGGCCGGCGCCGCCGCGACCGCCCTGGTCTGGGTGGTCGTCGACGCCTTCCGCACCACCTGGATCGACCTGGACGGCGCTACCGCCGGCACCACGAAGGTCACCGGCGAGAGCCTCTTCCGGAACTGGGTGCTGCCCTTCGAGGCCCTCTCCGTCCTCCTGCTGGCCGCCCTGGTCGGCGCGATCGTCCTGTCCCGCAAGGCGAGGGCAGCCGCTTCCTCCGCCGCCCGGACCCCGGGGGCCCACGGCGGCCAGGGCGCGAAGGAAGGTGTCCGCTGATGCACCTCGCCTATCCCGCCGTGCTCTCCGCCCTCCTCTTCTGCACCGGCCTGTACGGCGTCCTCGCCCGCCGCAACGCGATCCTGGTCCTGATGTCCGTCGAGCTCATGCTCAACGCCGTCAACCTCAACCTGGTCGCCTTCGACGTCTGGCTCAGCAGGGCCGCGACCGAGACCCTGCACTCCGGGCAGGCCCTGACCCTGTTCACCATCGCCATCGCCGCCGCCGAGATCGGCATCGGCCTGGCGATCGTCCTCGCCGTCCACCGCAACCGCGGTACCGCGGACATCGACCGGCTCCGCGACGCCGCCGAGGGCCCCGACGACTCCGACGACGGCCCCGACAGCGACGCCGCCGCGCGAGCGCGGGCCGCTGAGAAGGCTGAGGCCACCGCGTGACCACGACCACCCTCGCCGTCCTCGTCCCCCTCCTTCCGTTCCTCGGTGCCGCGGCCGGCCTGCTGCTCGGCCGCACCGCCCCCGGCTTCGTCCGCCCGCTCGCCGTCCTGCCGACCCTCGCCTCCCTCGTCCTGACCGTGCTGGTCGCCGCGCGCCAGGGCGGCGGCCGGGCCGTCGACGCCGCCACCGAGCTCACGCCCACCGGCTCCGTCCCCATCGAACTCGCCCTGCACATCGACGGCTTCGCCGCGCTCGTCGCCGTCCTGGTCGGCACCATCGCCACCTGCGTGCAGATCTACTCCACGGGCTACCTGCGCGACGACCCGCGCTACCCCTCCTACGCCGCTCTCGTCTCCCTGTTCACCTCCGCGATGCTGCTCGTCGTCTACTCCGGCGACCTGATCGTGCTGCTGGTCGGCTGGGAAGTCATGGGCATCTGCTCCTACTTCCTGGTCGGCCACTACTGGGAGACCCCTCAGGCCCGCGCCGCCTCCCTCAAGGCCTTCCTGGTCACCAAGCTCGGCGACGTACCGTTCCTGATCGGCCTGTTCGCGCTCGGCACCGCCGCAGGGTCCTTCCGGATCACCAAGATCCTCGACGCCGTCGCGAGCGGCGGGCTGCACCACCCGACCGTGATCGCCCTGCTGCTCCTCGCCGGCGTGGCGGGCAAGTCGGCGCAGTTCCCGCTGCACACCTGGCTCCCCGACGCGATGGCGGGCCCCACACCCGTCTCCGCGCTGATCCACGCCGCGACGATGGTCGCCGCCGGTGTCTACTTCGTCGCCCGGCTCCTTCCCGTCTTCCAGGCGTCCTCGGCCGCGATGACCGTCCTCGCCGTCATGGCCGCCGTGACCATGGCCGGCTCGGCGCTCGCCGCACTCGCCCAGGACGACGTCAAACGCGTCCTCGCCTACTCGACGATCAGCCAGCTCGGCTACATGACCGGCGCCCTCGCCGTCGGCGACCGCGGCGCCGCCGTCTTCCACCTCCTGTCCCACGGCGCCTTCAAGGCGCTGCTGTTCCTCGCCGCCGGCGTGATCATCCACGCCGCCGGCACCAACTCGCTGGCCGCCATGTCCCGCATGAGCAACCTGCGCGACCGCGTCCCGGACGCCTACTGGACGATGACCGTGGCGCTCCTCGCGCTCGCCGCGATCCCTCCCTTCAGCGGCTTCTTCTCCAAGGAGTCCGTCCTCGGCGCCGCCGAACACGTCGCCTCCGGCCACACCGACCACGCCCCCGGCGCGGCGGGCTGGACCATCCTCGTCGCCGGCCTCGTCACGGCCCTGCTCACCGGCGCCTACGCCATGCGCCTGTGGCTGCTGGCCTTCCGCGGCCGGGGCACCGAGGCCCCCGACCACGGCAAGCAGCCCCTCGTCATGAACGCCGTCCTCTGGGTGCTCGCCGTCCCGTCCCTCGCCTTCGGCGGCCTCGCCTTCCGCCTCCTGCCCGCCTGGTTCGACGGCCGCGACCTGAGCCCCACGCTCACCACCTCCGTCCTCGGCACGGGAGTCGCCCTGGTCGGCGGCATCGTCACCTACGGCGCCTGGCGGCACACCACCGCGCTCGCCGCCCGCTTCCCCCTCGGTGCCGTCGCCGCCCATCCGGACGCCGACGCCGGACTCGTCGAGGCCGAGGCCATCGCCAGCCACAAACCCGCGTACGGGGACATCGCCTACGCGCCCGACCCCGCCGACCCCGGACGGCTGCTGCTCGGACCGATGCACCGCCACGCGGCCGTCGGCTTCCACCTCGACGCCGTGTACGCGGCCCTCTTCGTCCGCCCGGTCCTGGCCGGAGCGAGCCTGGTCCGGTTCCTCGACCGTGAGGTCGTCGAGACCTACGTACGCGGCGCCGGCGCCGCACCCCGGCTGCTCGGGGCCGCCGTACGGCGGGCCCAGACCGGCAATGTGCAGACCTATGTGAGCGCGCTGCTCGCCGGCACCGTCGTCCTCGCGGTCGCCGCCGTCCTTCTCGCCACGGGAGTGTGAGCAGGCGTGATCGATATCAGCGAGTCCGTGATGCAGTTCCTTCTGGCATTCCTCGTCGTCGGCCCGCTCCTCGGGGCCGCCGCCGCCCTCCTGCCCGCCCCGCCCGGACTGAAGGGGAAGTCACCCGAGCAGGCCGTACTCCGGCACGGTGTCACGGTCACCGGCGCCGTCCTCGTCGCCGCGGCCGTCCTCGCGGCCGGCTTCGACCACGCCCAGGCATCGAAGATGCAGGCCACGACCGACATCAGCTGGATCCCCGCACTCCACGTGCGCATCCACCTCGGCGTCGACGGCATTTCGCTCCCCCTCCTCGTCCTGACCGCGCTGCTGACCTTCCTCTGCGCGCTGTACTCCTACTTCAAGCCACCCGCGGGCCCGGCCCCGAAGGCCTTCGTCGCGCTGCTGCTCCTCCTCGAGTCCGGCACCCTCGCGACCTTCGCCGTCCTCGATCTGCTGCTGTTCTTCCTCGCGTTCGAGATGGTGCTCATTCCGATGTACTTCCTCATCGCCCGCTGGGGCGGCGAGGGCCGCCAGGCCGCGGCCTGGCGGTTCATCCTCTACACGCTGCTCGGCTCGGTCGTCATGCTGCTCGGCCTGCTCCTGATCGGAATCAAGGCCGGCACATTCGACATAGTCGCACTCGCCACTGACAACGGCCGGTCACTGACCGCTACCGTGCAGGTCATCGCGGTTCTGGCGATCGGAATCGGGCTCGCGGTCAAGACGCCGATGTGGCCGCTGCACAGCTGGCTGCCGGACGCCCACACCGCCGCCCCGACGGTCGGCTCGGTCCTGCTGGCCGGCGTCATGCTCAAGATGGGAACGTACGGGTTCGTCCGGATCCTGCTGCCGATCGCGCCCGACGGCTTCCGCACCTTCGCGCCCTACCTCGCCGCCTTCGCCGTCGTCGGGATCATCTACGGATCCCTGGCCTGCCTCGCCCTGACCCGACAGGGCGCCAAGGGCGACCTCAAACGGCTCATCGCCTACTCCTCCGTCGGCCACATGGGCTTCGTCCTGCTCGGCATCGCCACCATGACCCCGACCGGCGTGAACGGCGCCCTGTTCGCCAACATCGCCCACGGCCTCATCACCGGCCTGCTCTTCTTCGTCGTCGGCGCTCTCAAGGACCGCACCGGCACCACCGACCTCGACGCGCTTTCCGAGAAGTCGGGCGCCGCCCTGTACGGAAAGGCCCCGCGCCTGGGAGGCCTGCTCGCCTTCGGCGCGGTCGCCTCGCTCGGCCTGCCCGGACTCGCCGGGTTCTGGGGCGAGATGCTCGCCCTGTTCGGCTCGTTCGAGCCCGCCGAAGGCCTCAGCCGGCCCGCCTTCCTCACCTTCATGGCGATCGGCGCGTTCGGCACCCTCCTGACCGCCGCGTACATGCTCATCGTGGTCCGCCGCGTCTGCATGGGCGCCGTACCGCGACAGACGCCCCGGCTCGCCGACGTCCACGGCTACGAGTTCGCGGCCTGGACCCCGCTCGTCGCCCTCACCGTCCTCGCCGGGCTCTGGCCGAAGGCCCTGCTCGGACTCACCGACCCGGCCGTGCAGCAGCTCCTCGCAGGAGGCACCCGATGAGCGCCCTGGTCCTGGCCCAGCCGCCGGCCGAGCCGGTGGTCCAGTCCGTCGACTGGCTGGCCATCGCACCGCCCACGCTCACCGCGGTGGTCGCGCTCGCGGTGCTCGTCGCCGACCTCTTCGTACCCGCCGCCCGCAAACCCGTCCTCGGCTGGGTCTCCGTCGCGGGCCTCGCCGCCGCCGCCCTGTCGCTGCTGCCCCTCCTCGACGGCCGCCGCACCACGTTCTGCCTGACCGGGCAGGCCGACGTCTGCAGCTACACCGCCGACCACTTCGCCCTCGTCATCCAGTTCCTCGTCCTCGGCGGCGCGCTCCTCACGGCCCTGCTGTCGGTCACCGCGCTGAAGGACGCGCGCGGGGCACTGCCCGAGGGGGAGTTCTGGTTCCTGCTACTGTCCTCCGCCGCCGGCGCCGCGCTGCTGCCCGCCGCACGTGACCTGGCGACCCTGATCGTCGCCCTGGAGGTCGCCTCCCTGCCCGCCTTCGCCCTCGTCGGCCTCCGGCACGGTGACCGCAGGTCCTCCGACGCGGCCCTGAAGTTCTTCCTGTCCTCGGTCACCGCCACCGCCGTCAGCCTCCTCGGCGTCAGCTTCGTCTACGCCTCCACCGGCACCCTCTACCTCACCCAGGTCGCCGAGCGCATCCAGCACGTCGACGGACAGCTCCACACCCTCGCCCAGACCGGCGTCGTCCTCACCCTCGTCGGCTTCGCCTTCAAGACGGCCGCCGTCCCCTTCCACTTCTGGGTCCCCGACACCTACGTGGGCGCCCCCCTGCCCATCGCCGCCTACCTGTCGGTCATCGGCAAGGCGGTCGGCTTCACCGGCCTGATCCTCGTCACCGTCGTCGCCTTCCCGTCGTACGCCGGCGCCTGGGGGCCGGCGCTCGCCATGCTCGCCGCGCTCACCATGACCGTCGGCAACGTCGGCGCCCTGCGTCAGCAGGCCACGCGCGCGTACAGCGCGGTACGGCTGCTCGCCTGGTCCTCCGTCGGCCAGGCCGGCTACCTCCTGGTGCCGATCGCCGCGGCCGGGTACGCGAAGGACCCCCAGAAGTCGATCGGCTCCACGGTCGCCTACGCCCTCATGTACGCCGCCGTGAACCTCGGCGCCTTCGCCGTGGCCGCCCTCGTGGGCCGTACCAGGGAACGCAACCGCGTCACGGACTACCGGGGCCTGTACGCCACCAATCCGCCGGCCGCCCTCCTGATGGCCTTCTTCCTGCTGTGCCTGGCCGGCCTGCCCCCGGGCGTCATCGGCCTGTTCGCCAAGGTCACCGTCTTCTCCGCGGCCGTCGACGCCGGACTCGGCTGGCTCGCCGTCGTCATGGCCGTCAACGTGGTCATCGCGCTGTTCTACTACCTGCAGTGGACGGCACTGCTGTTCCGCGCCCCCGAGGGCGAACCCGTCCGGCACCGCGTCCCGGCCCCCCTCACCGCCGCCCTCACCCTCACGGCCGTCCTCGGCATCGCCCTGTCCGGCGCACCCCAGCTGGTCCTGCGCTTCGCGAGCACCGGCCTGTTCTGAACACCTCTGTTCCGGACACCTCTGTTCCGAACACCGGAGAGTCGCCACGCGCGCGCCGGGCACCCGGCCTCCACGCGCGCGTGCCGTCCGCCGTCCCGCTCACCCGGACGGCCCGCGCGCCAACGCGCGCTCCGGGGAACCCGTGACTCCCGCCTGGCGTTGACCAGTACGCAAGGGTCCACTGGAGGTGACACCACACCACCAGTGGCGTCGGACGACAGCAAGCGAAGGGTTCCCCTGCCGCACCACTTGGAGGGCGTACCGTGCACCGCCGGCACAACGGGCTCAGGACCGCAGTCCTCCTCGGGGGACTGTCCGCACTCATCATCGTCATCGGCAGTTTCTTCGGCCGCACCGGCCTGATCGTCGCGGTCCTCATCGCCCTCGGCACCAACGCGTACGCGTACTGGAACAGCGACAAGCTGGCACTGCGCGCCATGCGCGCCCGCCCGGTCAGCGAGTTCGAGGCCCCGGCCCTCTACCGCATGGTCCGCGAACTCTCCAACCAGGCCCGCCAGCCCATGCCCCGCCTGTACATCTCCCCGACGGAGGCGCCCAACGCCTTCGCGACCGGCCGCAACCCGCGCAACGCGGCCGTGTGCTGCACGGAAGGCATCCTGCGCATCCTGGACCAGCGTGAACTGCGCGGCGTCATCGGCCACGAGCTCAGCCACGTCTACAACCGCGACATCCTCATCTCCTCCGTCGCCGGCGCCCTCGCCTCCGTGATCATGTTCCTGGTCAACTTCGCCTGGCTGATCCCGATCGGCCGCTCCAACGACGACGAGGGCCCCGGCCTGCTCGGCATGCTCCTGATCATGATCCTCGGTCCGCTCGCGGCCACCGTCATCCAACTGGCCATCAGCCGCTCCAGGGAGTACGAGGCCGACGCGTCCGGCGCCCGGCTCACCGGCGACCCCCTCGCCCTCGCCAGCGCCCTGCGCAAGCTGGAGGCCGGCACCCAGCAGCTCCCGCTGCCCCCCGAGCCGCGCATCGAGACCGCGAGCCACATGATGATCGCCAACCCGTTCCGTCCGGGCCAGGGATTGTCGAAGATGTTCTCCACGCACCCGCCGATGGCGGAGCGCATCGCCCGACTCGAACAGATGGCAGGTCATTACCGGTGAAGACAATCCTCAACGTCATCTGGCTGATCCTCAGCGGCTTCTGGCTGTTCCTCGGCTACCTCCTCGCGGGCGTGCTGCTGTGCATCACCATCATCGGCATCCCCTTCGGGATAGTCCTTCTGGGTGCAGCATCGCGCTCGGGTCGACGCGTCCTTCGATGACCACCGGGGGCAGCAGCTGAAGCTCAGGCAGGGGTACCTGCCTAACCTCCGACAGGGCAGCGTTCACCCGGCTCCAGGTGTCGTCGGACGTCCAGGCATTGAAGTGCTTCGATGCCTGGATGGTGGCTCCGGTATCCCTGATCACCTCGGGCCAGGACTTGCCCGTGCGTGCCTTGTAGAAGATCGCGTCCACAGACCGCCGAACGGTTCCCCTACGCCCCTTCGGCAGCAGCGGAGCGATCTTGGCCCACTCGCCGTCGGAGAGCTTGGCAGCGGGGATGCCGAGACCGGAAGCGGAATACCAGGCCCGTACGGTACAGGGAACACCACCCCGGCGATCGTCGGGCACTGGGCCGGTAATGGTGACCTTCAACTCCAAAATGGAGAGGATGGCTGCTTGCTGCTCCGGTGCCATGACCGGGAAGGACTTCTTCGCCATGCTCGCCAGAGCGATGAGATCTCGGGTACGACGATTGGACTCTTCCATCTCCGTCAGCCATTCGGCCGCCTCTGCACGCAGATTTTGTAGCTGTTGGAGTTCTTCGTTCAGGACTGCTGTAGCTGCCTCGATGGCGCCCGCTGACTTGCTCTGCTTGGCAGTCGCCACGATGACGGCCGCGATCGACGCGTTCATACCTTCGATCTGCTGATCAAGGTCTGCGATTCGATCGATCAAGGCAGCCGTGTCACCTTCGGCCATCCCGATCCACTCGGCAGCCAGCTCCCGTAGCTTCTCGCTGTTGCTGGCGATCTCGGTGACATGCTTCCAGACATGCTTTTCAAGTGCGCCGGCGTCGATGCGTGAGCAGCCGCAGGACTTACTAAGATCCTTGGGCGCGTTGCCCGTGCACCTATAGAACCGAGCGCCGTCCCGCTCCGCCACGTAGCTGAGTCCTGAGTACGTCCTACCGCAGAGGCTCACGACTCGCCCGCTCAGGGGGTAAAACGCCCGCTGGCCGCCGCTGCGCTTCGCTGTCTCGGCAACCTTGCGCCGGAGTTCCGCGCTTTCGTCTGCAGTCAGAGTCCGGGGCAACTCGATCTTGACTGAGTCCCCCCACAGGGGGTTACCGCTTTCGTCGGTCTTGGCGTGCTTGCCGCGAAAAATCAAGACACCGTTGAGGACAGGGGGCGACATCACTCGGTCACGGAGGTTGTCCCGAGTCCACGCCCGCCCGGATCGCGCCGTGATGCCCTCGGCGTTCAGCCGGATGGTGGCTTTGCGGAGGTTGAGCCCTTCGCCTACCACGAGGTCGTACACATAGCGGATGACCTTTGCCTCAGTCTCATCGATCATCAGGTACGAGCCGGGCGTCCCCTTGTTGGCGATGCTGTAGCCGTAGGGAGGACGTCCGCCGATGTGCGCGGCAGGAGTGAACTCGGCCTTCTCCTGCAAGCCGCCTTGCGTGCGATCACGGATCGTTTCCCACTCGGTCTCGGCGTAGTCGGCGTCGCGACGCATCTTTTTACGCCCCTCGGTCGTCGTGTTGTCGTAGTCGTCTGCGACCACGGCGACATAGACGCCGATGTCTTCGAGAGCCCACACCCAGCGCCAGAAGGCACGTCCCTTTCGACCGATCACACGCCCGTCCGGAACGACGACGATGTCGAAGGGGCGAGGGATCTTCTGAGCATCCCCCATCAGTCGCTTCAGATCACCCCGGTCGGCCGCTTCCAGAGAGCCCGACACGCCTTCGTCCTTATAGGTGCCGACGTGATGCCACTGCTTGAGCGCGATGTGCCGGACAGTCTTCCGGCTCTGCCTGGCTACGCCGTAGCCCTTCTTCTGCTCCTCGGTGGAGACTCGTAGATAGTCGACGGCGCGCAGCGCGCGAGTCTTGGTCGCCCGAGTAGTGGCCTCGTTCGATGAGGGCAGGGGTGTGCTTACATGTGACACGTCGACTCCTAGTCAGTCGGCCAGCCCCGGGGCGGTGCCAGCCGCTGCCGGGGCGCTTGTCGTAACCACCAAGGTAGAGGGCTTGACTGGCAGCGCGTCGGGAAACTGGCGATCCCGTTGATGCCGTCCGCGCGGCCCGAACAGAACCCGAAGCAGTAGCGCTCGCTCTGCCGACGACAGGGTCTTGTCTGGTGTCCAGATGGCTGTCGTGTCAGGCACTGCACCCCCGCTTTGCTGCCGCCTCCCGCATGGCTTCACGAGCAGTGGCCAGTTCCTCTGCGATTCCTGCTGCGATGAGTGCTGCACCGGGGGAATGGCCGGAGCCGACATGGCGCCAGCGCCTTTCGGTTGTCGGCGGTCTCTGAACCCCTGGTTCAGAGACCGCTGACACGCGATAGGGCACTCAGCGTCCGCCGAACCCCTCGTCAGTCGAGACGACCTCCTGTCCCAGGGGCATAAGAGAGATCGGAATCAGCTTGAGGTTCGCCCAGCCGAAGGGGATTCCGATGATCGACAGAAAGAGCGGAATGCTGGTGATGAGGTGACCGATGGCGAGCCACCAGCCTGCGAAAATGATCCAGATAACGTTGCCGATCAGCGAAGGGGTCCCAGCGCCTGGCCTCTGCACCGTCGTACGGCCGAACGGCCAGAGCACGAAGCCGGCGATCCGTAGTGAGGCGACCCCGAACGGAATCGTCACGATCAAGACGAAGCAGATCAGTGCGGCCAGCGTGTAGGCGAGAGCCATCCAGATTCCACAGAAGATCAACCACAAGACGTTGAGGATGAGGTTGATCAGTTTCATGATCCCTGCCCTTCGCCTACGACACTCGTGCCTGGTCTCACCAGCTAGTATGCGGCGCTCAAGTACGGAGTCGGAACCGCAAAGGACTGGCGGGAGCGTTGTGAGTGTCGAGAAGCGATCCCGTTCGGCATCGCGAACTTCAAGATGATCCCGGTCTCCCTGCTCCCGCTGGGTCGCGAGATCGTCCGCACGGACCAGCCGTTCGCGGCACGCTGACGGACCGGGGGAACGGAGGCCCGGATCCCTACCGGGCCGCCAGCCACCGCCGTACGCCGTACGAGGCCATGCCCACCGCCAGCACACCGGCACCCACGGCCACCGAGACCCACGGCAGCGCGAACGCCAGCGTCACGCACCCGACGAGCCCCACCGCCGGGACCGCGCGCCGGACGGGAGAGGCGTCCAGGGTCCAGGCGGAGGCGTTGGCGACGGCGTAGTACGCCAGCACTCCGAAGGAGGAGAAACCGATCGCGCCCCGGACGTCCACCGTGGCGGCCAGGACCGCGACCACCGCACCCACGGCCAGCTCCGCCCGGTGCGGCACCTGGAAACGGGGATGCACGGCGGCCAGCACACCGGGCAGATGCCGGTCCCGTGCCATCGCCAGCGTGGTTCGCGAGACGCCCAGGACGAGGGCGAGCAGCGACCCCAGCGCCGCCACGGCGGCCCCGGCCCGCACCACCGGCACCAGCCCGGGCACCCCGGCCGCCCGTACCGCGTCGGCCAGCGGCGCCCCCGCGTGTCCGAGTTCCGCCGGCCCCAGCACGGAGAGGACGGCCACCGCCACACACGCGTACACGGCCAGCGCGATGCCCAGGGCGAGCGGGATCGCGCGGGGGATGGTGCGCGCCGGGTCCCGCACCTCCTCGCCGAGGGTCGCGATCCGCGCGTACCCGGCGAACGCGAAGAACAGCAGCCCCGCCGCCTGCAGCACACCGCCGACGCCCACGGAGCCGCCGACGGCGGCCCGCCCCGCGTCGGCGGCGCCGGACCCCAGGCAGACGACGACCACGGCGGCGAGGACCGCCAGCACCACCGCCACGATCACCCGCGTCAGCAAGGCGGACTTCTGGACGCCGCCGTAGTTCACCGCGGTCAGTGCCACCACGGCCGCGACCGCCACCGCGTGCGCCTGCCCCGGCCAGACGTACGCCCCCACGGTGAGCGCCATCGCCGCACAGGAGGCCGTCTTCCCGACCACGAACGCCCAGCCCGCCAGATGGCCCCAGAACATGCCGAGCCGCTCACGCCCGTACACGTACGTGCCGCCCGAGGCCGGATACCGGGCGGCCAGCCGCGCCGACGAGGTGGCGTTGCAGTAGGCCACCACGGCGGCGACCGCCAGCCCGAGCAGCAGCCCGGAGCCGGCCGCGCGCGCCGCCGGCCCCAGGGCGGCGAAGATCCCGGCCCCGATCATCGAGCCGAGCCCGACCACCACGGCGTCCCGGACCCCCAGGGTGCGCCGCAGCTCGGACGTGGACGCTGACGCGGAGGCGACGGAGGAGCGGGTCATGGCCCGAACCCTACTGACCGGCGCAACCGCGGGGCGTGGCCGAGGCGTCTTCCTCCCCGACACGGCCGGAACGCCGGATGAACCCACGTGTGGTAGGCACGATCACGACACGTGACGAGTACGACGGGCAGGTACAGGGCATGGGCATCATCAGCTGGATCATCCTCGGGCTGCTGGCCGGGGCCATCGCGAAGTTCCTGCTGCCGGGCCGCGACCCGGGCGGCTTCATCGGTACGACCCTCATCGGCGTCGCCGGTGCGTTCATCGGCGGCTGGATCTCCGCCCGCTGGCTGGACCACCCGATCAACAAGAGCTTCGACAGCGCCACCTTCGTCGCGGCGATCGGCGGCTCGCTCGTCCTGCTGATCGCCTACCGTCTCCTGTTCGGCCACTCCCGCGACTGAGCGCACCGCCGGGGCGCGGCCGGCGGACGGAGAGGGGTGGGCACCGGCGTGGCGCCCACCCTTTCTCATGACGCCCGCGCCCGTGCGGGGCGCGCCGTTCCTACCGGTAGTTCACGAACTGCAGCGCGAAGTCGAAGTCCTGGCCCTTGAGCAGGGCGATCACGGACTGCAGGTCGTCGCGGCTCTTGGAGCTGACGCGCAGCTCCTCACCCTGGACCTGGGCCTTCACGCCCTTGGGGCCCTCGTCGCGGATGAGCTTGGCCACCTTCTTCGCGTTCTCCTGGGAGATGCCCTCCTTGATCGACGCGAAGAGCTTGTACTCCTTGCCGGACAGCTGCGGCTCGCCCGCGTCCAGGGCCTTCAGCGAGATGCCCCGCTTGATCAGCTTGGACTGGAAGACGTCGAGGACTGCCTTCACCCGGTCCTCGGAGTTCGCCTCCATGAGGATCTTGTCACCGGACCATGAGATCGAGGCACCCACGCCCTTGAAGTCGTAGCGCTGCGAGATCTCCTTGGCGGCCTGGTTGAGGGCGTTGTCGACCTCCTGCCGCTCGACCTTCGAGACGATGTCGAAACTGGAGTCGGCCATGTCCTGTGGCTCCTTGTATCGGGGTGCGTGTCGGATGCGTGTCGGCGGGCGTGGGGAAGCCGCCGGGCCCGCCCTTCGAACCGCGGGCCGCATCCGCACCAGCCTAGTCACCCTCCGTCCCCGTGGCGCTGATCAATCGGGTGGCGAAGCACCCCTGCGCATCGGGTATTGTTTACCTCGTTGCCGGGGAGCACCGCCGAAAGGCGGTTCGAACAGGTGGCAACACCCGGCGGTGTGCCCGAGCGGCCAAAGGGAGCAGACTGTAAATCTGCCGGCTCAGCCTTCCCAGGTTCGAATCCTGGCGCCGCCACTCTGGGAAAACCCCCTTCTGGCCAGCCTTTACGGCAGGTCGGAGGGGGTTTCTTCGTTCCCGGTCTCTGTTCGATTCAGCATCGGATCAGGGCGGCGTGTCTCACCCTGTGTCGCCCGGATCCCACCTCTGATCAGGGTGTGTCCCCCAGGTGTCCCCCGGGGGAGGCGTGACTACTCGGGCTCGTTCCACTCGCGCAACGCCGCTTCGATCCGGCTGTTGGCCCGCTCGCGGGTCTGATCCAGGACCTTGGCGTACACCCTGTGCAGTACCGCGATGCTGTGGCCGGCGCGGCGGGCGCACTCCATCGCGTCCACTCCTGAGCTGAGCCAGAAGGACACTCCGGCGTGACGGAGATCATAGGGGCGTCGGGCCAGCAGGGAAGCGACCTCAGCCTCGGTCAGCACGTTCTCCCGGGCCTTGGCCCACACCTCCCCGTATCCGGTCTCCTGTAGGAGACCGTCGCGGTTGGTTCGGAAGAGTCGGCCATCGGGTGCCGTGCCGTGCGTTGCGAGGTGCTGCCGGAGCATTCGCACGAAGTGGGGTGGGATCGGTACCGGGCGCGAGTCCTTCACGGCGCGAGCCTTGAGGTGGCGGGTTTCGTGGGCCGTCCCGTCATCCGTCCAGTTCCGCCCGGCGCGGACGATTCCCTGACGCAAGGTGAGGGTTCCCCACCCCTTGTCAGGCAGGTGGCACTGAGTGGAGCGGAGCGCGGCGGCTTCCGCCGGTCGCATGGCCGCGTAGTACAGGCACCCGAAGAACGCTTCGAGGTGCTGCCCGCGGGGCCCCTGCTCGCGTACCCCCGCCAACAGGGCCCGCACCTGCCGTGGATTGGCGACGCTTTCGGGGTCGACCTCTTCCACGGCTTTCGGAGCGGTCCACTTCACCGCGGTGAGGGGGTTCACCGGAATGGTGAAGTGGTGTTCTTCCACGGCGAGCCCCAAGACGTCGCTCAGACAGGCACGCTTCCGCTTGGCAGTGCGCGGCGCGGCCGTCTTCCCGTCCATCTTCAGGGCCAAGGCGTCCAGAGCCAGACGTACCGTCGCAGGGTCCTCCAGTGCTGAGACGGGCATGGAGTGCTTGGCCACCCAGCGGAGAGCTTGGGCGATATCGTCGGGCGGCGTCTGGTCCCACCGGTTGCGGTTGTACGCCCACCCGTACAGCGCACGCCGCAGTAGTGCCGCGTCCGGCATCCCCGCCTTCGTCTTCACGAGAGCGGGCGTGATCGTGGCCAACGCGTCGGCGTAGTTCTTCCGCGACTTCGCCGGCGCGTTGGCCCACTTGCGGTCGATGTAGGCGCGGGTGTGGTCGTACCACGTGATGGAACCCTGCTTAGCCCGCAGCTCAGAGACGGGAAGGCCGGTGTCCTCGTCGAACTGCTCACCGCGCCGGACGGCAGACATGATCTCTGAGCGACGGCCGTCGGCTTGGACTTTCAGCTTGTAGCTCTTCGAGTGCTTCCGCTCGCCGACAAGCCACCGCACGCGATAGGGCTTCGGACGGTCTCTCCGCACCTCGATCGAGTAGACGCGAATGTCGTAGGTCAGTGCCATGCGTACTCCAGAAGAGGGCCCGCCAAACGGCGGGCCCTCTCGGTTCTCGTGTTCGACGTGGTCAGGCGGCGGTTTCTTCCATGGACGCCCACCAGGCGTCCAGGTCGCTGCGGCGGCAGCGGATCTGCCCGTTGGGCAGCTTGATGAGCTTGGGAGCCTTGCCGCGGGCGCGCATGCGGTAGAAAGCGGCGCGGCTCATCTCGATCTCTTCGAGCACTTCGGGGAGCTTGAGCATCTTGGTGCCAGCCAAGGTGGTGACTCCTTCTCGGGACGAGGCGTTCCGGGGCCGTCTCAGAAGTCCGCTACATCCGCTACAGCGCTACATCGCAGGTCAGCGGGGGTGTTTTTGTAGCGGAGGGGTGGCGTGTAGCGGCTACGCACGCGCTACGGGGGTAGCGGGCGTAGCCGCTACACGCTTCGGTGCCGCTACAGATTCACCGGCTCTGAGCTGGGCTGTAGCGGCGTAGCGGCTGTAGCGGCTTCCTGGGAAGGGGGCGGGCAGTAGCGGGCCCACGCGTCTTCCAGGTCGGCCGACACGAAGCCCTTGAGGACTCCGCCGGCGGTGCGGATGTTCCGGGAGCGGATCGGCTCGTTGTCGGCCGTCATGTACTCGGCGAGCATCCGGGACAGGCGGCGGTGGTCGAGCGGCTTGCCGTCCAGATCCGCCCACGGGGCGTCGTCCAGGGCGTTGAGCCGGTCGAGGATGGCGATGGTGGGCATGCGGTCCATGCCGATCAGCACGTGGTCGCGCAGGTCGGTGAGTAGCCGGATCCCGAGACTGTGCTTGTCGGTGGTCTGGGATGCCTTGACCAGCGTCACGCACGCTTCCCGGGCCCGGCGCGGCCAGTCGCCGCCGGCCGCGTCGGCGACGGCGAGCAGGGGTTCCCACACGTCCGCGGGCCGGTCGGTGACCCCGTCGGGCATCTCCGGCCAGGCGCCGACGACGGAAGCGCGGGCGTGTTCGGCCCACTGGGCGAGCCGGTCGCGCAGCTTGTGCCCCTCGGCCTCGTGGATGCGGGCCCGGAAGGGCTCGACCTTCTCGTTGCGGGCGCGGCGGCGCATGCGGATGACGACGGAGCGGGTCAGGATCGTGTCCGGCAGCGAGCCGAGTCCGGCGACCGCGACCGCGCAGTAGGAGGGGAAGGCTTGCACGGTCTGGTTGCCGCCGTCGCCGATGCACCGGTAGGTGACCCCGGAGCGGCGGTGGCCGGCGTTGAGGAACCCGCGCAATTCCTCGTTGTCCCCCGCCTTGGGCCCGAAGATGGTGTCGATCTCGTCGAACAGGATGGTCGGCCGGCCGTCGGCCCCGGACACGGCCCGGAACAGGGCGGCGGCGGAGGCGTTGACGGCCGTCATCGGGTGCGGCACGAGGGTTTCCACGATCTCCAGCGCCCGCGACTTCCCGGAGCCCGGTTCGGGGGAGAGGAAGGCGAGCCGGGGGGTGGAGTCGAAGCAGTCCAACAGGTGCGCGTGCGCGTCCCACAGCGTCACCGCGACGAACGCGGCCTCGGTGGGGAAGACGTTGAAGCGGCGGTGGAAGGCTTCCACCTCGTCCAGCAGCGCGGCCCCGTCGATGGTGGGGGTCATGCGGCGGCCCTTCCTTCCTCGGGGTTGCGCAGCGGGCAGGCGGTCCGGTGGTCGTGGTGGTCGGTGATCAGCGCCCGCACCTTGGCGTGGCCGACGGCGCTGCGGTCACGGCCGCACGCGCACTGCGAGGTGGCCGTGGGCACCGCGCCGCGCGGCGCGGTGATGTGCAGCCACGCCACGGGGTACCGGCCGTCGCCCGGGTGCGGGTCGGAACGAAGAGCAGAAAGGACGCCCTTACGGGCGGCGCCTTTCGGCTCGCCCACGGCCGTCCGGAGTGCGGCCGGTTCGGCGGCGTGCGGGCC
>NZ_POTZ01001137.1 GCF_003236365.1 Streptomyces sp. NTH33
GTGCAGGTAGGGCTCGAGGGCGGTCAGCAGGGGGGCGAGGGGGCGTTCGCGGTAGCCGGTGGCGAGGACGACGGCGTCGGTGGTGAGGCGGGTGCGGGTGCCCTGCTGGACGTGTTCGACGTGGAGTTCGATCTGCGAGGTGGCGAGGCGGCCGGCGGTGCGGACGCGGACGCCGGGGGTGAGGACGGCGTCGGGCCAGCCGCCGTCGAGGGTGCGGCGGTAGAGCTCGTCGTGGATGGCGGCGAGGGTGTCGGCGTCGATGCCCTTGTGGAGTTGCCACTGGGCGGCGACGAGCCGGTCGCGGACGGGTTCGTCGAGGGCGTGGAAGTAGCGGGTGTAGTCCGGGGTGAAGTGCTCCTGGCTCTTATACACATCT
>NZ_POTZ01001138.1 GCF_003236365.1 Streptomyces sp. NTH33
CTCCGCCCGCCCGGACGGCTGCATCACCGTGGTGAGCGGCCTGGGCTCCAAGAGCTTCAACATCCGCAACGACAGCAAGCGGACCGTCGAGTTCTTCCGCGGGGCGACCTGCGACAACGGCGCCCCCGTCGCCACGGTCGGCCCCCACAGCGAAGCGAACGGCGTCAAGGTGCATCACACCAAGGGCGTCCGCGTCGAGGACGGAGTGGTGGGCAGCTTCCGGGTGATCCACCGCCACCACGGCAAGGAGGACTTCGACTTCGACGGGTTCGACGACTGAGCCGGCCGCATGAGGCCAACCGTGTAGAACCCCGGCCCGCCGTAATCGGGCCGGGGTTCCGGTCTCAGCCCCCCCGGGGGCACCCGGCTCGTGGTGCCCACACCTGACCACTACCCGAGGGTCCACGCGCCTGCCACGCCATGCTAAAC
>NZ_POTZ01001139.1 GCF_003236365.1 Streptomyces sp. NTH33
GCTAAGCCTTACAAACAATCCATTAACAATAATATTTAAAACTCCATAGGCTAAAACCGTTGTCCGATTGGTATCGTAAGTAATAATTTTTGTAAAAATTGGCATCAAACTTAAGAAGGCTAAAAAAATGAATTCCCGAATAAAAATATGATCATTCATTGTTTTTGCATCATTAAATAACATGGAATGTTGGTACCAAATATTTGCTACAAAACAAAAACTAATAAAAAAGATTCCAACTGCTTTACCAAATTGCATATATTCGCTAAATAAATCATGCTTGGGGATTGGCAATTCCAATACCATAATTGTAATGATAATCGCAATGACCGCGTCACTAAACGCATCCATGCGCTCTGTTAGTTTTTCCATTAAAATTCCTCGGTTCTATTCGATTCGTTTTCCATTAATAATCACCGTATCAATG
>NZ_POTZ01001140.1 GCF_003236365.1 Streptomyces sp. NTH33
CCGTGAGCCGGGGTGCCGTCGGCATGTCGCGGGACACCGCGCGCGGGGGTCCCGTCCTCGAAGTGCGGGACACCCCGCGCGGGGGTCCCGTCCTCGAAGTGCGGCGTCCCCGGGTCGGAGGTCCCGTACGCCGGGCCTCCCGCACCGGTCGGCCCCCCGGGCACCGGGCCGGGCGACGGCGGGCCGTCCGTCTCCCGCCGGCTCTCCGGCGCCGCGCCCGGCCCCGGCCGGCCGCTACGGCCGCCCCGGGGATCCGGGCGGTCCCAGGCCTCCCCGGGGCCGCCTCCGGGCTCGCGGTCCTGCCGCTGCTTCCGGCGGCCCCGGGGCTCGCGGCCGTCCCGTGCTGCGGTCGTGTCCGCGGTGTTGCCCCGGGGAGCGGGCCCGCGGCGGCTGTGACGTCCCACCTCGCCCCTCAGCCCCCCGCACC
>NZ_POTZ01001141.1 GCF_003236365.1 Streptomyces sp. NTH33
ATCTGGTAGCGGATCTCCGCCAGGTACGGACGCAGGTCCTCGGCGTTGCGGCAGCGGAATTCCCACTCCACTTCGGCGTTGGGGTAGTTGTGCAGCACCGCCTGCATCATGGTCAGCTTGTAGAAATCGGTATCGAGCAGGTTCTGCACGATGCGCTCGGCAAAGACGCTTTCGGCCATGTTCACTTCTCCTTGTCGGCGCCGGCGAGGGCGCTATCCAGTCGTTCCAGGTCGGCGCAGAGGATCCCCCCGGCGTCGCGCATCTCGTCGCAGGCCCGCTGCGCGGTGTCCTCGGCGATGGCCCGGCAGGCGGGCAGGTAGAGCAGCACCTCGAAACCGGCGCGGCGCAGTTGCAGGGCGGTGTTCTTCACGCAGTAGTCCAGCGCCAGGCCACCCACCAGCACATGGCTCACGCCATTCTGCCT
>NZ_POTZ01001142.1 GCF_003236365.1 Streptomyces sp. NTH33
GAAAAGAATGTTCCTGAAGAGCTAACGCCTCCCAACTGATATATATTGTAAGCCCCAGCATCAAAAGCACAGACGAACGGCAACGGGTAGCCGACTGTGTAGAAAGGATCGGCCGGCAACGTAATATCGGCGGCTCCACGTTTCCATGTGATGCCCTTATCAGTCGAATATGCCACAGCCACTCGCTTTATACCTTCGACTTGTTCAGTGGCATAATAGTACAAGTTACCATCCGATGGAGTTTGCACCAAAGCCCCTTTTTCCATTGACGCGGGAATGGCTCCGGCGGCCAAGTCAAGTCCGAACCAATCATTTCCATTGCTCGTGATCCAAACGGAAGTGGCAGGAGCACCCGTATGCGTTACACCGCCGACCAAACGGAGCATTGGATGATTGTTTGCTTTATATAGTTGAGTACTGAAA
>NZ_POTZ01001143.1 GCF_003236365.1 Streptomyces sp. NTH33
TGGGTGCGCCGGGTGCGTCTGGTGCGCCGGGCACGCCGGGTATGCCGGGTGTTCCTGCCGGGGCGACTCCGTGGGCGGGGACGGACACCAACGCGGATGCGGAGGACGACCGTTCGGTGCCGTTGCCGGACACGGTGTACGCGCCGGCGCTGAGCGGGACCGACGACGAGGCTCCGCCGCCCGCTGCCGCGCCGGATGCCAAGACGGCGCTGATGGCGGGCGGCAGTGGGCTGCCGCGTACGGCGCTGGCGCCGGCGGTCGACGAGCCCGACGGGGTCGGTGGGAGCGGTGCTTCGGCCGGTGCGGGTGTGCCTGGCGTTCCGCAGGGCGGCACGCCGCCGCCTGCGTCGCCGAGTACGCTGCCCGGTCCGGGCGCGCCGTCCCCTGGTCAACCGCAGGGCGGGCCGCGGGATGCGGCCG
>NZ_POTZ01001144.1 GCF_003236365.1 Streptomyces sp. NTH33
TTTGACAAGTTGGAACATGGTCGCATTATATTTGCAACTTTTGCTTCTAATATGAACCGTGTTCGCATGGCAACTGATGCAGCAATTGCTCATGGGCGTAAAATAGCTGTTTTCGGACGTTCAATGGAATCTGCCGTCACAAACGGTCGTGCCCTTGGTTACTTGAACATCCCTGATAACATGTTGGTTGAACAATCAGAAATCAAACATATACCTGATGATGAATTATTAATACTATCTACTGGATCACAGGGCGAACCAATGGCCGCTCTAGCACGTATTGCTGAAGGTACACACAAGCAAATTCGTTTGAAGCCAAAAGATAATGTTATTTTCTCATCTTCCCCAATACCAGGGAATACCGCTTCGGTCAATGCTGTCATCAATAAGCTTGAAGAAGGCGGTGCCAATGTTATAT
>NZ_POTZ01001145.1 GCF_003236365.1 Streptomyces sp. NTH33
GGCACCCTGAACACTGCCGCCGGCCACGGCAAGCGACACGCGGTCCATGGTCTCGATCAGGTGATCCATCGTCGTACTCATCAGGTGACTCCTTCGGGGAGATGCACACCTGATTCATGACACTCCCTGGGCGAGCCACCACCGCCCGGCGCGCCACCGCGCTCCTGACCACCGCCAGGGCGGTTTCGAAGTGACGCTCACTGCGCGTTGGTTCCGACGTGGACCGTGAGCCGGACGGTCGGCGACCAGTTGGTGCAGGTGGAGGACTGGAACAGGCCGCCGCGCTTGCAGGACTGGATCACGAGGTCGTGGGTTCCCCCCGTGAATTCCGAGTCCTTCATGGTGTACAGCCGCGGTCCGTCGGTGCCCGTGAGCTCGCGCTGCCGCTTGTCCACCCTGAGGTTGTAGTGAGTGGCGG
>NZ_POTZ01000114.1 GCF_003236365.1 Streptomyces sp. NTH33
GCAGAGAACCCAGCCCCCGGGCATGCGCACTGGCCGCCACCGCGAAAGCCGCGGCGCTGCCCGAGGTCCTGACCGGCCCGCCGATCGCCGTGTCCCCGCTCGGCTTCCGGAAGAACGCACGGAACGGCAAGAGGACTGGACCAGTACGGTCCATGGTGTGGGCCGGTTCCGGCCTCCGGAGATTTCTCGAAGTAAGCGCTCGTTAACCGGTGACGGGATCTCTCCGATCGGGCATACTCACAGCGCACAGCCGCTGGTCAGCAGCTTCCGTGACCCGGATGCCGACCCCGGCTGAGCCCGAGAAAGACCCGGCGGAACCGCCCCACCCAAGGCGCACAGCCGCCGATGTGCCCAACAGGGAGGAGAGCGTCGCCATGCCCGACCGCGCCCCGCAGCCGGTGGACCGGCAACTGCCCACGGACGAGGCCCGGGACCTGATCTCGCTCGTCCGCGACATCGCGCAGCACGAGATCGCCCCCGGGGCGGCCGAGGAGGAGGACGCGGGACGCTTCCCGCGCGAGGTCTTCACCCTGCTGTCCCGCTCGGGACTGCTCGGCCTGCCCTACGACTCCGAGTACGGCGGCGGTGACCAGCCCTACGAGGTGTACCTCCAGGTCCTCGAGGAGCTGGCCGCGGCGCGCCTCACCGTCGGCCTGGGCCTGAGCGTGCACACGCTGGCCTCCTACGGGCTCGCCGCCTACGGCACCAAGGAACAGCAGGTCGAGCACCTGCCCGCCATGCTCGGCGGCGGCCTGCTCGGCGCGTACGCCCTCTCCGAGCCCGCCTCCGGCTCCGACGCGGCCTCGCTGCGCACCAAGGCGGTCCGGGACGGCGACGACTGGGTGATCACCGGGACCAAGTCGTGGATCACCCACGGCGGGATCGCCGACTTCTACACGGTCATGGCCCGCACCGGCGAGGAGGGCCCGCGCGGTATCACGGCCTTCCTGGTGCCCGGCGACGCCGAGGGCCTGAGCGCCGCGGTTCCGGAGAAGAAGATGGGCCTGAAGGGCTCACCCACCGCGCAGATTCACCTGGACGGAGTACGGGTCTCCGACAACCGGCGTCTGGGGGAGGTGGGGCAGGGCTTCACCATCGCCCTGTCCGCGCTCGACTCCGGCCGGCTCGGCATCGCGGCCTGCGCCATCGGGCTCGCCCAGGCCGCCCTGGACGAGGCGGTCGGCTACGCCGCCGGGCGGCAGCAGTTCGGGCGGCCGATTTCGGACTTCCAGGGGCTGCGCTTCATGATCGCCGACATGGCGACGCAGATCGAGGCGGGCCGCGCGCTGTACCTGGCGGCGGCGCGGCTGCGGGACGCCGGCCGGCCGTTCGCGCGGCAGGCGGCCATGGCCAAGCTGTTCTGCACGGACACGGCGATGAAGGTGACCACCGACGCCGTCCAGGTGCTCGGCGGATACGGCTACACCGCGGACTTCCCGGCCGAGCGCTACATGCGTGAGGCCAAGGTCCTGCAGATCGTCGAGGGCACCAACCAGATCCAGCGGATGGTCATCGCCCGTCACGTCGCGGGTCCCGAGACCCGCTGAACAGCCCGAGGCCGGCCGGGGGCGCCACCAGCCGCACCCACTCCGGGTCGTGACGCCCCGGCAGGGTACGGCCCCGGTCGGCCCAGGTGCGTACCAGGTCGCGGTAGATCGGCGGGTCCTGGGCCTGCGAAGGCGCAGGCGGAACCGATTCCGCGGGCGGCGGCGGCACGAACACGTGACGCCGACGCGCGACTGCCGTCTGGGTAGTGGTCATACCCGGCCAACGCGACGCCCGGCGGCCAGGTCACCCCGGAGTGGAATCGAGCGTGAGTTCAGGGGCGTCCGGCCCGCGGCGGCCCGGGCCGGACGGAGCCCTGCGACGGGGCGGTGCCGTCGTCCCCGGCCGGGCCACGGTGCCGTCCGGTGACCGCGGTGAGGGCCGGTGCCGTGCTGCGGGCCGGGGTGGGGCGCGGAAGCGAGCCCCACGGGAACCGGGTGGCGTCGCTCAGGCGGCATGACGGCGCATCGCCGGCACGCGCATCGGGCGTGAACCCGGGCCGCCGACGTGCGAGAAGGGCTGCGTGCGCCAGTCGAGTCCCTGAGGAAGCGTCAACAGCAGTGCGGTGTCCTGCTCCTGGAGCGCGAAGGACTCGTCCGCGGGGCGGGCGTCGGACGCCCGGCGGCCCGTACCGGCGCAGACCGTGAGCCCGAACGGGTTCCACGGCGAGGCGCACAGCGCGTGCTCCGGCAGGACCTCCTCGTCCGCGAGCAGGGCGATGGGCTGCGCGCACTCCGGGCAGATCACCCGGTACATCTCGAAGGTGTCGTAGGCGTCGGTCTCCTCGCCGTCCAGGGCGTCGTCGGCGTCAGGTTCCGTCCACTCCGGCTGGAGCTCGACGACCGGCTGCCGCTGCTTGGGCACAGAACGGCCAGGGCGCTTGAGACTCTGCATGGGATTCTCCCCCTAAGGCTGGGCCGTGAAGGCGCTGCGGCCTCGACCACAGCAAGCACTTCCCGTCCGGTCTCGGCGGTAATCACGAGAACATCACGGAGAGCCTCCAGGGGGTGTGGCGTTCGTCACATGCCGCCCGTGGGTGTCCGCCGTGGCCGCTTTTGCGGCATCACGAACGGCGCACGACCCGGGCCGCCGAGCTGTCCGGGGAGATCGGGCGCCCTGTAGGTTCTTGCGCCATGGAGGAGCTGGACCGACAGATCGTGCAGCTGCTCGTCAAGGACGGGCGGATGAGCTACACCGACCTGGGCAAGGCCACGGGTCTGTCCACGTCGGCCGTGCACCAGCGGGTGCGGCGCCTGGAGCAGCGCGGCGTCATCCGCGGATACGCCGCGGTCGTGGACGCCGAGGCCGTGGGGCTGCCCATGACCGCCTTCATCTCGGTCAAACCCTTCGACCCCAGCGCCCCCGACGACATCGCCGACCGCCTGGCCGGAGTCCCGGAGATCGAGGCCTGCCACAGCGTCGCCGGCGACGAGAACTACATCCTCAAGGTCCGCGTGGCCACCCCCCACGAACTGGAGGAGCTCCTGGCACGCGTACGCACCCTGGCAGGCGTCTCCACCCGCACGACGGTGGTCCTGTCGACCCCGTACGAGTCCCGGCCTCCCCGCATCTGATCCCCACCCGGCGGGAACGCGGACCGCACCCCGGACGCCGGTGCCCTGCGTGCGGCGGTGCCCTGGTGAGGCGGGAGACTGGTGCCCATGAGTGAGCGCAGTGTTGACGTCCGGACCGTTCTTCTTCGCCGGGGCGAGATCCACAGCCCCGCCGACCCGTTCGCGACCGCGATGGTCGTCGAGGCGGGGCAGGTGGCGTGGGTCGGCTCGGAAGGCGCGGCGGACGCGTTCGCGGACGGCGTCGACGAGGTGGTCGACCTGGACGGCGCACTCGTCACCCCGGCGTTCACCGACGCCCATGTGCACACCACCGCGACCGGCCTCGCGCTCACCGGCCTGGACCTGTCCGACGCCCCCTCCCTGGAGGCGGCACTCGCCCGGGTGCGGGACTTCGCCGCCGCCCGTCCCGACGACCGCGTGCTGCTCGGCCACGGCTGGGACGCGGCCCGCTGGCCCGGCGGCCGTCCCCCCACGCGCGCGGAACTCGACGAGGCCACCGGCGGCCGGCCCCTCTACCTCAGCCGGATCGACGTCCACTCCGCCGTCGCCACCACGGCCCTGCTCGACCTGGTACCAGGAGACCTGGGCCCCGTGGACGGCCCGCTGACCGCCGACGCCCACCACGCCGTACGCGCCGCCGCGTTCGGTGCCATCACCCCCGCCCAGCGCACCGAGGCGCAGCGGGCCGCGCTCGCCCACGCCGCCTCCCTGGGCATCGGGTCCGTGCACGAGTGCGGCGGCCCGCGCATCTCCTCCGAGGACGACTTCGCGGGCCTGCTGGCGCTCGCCGCCGAGGAGCCGGGCCCCCGGGTCGTCGGCTACTGGGCGGAGGAGAACGCCGACAAGGCGCGGGAACTCGGAGCGCTCGGTGCCGCCGGCGACCTCTTCGTCGACGGCTCCATCGGCTCGCACACCGCCTGCCTGCACGGGCCGTACGCCGACGCGCGCCACACCGGAACCGCCTACCTCGACGCGGCCGCCGTCGCCGCCCACGTCATCGCCTGCACCGAGGCGGGCCTCCAGGCGGGCTTCCACGCCATCGGCGACGCCGCCGTCACCGCCGTCGTCGAGGGCACGCGCGCCGCCGCAGACAAGATCGGCCTCGCCCGGGTCCGCGCCGCCCGGCACCGCGTCGAGCACGCCGAGATGCTCACGCCCGAGACCATCGCCGCCTTCGCCGAACTCGGCCTGACCGCCTCCGTGCAGCCCGCCTTCGACGCCCTGTGGGGCGGCGAGGACGGCATGTACGCCCAGCGCCTGGGCGCCGAGCGGGCCCGGACGCTGAACCCCTTCGCGGCCCTGCTCCGCGCCGGCGTCCCGCTCGCCTTCGGCTCCGACAGCCCCGTCACACCGCTGGACCCGTGGGGCACGGTCCGCGCGGCGGCCTTCCACCGCACCCCCGGGCACCGCGTCTCGGTACGCGCCGCGTTCACCGCGCACACGCGGGGCGGCTGGCGGGCGGTCGGACGGGACGACGCCGGAGTCCTGGTGCCGGGCGCCCCCGCGGACTACGCGGTGTGGCGCACCGGCGAACTCGTCGTCCAGGCCCCCGACGACCGGGTCGCGCGCTGGTCGACCGACCCGCGCTCGGGCACCCCCGGGCTGCCCGACCTCACCCCCGGCCGTGACCTGCCCGTCTGCCTGCGGACCGTGGTGGGCGGGCGGACCGTGTTCGTACGGCCGGGAGAGTGATCTCCCGGGACGGAGCGGCGGCGGTCACCGGCCGCCGTTCCGTCGCGCGATCTGAGCATCCTGCGCACCGGCCGGGCGAACGATCACGCCCGTTCAGGGCGGCCGGCTGGTTGACAGGCGACGGCAGGGGGCCGGTAGGTTCTGCCGGGTCCATCACCGGACGCCCGGCCGGGGAACCTCCGTACCCGCCTCACGGCGCCGCTGGGTCAGGGACGGTGTGCCGCACCGGTGCACCGTCACCGGGAGCCAGGCCCAGCGCCCGCGGCGACGGCGGAGTGTTCCGGACGGTCGGCAAGGTGTGATCCGGGTGTGACCCGGATGGGGCCCGGGCGCTCAGTAGACAACGGCTTTCGGTCGATCCGCAGCCAGCGGGTCCCAGGTCGGCCCGAAGGGCACCGGGCCCCCATCCGCCGGACGGAGATCCGCCATACGTTCAAAACGGTCATCCTTACCCCGCTCCTGTCCGGTCGACACCCCCGTACGGATGTCGTGCCACGCTCTCGCAGGCCGGGGCCACTAAGGTGGTCCCTGCGTACGGACATGAAAGGGCAGCAGTGAACCACGGCGACGGCACCCTCGCGGCTGGGGCCCAGAACAGGCGGCTCGGCCCGCTCGGCACGGCCTTGGTGATCATCCCGACCTACAACGAGGCGGAGAACATCAAGGCGATCGTGGGCCGGGTACGCAAGGCCGTCCCCGAGGCACACGTCCTCGTGGCCGACGACAACAGCCCCGACGGCACCGGCAAGCTCGCCGACGAACTGGCGGCCGAGGACGGGCACGTGCACGTGATGCACCGCAAGGGCAAGGAGGGCCTCGGCGCCGCCTACCTCGCGGGCTTCCGCTGGGGCCTGGAGCGCGACTACGGCGTCCTGGTCGAGATGGACGCCGACGGCTCCCACCAGCCCGAGGAACTGCCCCGGCTGCTGACCGCCCTCAAAGGCGCCGACCTGGTGCTGGGCTCCCGCTGGGTGCCGGGCGGGCGTGTGGTGAACTGGCCGAAGTCCCGCGAGTTCATTTCCCGCGGCGGCAGCACCTACTCCCGCCTCGCCCTGGACCTGCCCCTGCGGGACATCACCGGCGGCTACCGCGCCTTCCGCCGGGAGACGCTCGAGGGCCTGGGCCTGGACGAGGTCGCCTCGCAGGGTTACTGCTTCCAGGTCGACCTGGCCCGCCGCGCCGTCAAGGCCGGCTACCACGTCGTCGAGGTCCCCATCACCTTCGTCGAGCGGGAACTCGGCGACTCCAAGATGAGCCGTGACATCCTCGTGGAGGCGCTGTGGCGGGTCACCGCATGGGGTGTGGGAGAGCGGGTGACCAAGATCACTGGCCGGGGTGGCAAGCCCCAGGGATAGTGCTTATCCAACACTGAGCAGACGCCGGGCACACTGGGAGCATGACGACAGGCGCTCCGACCTCTCCGCACTCCGCCCGGCCCCGGCGCTCCCGGCTGCGCAGGTACCTGCCGCTGGGCATCGCGGCGTGGCTGGTACTGGAGATCTGGCTGCTGACCCTGGTCGCGGGCGCGGCGGGCGGGTTCACGGTCTTCCTGCTGCTGGCCGCCGGCCTCGTCCTCGGCGCGACGGTGATCAAGCGGGCCGGCCGCCGTGCCTTCCAGAACCTCAACGAGGCACTGCAACGGGGCGGCACTCCCTCCACGCGCCGCGGCGGCAACGGCCTGATGATGCTGGGCGGCCTGCTGCTGATGATCCCCGGGATGGTCTCGGACGCTATGGGTCTGCTCCTGCTCCTCCCGCCGGTCCAGCGGGCCGTGAGCCGCTGGACCGAGCGCACGGTCGACCGCAGGCTCCGCGCCTCCGCCCCCGGCACCCTGGGCGACGCCTTCCAGCAGGCCCGCATGCACCGTCCCGACGGCAAGGTGGTCCAGGGGGAGGTCATCAGGGAGGAGCCGGCAGACGGCTCGCAGGAACAGCGCCCGCCTCTGACCCGGTGAGAACGGCCGGCCTGTCCAGGGGCACAGCCCCCGGAAGCAGCAACGCCCCGAAAACGAAAGCGCGGGCGCCGTACGCGAATCTCGCGTACGGCGCTCGCGCTCGCCGGCATGCGCCGTGGACCGGTCCGAGCCCCGCGGGGACTACGCGCTCTTGCGGCTGTCCCGGGGATGAACGGCGATGTTCATCGCACCGCTGCGCAGAACGGCCAGACGCTCCTCGAGGACTTCCTCGAGTTCCTCACGGGTACGCCGCTCCATCAGCATGTCCCAGTGCGTACGCGCCGGCTTGGCCTTCTTCTCCTCCGGGCCGTCACCGTCCACCAGGAGTGCCTGGGCCCCACAGACCTTGCACTCCCACTCCGGCGGGATCTCCGCCTCGACCGAGAAGGGCATCTCGAAACGGTGCCCCTTCTCGCATGCGTACTCCACGGCCTGGCGTGGAGCCAGGTCGATACCGCGGTCCGTCTCGTAGCTGGTCACCACGAGGCGCGTGCCGCGAAGAGCTCGCTCACTCATGAATCGTGCCTCCCGGGCTTGTCGCCCACAGGACAGGTGTCGCTGTCGTCGTCATCCGGTCAACGTCCGGTCGGCGGTAAAGATTCCCGTTCCGAGGTCCCGTTCCGGGTCATGCGTCGCCGTCGTAGCCGCAGCCTTGTCAACCAGTGCAGTACCCACCGGCGCCCGGTTTGTCACATCTGCTGGGAGATGTCACCCAGCGTTTCGGCTTCTTTGACGCGCAGTAACGGTACACCTGGCAGGCCAAACGCGTACACTACCGCCCTTTCACCGCGAGTGCTAAATCCGGTCAGGGACCGGATTGCCCGCGTCGATGATCGCGCGCCGTACCGGAACCCGGGCCAGCAGCACGAACCCGATCACGAAGAACGCCACCAGCGAAACGATCGCGTCCCGGTAGCTGCCGGTCAGCTGGTAGGTGATCCCGAACAGCAGCGGTCCCAGCCAGCTCATGCCGCGGTCGCTCATCTCGTACGCCGAGAAGTACTCGGCCTCCTTGCCGGGCGGGACCAGGTGCGAGAACAGTGACCGGGACAGCGCCTGGCTGCCCCCGAGGACCAGCCCGATCCCGGCGGCTAGCACGAAGAACCACACCGGCGCCCCGGCCGGCAGGAAGTATCCGGCCGCCAATGTCGCCGTCCACGCGACCAGCGACCCGAGGATCGTGCGCTTCGCCCCGTAGGTCCGGGCCAGCCGCCCCATGCCGAGAGCCCCCGCGACCGCCAGCACCTGCACCATCAGCACCGCCGTGATGAGCGTCGACTGACTCAGGCCCAGCTCCCGGGAGCCGTACACCGAGGCCTGGGAGATCACCGTCTGGATGCCGTCGTTGTAGACGAGGTAGGCGAGCAGGAAGGCCAGGGTGAACGGTTTGCCCCGCATGTCCCGCACAGTGGAAGCCAGTTGGCGCCAGCCGTGCACGGGCGGCGCCGTGGAGGTCCCCGCCGTACGGCGGTCGCGCAGCCGCTTCAGCGGTACGAGCGTGAAGAGGCCCCACCACAGACCGGCCGAGGCCAGGCAGATGCGGACGGCCATCGCCTCCGAAACCCCGAAGGAGTCGTGGGCGGTGAACAGCGCCAGGTTCGCCAGCAGCACCAGGGAGCCGGCCGCGTAGCCGAAGGCCCAGCCGCGCGAGGACACCGCGTCGCGCTCCTCGGGCGGGGCGATCTGCGGAAGGTAGGAGTTGTAGAGGACCATCGAGACGGCCACCGACGCGTTGGCGACGACCAGCAGGAAACCGCCCAGCAGATAGCGGTGGCCGTCCAGGAAGAACAGGCCCGTGGTGGCGCCGGCGCCCACATAGGCCGCGGCCGCCAGCAGCGGTTTCTTGCGGCCGGTGCGGTCGGCCGCCGCGCCCGCGACCGGCATCAGCACGATCGCCACGATGACGGATGCCGAGACGCAGTACGCGAAGAACGACCCGGCCCGCACCGGGATCCCCAGCGGATGCACGAACCCGTCCGCGTCCGCCGCCGACTCGGCGACCGCGGTGAGATAGGGGCCGAGGAACACGGTGAGCACGCTGGTCGAGTAGACGGAGCACGCCCAGTCGTAGAAGTACCAGCCGCGCTGTTCGCGCCGCCGCTCGGCCGTCTCGTCGGCCGCCTGGCCCGTCCGCACGGTGTCGCTGCCCACCCGTGCCCTCGCTTCCCCGTGGTGCCGCTGTTGTCGTGCCGCTGTTGTCCGTCCGCGAGGACGACCGGGGACGACCGGGGACGGCCGGGGCCTCAGGCCCAGACGCCCCGGTCCTCCATGACCCTGCGCAACGTGTCGATGTGGTCGGTCATGATGCCATCGACCCCGAGGTCCAGGAGCCGGTGCATCCGCTCGGGCTCGTTGACGGTCCACACGTGCACGTGCAGCCCGCGCGCGTGGGCGGCGCGGACGAACAGCGGATCGACCACCGGGACGCCCGAGTGGGAGACCGGTACCTGCGCGGCCACGGCGGACCGGCGCAGCGCGGCCGGCACGCCCCAGGACCGCAGCCGCAGCCCCAGCACCCCGCGCGTGCCGTAGGACGTGGCGAGGCGCGGCCCGGCCAGCCGCTGGGCCCTGACCACACGCGCCTCGGAGAACGAGCCGACGCAGACACGCCCCCATGCGTTCGTCCGCTCGATCAGCTCCAGCAGGGGACGCAGGGCGGGTTCCGCCTTGACGTCGACGTTCCAGCGGGCCTCGGGGAAGGTTTCCAGCAACTCCTCGAAGAGCGGCACCGGCTCCCGGCCCGCCACGCGCGCGTGCCGCACGTCCTGCCAGGGCAGGTCCGCGATCCGGCCCGCGCCGTCGGTCACCCGGTCCAGCGTCGCGTCGTGGAAGGCGACGAGCCGGCCGTCCGCCGTGGCGTGGACGTCGGTCTCGATGTAGCGGTAACCGAGGCCGACCGCGCGCCGGAACTGCGCCACGGTGTTCTCCAGCCCGTCGGCCGCCCCGCCGCGGTGCGCGAAGGGGATGGGCCCCGGGTGGTCGAGGTACGGGTGGCGTACGAGCGTGCTCACGGACGCAGTATCGCCCCTTCGGGTGACGCCGTGGCAACGGCCGTCCCGCCGGACGCCGCCGGGGCGGCGAACACGCGCAGGAACAGCTGGGCCAGTGGGCCGATGGCCAGCGCGTACAGGACCGTGCCGACGCCGATCGTCCCGCCGAGGGCGAAGCCGGTGGCGACGACCGCCACCTCCACGGCGGTGCGCATCAGGCGGATCGAGCGGCCGGTGCGCCGGTGCAGCCCGGTCATCAGCCCGTCCCGCGGACCGGGCCCGAAGCGGGCGGCGATGTAGAGGCCGGTGGCCACTCCGTTGAGCACGACGCCCGTCACGAGCAGGAGTACGCGTACGGCCGGGGAGTGGACGCCGGGCAGCAGGGCGAGGGTGCCGTCCAGGGCGAGGCCCACCACGAGGACGTTGGAGACCGTGCCGAGCCCGGGGCGCTGGCGCAGCGGGACCCACAGCAGCAGCACCACCGCCCCGACGATGATCGACACCGCGCCGATCGTCAGACCTGTGAACTCGGCCAGCCCCTGGTGCAGCACGTTCCAGGGCTCCAGGCCCAGGCCCGCCCGGACGAGAAGCGCGGAGCTCGCGCCGTACAGCGCGAGTCCCGCGTAGAGCTGGATCAGTCGTCGTCCGAGACGGGCCCGTGTCGACAAAGCGTCCCCCTGGTGGTGGAAGTGGCCTGGTGCATGACACTCTGTGGCTTGGGGAGAAAACCCATCCATGGCCAATTCGTGGAAGGTGGACTGGTCATCATGGCGCAGTGGACCTCGGCGGTGGGTGCCGTACAGCTCGCCCGACTGCTCAAGTCCCAGCAGCACCGCCCGGCGGGTCCCGGCACCCGCCGCCTGCCCGCCTACCGGGCACTCGCCGACGGCATCCGGCTGCTGGTGCTCGAGGGCCGCGTCCCGGTGGCCGCCCGGCTGCCCGCCGAGCGCGAGCTCGCCCTGGCCCTCACCGTCAGCCGCACCACGGTCGCCGCCGCCTACGAGGCCCTGCGCACGGAGGGGTTCCTGGAGTCCCGGCGCGGCGCGGGCAGCTGGACCGCGGTACCGGCCGGCAACCCGCTGCCCGCGCGCGGACTCGAACCCCTGCCGCCGGAGGCGCTGGGCTCGGTGATCGACCTGGGCACCGCGGCCCTGCCGGCCCCGGAGCCGTGGCTCACCCGGGCCGTGCGGGGCGCGCTGGAGGAACTGCCGCCCTACGCCCACACGCACGGCGACTACCCGGCCGGGCTGCCCGCGCTGCGGTCGATGATCGCCGAGCGGTACACCGCGCGCGGAATCCCCACCATGCCGGAGCAGATCATGGTGACGACGGGCGCCATGGGCGCCATCGACGCCATCTGCCACCTCTTCGGGGGCCGCGGCGAGCGCATCGCCGTCGAGTCGCCCTCCTACGCCAACATCCTGCAGCTGATGCGAGAGGCGGGCGCCCGGCTGGTGCCCGTGGCCATGGCCGAGGGGCTGACCGGGTGGGACCTGGACCGCTGGCGCCAGGTGCTGCGCGAGGCCGCGCCCCGGATCGCCTACGTCGTCGCCGACTTCCACAACCCGACCGGCGCGCTCGCCGACGAGGACCAGCGGCGCCGGCTGGTGGAGGCGGCCCGCTCGGCGGGGACGGTGCTCGTCGTCGACGAGACGATGAGCGAGCTGTATCTGGAGCCGGGCCTGGAGATGCCGCGGCGGGTGTGCGGCTTCGATCCCGCCGGCTCCACGGTGATCACTGTCGGTTCGGCCAGCAAGGCCTTCTGGGCCGGGATGCGCATCGGCTGGGTGCGGGCCGCCCCCGACGTGATCCGCAGCCTGGTCGCCGCCCGGGCCTACGCCGACCTGGGCACGCCCGTACTGGAACAGCTGGCCGTGAACTGGCTGTTCACGACCGGCGGCTGGGAGGAGGCCGTGGAACTCCGCCGCGGTCAGGCCCGGGACAACCGGGACGCCCTGGTCGCGGCGGTCCGGCGGGAGCTGCCCAGCTGGGAGTTCGAGGTCCCCGGCGGCGGCCTCACCCTGTGGGTGCGCACCGGCGGCCTCTCCGGATCCCGCCTCGCCGAGGCCGGCGAACGTGTCGGCGTCCGCGTCCCCTCCGGCCCCCGTTTCGGCGTCGACGGCGCCTTCGAGGGCTACGTCCGCCTGCCGTTCACGGTCGCCGGAGCGGTGGCGGAAGAGGCGGCAACCCGCCTGGCAGCGGCGGCCCAGCTGGTGGAGACAGGAGCCCAGGCAGGCAACGAGACTCCGAGAACGTTCGTGGCGTAACCGCCGCGGCCGCGGGCAGCCCCGCCCCAGGCGGGGCGAGCGCACCCACCCCGCGCGGCAACCAGGGCCCACCTCTCAAGAGGGCTCGGCAACAGCAGCCTCAGTACCCACGGCCGCTTCCTCCGGCACGGTCTCCCCGTCCGCCGGCATGGTCTTCGGCGGCAGAAGACCAAGCACAGCCTGCCGCCACGCGTCACTCACCGCATCGTCATAAGGATCCGGCGTCGCAGGCACCTGCAACCGATGCACCGCCTTCGTCCCCAACCGGGCATATCCCCGCCCGGCCGGCACGACTGCCGGCGGCGTCGTATGCGGCGGCGCCCCCAGCACCGCCTTGACCTGCTCCGCCGTCGCCGACCCGAGCACAACACGCGCGCGCGTGTGCTGCCGTACCGCGTCGCTCAGCGCCTCCGCGCTGTCGAACTGCTCCGCCACGACGACCGTCACACCCACCGCGCGCCCGTGCCGCAGCGGCACCTGCAGCAGCGCCTGCGGGTCCTTGCGCCCGTCCGCGGCGGCCAGATGCGTGAACGCGGTCGGCCGGTCGAGCAACAGCCACAGCGGCCGCTTGGTGTCCTTTGGCGGCGGGTGCCCCGCCTGCCGCGCGCGGCCCACGGCGATCAGCCGGCGCTCGGTCTCGGTGGCCGCCCACTCCAGGCTCGCCAGCACCCCGGCCAGCCCGCACTCGACCGCGAGCACCCCGTCCCGGCCGGTCAGACAGGCGTACTCGCCGGTGCCGCCGCCGTCGACGATCACCACGTCGCCGTACCGGAGGGTCTGAAGCGCGATGGACCGCAGCAGGGTCGACGTGCCGCTGCCGGGCTGCCCCAGGGCCAGCAGGTGCGGCTCGGTGGAGCGCAGGCCCGTGCGCCAGACGACCGGCGGTACGTCGTGCTTCTCCTCACCGTAGGCGAGAGGGAGGGTGCGCTGGACCCCACTGGGGTCGGTGAAGCCGAGCACGGTCTCGCCCGGGGCGGTGACGAAGCGCTGGGCGACGATGCCGGTGGGCAGCGGGGCGAGCGCGGTGACCGTCAGCTGGTTGCTCTCCTCGTCCCAGGCGAAGAGGTACTCGCGACCGCGCCCGGCCTTGACGGTCAGCAGGTGCTCGATCCGCGCGCGGGACTCGGGCTCGCCGTCGGTGAAGTACGCGGGGTAGCGGATCACCAGGTGACGGATGCGGCCGGAGTCGTCGAACTCGTAGGCGAGGAAGGCCTTCTCCCACGCGCCGCCGTGGGAGTAGAGCGGCGCCGGGGCCTCGGCTGCCGAGAAGTACGGGACCAGGGCCTCGTACAGCGATGCCAGGCGCTGGACGCGGGACTCGTCGGGGCCCTCGGGCCGCCGCGGGGTGCGGTCACGGCCCTGCCAGGCCGCCGCCGCCATCAGCGCAATGGCGGCGAGCAGCGGACCGTACGGCACCATCGCCACCACCAGGATCACGGAGGCCACCAGGAACAGCAGCGGCCCGCGCCGGTCCTTCGGGGTCTTTGACCACCTGCGCCGTCCGGCCCCGGCCAGTCGGCGCAGACCACGGGTGACGGTGATCAGCGGGTGGAGGACGTCGGTGGCACCGTCCGCCGCCGACCGGGCCAGCTCCCGGCTCCGGGCGAGCTGCGCGCTGCCTGTGCTCAGAATGCGGGGGAGGGGGCGCCGGGCCACTGCTGCCTCCTGGAGGTGCGAACGGGCGGGGGAGCGGTGTCAGAAGCTCATACCGCCGATCAGGCTCGCCAGACTCTCGCCGCCGGCTCTGATGCTCGGGCCGACGGCCGTGCTCGCCAGGTAGAAGCCGAACAGGGTCGACACGCACGCGTGGGAGGGCTTCAGTCCGTCCTTGCGGAAGAACACGAAGACGATGACGCCGAACAGGACGACGCCCGAGATGGGAAGGATCATATGAGGTCACTCCTGGTGTCGAAGGGAGAGTCACCCTGAGTTCTTCCAGCATCACAGCATGTATCCATATGATAAAAGGTGCAACCGGGTTAATTCCGTCCGATTTCGTCCGGATGGCGGAGGTGGAGGGGCCGGTCGGGCAGCACTGTGGCGCTCGGTGCCCTCTGTGGTGATCCTCGTCTCGGACGCATCCGGTCATGTGCCGCACGAGCCAGTACGCTGGCGATTCACCCGTACGGCCCGGCCAGTGCACGCCGCCGTACGCTTGCTCCCCGCAGTAACCGACGTTCGCAGCGAGAGGCGGTCCGGCCGATGAGTGAAGCCCCCGACCCCGAGGTCGTGGAGCTGGCGACCAAGATCTTCGATCTGGCCCGGCAGGGGCGGACCGGGACGCTCGTGGCGTACGTCGACGCCGGCGTCCCGGCCAACCTCACCAACGACCGCGGGGACTCCCTGGTGATGCTCGCCGCCTACCACGGCCACGCCGACACGGTCCGCGCGCTGCTGGCCCGCGGCGCCGACGCCGACCGCGCCAATGACCGGGGCCAGACCCCCCTCGCCGGAGCGGTCTTCAAGGGTGAGCAGGAAGTGGTCAGGGTCCTCCTGGAGGGTGGCGCGGACCCGTCCGCCGGCACGCCGTCGGCCGTCGACACGGCCCGGATGTTCGGCAAGGCCGAGCTGTTGGAGCTGTTCGGCGAACAGTGACCTTCTGGGTCGAAAGCAGCCGCTTCGGCCCTTCTGGCCAGGTACGGGACAAAAAACGGGGGAGGCGGTACGGGGCCGCCGGAAATTTCGGTCGCGGCGGCGCGGACACCGGGTCATCATGACGTCGTGATTCACGGACGCGATGGCTGGGCACGTGTTGCCGCACCACGCGGGCCGTGATGCGGCCCGCCTGGGCCACCGACGAGAGGCAGAGGAAGATGGTCTACAGCAAGCAACGGACGGCGGGCGCCCCGACGTGTTGTCGCGCGGCCAGGTAATGCGTGGTCCCCGGTTGCGTCGACGCTTGATGTGAGGCTGTGTTTCCCATGTTCGATCCGGTCATAGCGCCCAGCGGTACGCTGCTCGGCCTGCTGCAGCGGGGCCGCGGCGACGGCACGCTGCACGCGCTCACCGCCCCGCGCGCCGAAGCGCTCGCGGCACTGAACCACTGTGTGCTGCACGATCCCCGCCACGACTGGCAGGTGGAGAACCGATCCCTGTACTACGCCCGGCTCTTCCTCGACCTGAACGGCGAACTGGACGAGATCGAGGCCCACCTCCTCGACCCCGAGGACGCCCTCGACACCGACGAGTCGCGCACCGGACTCGCCCTCGCCGTCCTCGGGCACCTCGCCTCCTACGGCAGGCGGGACGCCCTCGCCCTGCTGCGCAGGTACGCGGCCACGGGCGCCAACTGGGCCTGGGCCCTGGACGAACTGGCGCTCAGGGACGACGACGCCGGGCTGCGCGCCCTCGCCGCGCCCGTCCTCGCCCGTTTCGCCACCGACGCCGAGGGCGAGGCCGAGCTGGCCGCCGCCGTACGCGACGCCTTCGAGCCCCGGCCATGGCGGCTCTGGGCCGACGACCCGCGCGCATCGATCGCCACGCGTGTGCGTGCCGCCCACGAGACCGGCTGCTTCGACCGCTGGCAGCAGCAGCTGCGCCCCACCGGGCCGCGCCCCGGGTGGAGCGTGCAGGCGGTGTTCGAGTGGGTCCGGCAGGGCGCCGAACGCGGCGCCGCCCTCCACGTCCCGGCCGCCCGATGTCTCGTCGCCGTCGCCGGCCCCGAGGACCGGCCCCAGATCCTCCGCGCCGCCCGGGAGGGCACCGACGCGGCCCGCTGCACGGCCCTGCGCTACCTCGCCGACGGCAACGACCCCGCTGCCCTCGACTTGATCGAGTCGGCCGTGTCCGACGGCTCGGCCATCGTGCTGGAAGCCGCCGTCGACGCCTTCGAACGCATGCGCGACGCCGCCGCCGTCGACCGCGCGCGCGGCTGGGCCCGCCGCCCCGACCCGCTGGGCGCCGCCGCCGGACGCGTGCTCGCCTGCCGCGGCGAGGACCAGGACCGCGACCTCGTCCTCACCGCCCTCCGGGAGGCCGTCCGCGGCGAAGGCCCCGACGCACCCACCCTGTGGACCCTCGTCGACGGCGCCGGACGGCTCGGCATCGCCTGCGCCGCCCCCGTCCTGCGCCACGTCTACCGCGAGACCGCCTCCTCCCACCTGCGTGGCCGCGCCGCCCGCGCGCTGGCCGCCACCGACCCCTCCTTCGCCGCCGGATTCGCCGTCGAATGCCTGTGGGACTGCGAGGAGACCACCCGCGAACTGGCCGCCCGGCACGCCGAGACCGGTGACACCCGCGTCGTCGAGCGATTGCGCAGGCTCGCCGCCGACCCGGCCGAGGAGGCCGAGGTCCAGACCGCCGTACGCAGCCGGATCGGGCCGGACTCGCCCACCGCGTGAACGCCCCGTGCGGCCACACGGGGGGCACGTGTCGTCATCGTGACCGGACCCCTGCCCCCGACGTGAACGGCGCGGCCCACCGCGCGCTTCGGACCGCCCGGCACACGGCTGTCGGAGGACAGCAGCCGTACCTCACCCCCGACCGGCAGACCCTCCAGTTCCTGCAAGGGGGCGAGCGCGGGCGGGAGAAGGCGGGAG
>NZ_POTZ01001146.1 GCF_003236365.1 Streptomyces sp. NTH33
GTTATACGGATAGCAGAAAACTCACGCCTGAAACGGATGCCAATCACAAGACCGCTTCCCCGCAGCCTATTCGGCGAATTTCCAGCCAGACACTGTTAGGTCCGGATGGCAAACTGATTATCGATCATGACGGGCAAGAATATCTGCTCCGTAAAACTCAGGCTGGCAAGCTGCTGTTAACTAAGTAGCCTTTAACTCGAGCAGCTGACTTCCAGCCGTTTACCCCAGTCAGGTGGACGACTGACATAGTCATCATCTCTGTCGCTGAAAGGATTTCGCAACGCCTCATGCAGGCGGTGCAATTCCGTCATATCACCCTTTTCTGCCGCTTCAATCGCCCGTTGCGCCAACCAGTTGCGCAACACCAGAGCTGGGTTAACGCTTTGCATCAGTTGCTGACGCTCAATATCGCTAACC
>NZ_POTZ01001147.1 GCF_003236365.1 Streptomyces sp. NTH33
GTCCCCGACGCTCGTACGGCACACCGCCCGCCCCTCGGACCCGGCGCACCTCGCCGTCGGGCTCGGCCGGCTGGAGGCGGCCCGGCGGGGTGAGACGCTGCTCGTCGTGGCCCCCGAGGAGCCCGCGCCGCTCCTGGAGCGGGTGCACGAGGCCCGGCGGGCCGGGGCGACGGTGCTGGCCCTCGGCTCCGGCGGGGGCGAGCTGGGGTCGATGGCGCACGAGACGCTGGCGGTGCCGGAGGGCTCCGAGCTGGACCTGGACACCGTCCAGCACCTGGTGAGCGCGGCGGCCGGGGAGAACGCGGTGCCGGCCCCGAGGGGACGCGGCCGCTTCCGGGACCGTCTGTCCCGGCTGACGGAACACCTGACGGCTCCGCCGCCCCCGCGCTGGTAGCGGGGGCGGCGGAGCCGTCAGG
>NZ_POTZ01001148.1 GCF_003236365.1 Streptomyces sp. NTH33
GTCCGACTCCGTCGAGGCGCGACTGGTGACGCTGCTCGACAACCCCACCTCCTGCCCCCACGGCAATCCCATCCCGGGCCTGGGCGAGCTGGGGGCACAGGAGCCGGCCGAGAGCGGCGCCGACGACGCCCTCGAGACCATGTCCGACCTGGCGGGCCCGCGTGACACCGCCGTGGTCGTGCGGCGAATTAGCGAACAAGTGCAAAGCGATCCCGCTGTGATGCTTAAACTCAAGCAAGTTGGGATACAACCCGGACGCGAGGTGACGCTCGCGGCGAGCGACGACGGTGTGCGGGTGACAGGTGACGGTGACGCAAGAGACAATCCCGCGGAGCTTCCGCGTGATGTCGCGGCGCACGTTTTTGTCTCCAAGCGCTGACGCGCGCGCAGCTGCTTGGTTGAATCCCCCTTGGG
>NZ_POTZ01001149.1 GCF_003236365.1 Streptomyces sp. NTH33
GGAGAGCATCGACTCCCCCGCGGCGACTCGACGGACCGACTCGATGATCTCCAACGGCGGAGTGTCCTTCAGGAGGAATCCGACGGCGCCCGCCCGAAGTGCCCGCAGAATGTGCTCATCGGTGTCGAAGGTGGTGATCACGACGACGGCGGTAGGGCTCTCGGATGCCTGCAACGCCTCGGCTGCTGACAGGCCGTCCATCCCCGACATCCGGATGTCCATGAGAACCAGATCGGGTTTCAGGCGGCCGGTCGCCTCGATCGCCTGGGCGCCATCACTCGCTTCCCCGACCACCTCGATGTCATCGCTGGCGCTGAGCACCAACGACAGTCCTACCCGCACCAGCGGGTCGTCGTCCACTATCAGCACCCGAATCACGTCTGCCACGGCAGCCACACCTCCAGACAGAACGAC
>NZ_POTZ01001150.1 GCF_003236365.1 Streptomyces sp. NTH33
GCGTGCGGCCGGGGGCGTGGTCGGTGGGGCGGATGGTGAACGGGTCGGTGGCACCGGTGGCGGGGACGTCCTCGAGGCCGATGCCGGTGACGGCGGCGAGCGGGGGCGGCTGCCGGGCCAGCCGGTCGCAGAACCGGTCGACGCCGTCCGGCGGACCCTCGACCTCGATCAGCACGCCGCTCGCGGTGTTGCTCACGAACCCGGCCAGTGCCAGGTCGGCGGCCAGGCGGTGGACGTAGGGCCGGAAGCCCACACCCTGCACCGTGCCGCGCACGGTGAGCCGGCGGCGCACCGGGCCGGTGACGGGAGCGGTCATGAGGCGGTGGTGGTGGCCGGATGCGGATGCGCGTGGTGGTCGTGGGCCGCCTCCCCGGCGGCCTCGTGGGCCGCGTGGTCGTGGTCGTGGCCGTGGG
>NZ_POTZ01001151.1 GCF_003236365.1 Streptomyces sp. NTH33
TCACATGACGGTTGCCTTGGGCATCTTAGAATATTTTGCTAACCATCAACCGCAAGATAATCTAATCTTCTTTTTCCAGCCAGCAGAAGAGAGCCATAGTGGATCGGTTCGAGCTTTTAATGCAAATATTTTTACCAATCAGTTTAGACCAAACGAATTTTACGGGCTCCATAGTACGCCAACGTTGCCAGCTGGTGTAATTGGTTGCCGCATGGGAACCCTGTTTGCTGGAACTACAGAAGTTAATCTTAAATTAACCGGCAAAGGAGGACATGCAGCCTATCCACAAGACGCAAATGATATGGTTGTTGCTCAAGCTTATTTAATTACTCAGCTTCAAACCATTGTTGCTCGTAATGTCAACCCCATCGAAGGTGGGGTTTTAACCCTTGGAAAAGTGTCTGCTGGAAATG
>NZ_POTZ01001152.1 GCF_003236365.1 Streptomyces sp. NTH33
GGGTTCGGTGCCGATGCCGAGGACGACGTTGCGGGTGTGGGCGCGGCCGAGGGCCTGGGCTTCGCCGTCGGCGTCGAGCTGGGTGAAGTCGACTTCGAAGACGTGGAGTTCGGGGTTCCAGCGGATGGCGTCGACCTGGTGGCCGTAGTGCAGTGCGGGCAGGTTCTCGGAGACCCAGCGGCAGTAGGCGTCGTATTCGGCGCGCTGGATGTGGAAGCGCTCGGCGAAGTAGAAGGGGAAGAGTCTGTCGCGGGCTCTGAGGTAGTTGAGGAAGGACCAGTCGCTGGCGGGGTCGGCGAGGGTGACGAGATCGGCGAGGAACGGCACTTGGACGCGGGCGCCGTCGAGGAGCAGGCCGGGGTGCCAGTGGAAGCGGGGGCGTTGTTCGTAGAAGGCGGTGCGGAGCCCGGTG
>NZ_POTZ01001153.1 GCF_003236365.1 Streptomyces sp. NTH33
GGACAAGGAGGAGGGCGCCATGGCGGGGCGGGGAGCCGTCTTCGGGTCCGCGCCCACCACCGCCTCCGCGGATGCCGCCTCCTGTGCCGGCGCCTCCGGCGCCGGGCCGCCGTCGCGGGCGACCGACTCGCCCTCCGTGCTCGTCTCCATGCCACAGACCCTACGGCCCACCACCGACAGTGCCCCAGTCGCGGTCATGATGTGCGCGAGGCGGGGAAAACACAGGGTGCCGGGCGGAACCGTCCGCCACGGCCGCATACCATCGACCCGAGACCTTCCGGCCGACAGGCGTGGAAGACGCGCTTCGAACGAGGGGACACCGTGGACGTGAGCGGCGGGAGCGGGCAGCCGCGTTCCGGCAACGACGAGTCGGCCGAGCACCACACCAGCCCGGTGGCCCCGTCCCCCGGC
>NZ_POTZ01001154.1 GCF_003236365.1 Streptomyces sp. NTH33
TGTCAATATCGTGGAATTTTTCCGGATAGAGTTTTTTCGCCATCCACAGTTCGCCAATTCCCACCGCCTCCGGCATCGGATATCCCCAGGCTTTGGCATAATCCGGCATCAGGTAAACCCGATGATGCTTCACCGCGTCAATGACCTGCCACTGGGGATTGTGCAGGATCTCATTGACGACCTTTGGATAGCGATTCTGGACAAAGATTACCTGTGGATCCCAGGCGATCACCTGCTCCATTGTCACCTGCTTAAAGCCTTTCACCGAGGATGCCGCTACATTCAGCGCCCCCGCATGGGCCATCATCAGACCGGTGTATTTACCGGAACCGTAGGTGGTCAGCTCCGGATTCGCCATATAAGCGCGAACCCGCTCATTTTCAGGAACCGACTGCAAACGGTCGCTGAC
>NZ_POTZ01001155.1 GCF_003236365.1 Streptomyces sp. NTH33
TTACGCGACCGGACGTGGATCATCACCGTGAAGGAAGTGAACGCTACTACCGCGATTATATCGCGGCGAACAGCAACGATGACGCATCACTGCCTCCGCCGGAGCAGGATAAACGCTGGGAACCGCCTTCTCCAGGTTAAAAAAAAGGCCGCGCCAGAATCCGGCGCGGCCACTGTTCAGTACATTCCGTCCCAGTCCGGACGGTTGGTTTTTTTATGATGAAACCCGTTTACAGGACGCCCTGTCGGGTGGTTATTGTCCTGTGGAAGCGTTAACAGGTTTATACCTGCTCTTTCTGCTCTCACTGATATCTGATTTTCCTCTTTTGTTTCAGGTAGTTCTGGTCTGTTCAGCGTGATATAGCGAATTCGTCGCTCTTCCCGTGTGGTCGTTTTAAGCGTATTC
>NZ_POTZ01000115.1 GCF_003236365.1 Streptomyces sp. NTH33
GGCGGTGGGCTGGGCCGGCATGGAGCGGGCCGCGGGAACCGCGGGGATGCCGGAGCCGACGTCGACCGTGCGGGTGCCCGACGGTTCCGGGGCCCGCTCGGTCTCGGCGGCTGCCTGTGCGGTGGTGCGGCGGGCGCCGTAACGGCGGTGGACGGCCTGCTTGGTGACGCCGAGGGCGGAGCCCACGGCGTCCCACGAGAAGCCCAGCGAGCGGTCGAAGTCCACGGCGGCCGTGACCAGGGTCTCGACACTGTCCCGCAACTCCTGTGCGAGACGGACCGTCGGGGCGGGGGCACGTCCGTAGACGACGAAGCCCGTGGAGGGGCCGGAGCGGCGCGGGCGGTAGACGTTGCCCAACTGGGCGGTGAGCGTGCGCAGCGCGTCCACCTGCCGGCGGACCCGCTCGATGTCCCGCACCAGCAGGTGCAGGCTGGCCCGGGCCTGGGCGTCGTGGGTTGCGTGGTCGGCCATGAACAAGCCTCTCGAACCGGCGTTGAAAGGAACCGGGCCGCGCGGGCGGCCCGCTGTGGTCAACTCTCTCTTGACCAACGCGCCTTAGCGCCGCTGGTCACGCTGCGGGGGGCGTGGCGGCACGTACGCACGCCCCCGCGAATGCGCACGCGCTGCGCCCCCGGCCGCCGATGCCCCGGCCGCCGGCCGTGGCCCCGGTCCGCGCGGCGGCGGCCCCGTGACGGTGGTCATAGACTGGTGCGCCGGTCGCCGTTCATTCCGCCTGAGAGGGCCAAGCCGTCCCATGAAGCTCGTCTTCGCCGGTACCCCAGAGGTCGCCGTTCCCGCTCTGGACGCCCTGCTCGCCTCCGGGCGGCACGAGGTGGCCGCCGTGGTCACCCGGCCTGACGCGCCGGCCGGGCGCGGGCGCCGGATGGTCGCCAGTCCGGTCGCCGAACGGGCGGAGGAGGCCGGCATCGAGGTGCTCAAGCCGCTCAAACCGCGGGAGCCGGACTTCCTGGAGCGGCTGAAGGAGATCGGCCCGGACTGCTGCCCCGTCGTCGCCTACGGAGCCCTGCTGCCCAGGGCGGCCCTGGACATCCCCGCCCACGGCTGGGTCAACCTGCACTTCTCCCTGCTGCCCGCCTGGCGCGGCGCCGCTCCCGTGCAGCACTCCCTCATGGCGGGGGACGAGATCACCGGCGCGTCCACCTTCCTCATCGAGGAAGGTCTGGACTCCGGCCCCGTCTACGGCACCGTCACGGAGGAGATCCGGCCCACCGACACCAGCGGCGACCTGCTCACCCGGCTCGCCTTCGCCGGTGCCGGGCTGCTCGCCGCCACCATGGACGGCATCGAGGACGGCACCCTGAAGGCCGTACCGCAGCCGCTCGAGGGCGTCACCCTCGCCCCCAAGATCACCGTCGAGGACGCCAGGGTCGACTGGACGTCCCCCGCCCTGCGGGTGGACCGCGTGGTGCGCGCCTGCACCCCGGCCCCCGGCGCCTGGACCACGTTCCGCGGCGAGCGGTTGAAGCTGATCCAGGTCGCACCGGTGCCCGACCGCACCGACCTGGCCCCGGGCGTCCTCGCCGCCGGCAAGAAGAGCGTCCACGTCGGCACCGGCTCGTACGCCGTGGAGCTGCTGTGGGTGCAGGCCCAGGGCAAGAAGCCGATGAAGGCCGCGGACTGGGCGCGTGGCGTGCGCATCTCCGGGAACGAGACCCTCGGGGGCTGACCGGCCGGTCCGGTCCGGGACGTAGGCTGGGTGCACAGCGCACCCAGACATCCGGAGCACCTTTTTCGTGAGCGACACCTCCCGTCGGCCCCGCAAGCCCGCCAAGCCCTACCGCCGGCCCCAGAAGGACCCCGTCCGCATCCTCGCCTTCGAGGCGCTGCGCGCCGTGGACGAGCGGGACGCCTACGCCAACCTCGTCCTGCCGCCCCTGCTGCGCAGAGCGCGCGAGAAGGAGGGACCCGAAAAGTTCGACGGGCGGGACGCCGCGCTGGCCACCGAGCTGGTGTACGGCACGCTGCGCCGCCAGGGGACGTACGACGCGATCCTCGCGGCCTGCGTCGACCGGCCGCTGAGGGAGGTCGACCCGCCGGTCCTGGACGTGCTGAGCCTCGGTGCCCACCAGCTGCTCGGCACCCGCATCCCGAGCCACGCCGCCGTCTCCGCCACCGTCGAGCTCGCGCGGGTCGTGCTCGGCGACGGGCGGGCCAAGTTCGTCAACGCCGTGCTGCGCAAGGTCGCGCGCGACGACCTCGACGGCTGGCTGGAGAAGATCGCCCCGCCCTACGAGAAGGACCCCGAGGCGCACCTCGCCGTCGTCCACTCCCACCCCCGCTGGGTCGTCTCCGCCCTGTGGGACTCCCTCGGCGGCGGGCGCGCCGGCATCGAGGACCTGTTGCGGGCCGACAACGAGCGTCCCGAGGTGACCCTGGTGGCCCGGCCGGGCCGCGCCACCACCGAGGAGCTGCTGCACGAGGAGGCCGCCGTCCCGGGCCGCTGGTCGCCGTACGCCGTACGGCTCACCGAGGGCGGCGAACCGGGCGCCGTGGACGCCGTACGGGAGGGCCGGGCCGGCGTCCAGGACGAGGGCAGCCAGCTCGTCGCCCTCGCCCTCGCGGGCGCGCCCCTCGACGGCCCCGACGAGAAGTGGCTCGACGGCTGCGCCGGCCCCGGCGGCAAGGCGGCCCTGCTCGCCGCGCTCGCCGCCGAGCGCGGAGCCGTCCTGCTCGCCTCCGAGAAGCAGCCCCACCGGGCCGGCCTCGTGGCCAAGGCGCTCGCCGGCAACCCCGGCCCGTACCAGGTGATCGCCGCCGACGGGACCCGCCCGCCGTGGCGCCCCGGCAGTTTCGACCGCGTCCTCGTCGACGTCCCGTGCACCGGCCTCGGCGCCCTGCGCCGCCGCCCCGAGGCGCGCTGGCGCCGCCGCCCGGAGGACCTGGACGGATTCGTCCCGCTCCAGCGCGGCCTGCTGCGCACGGCCCTGGAGTCGGTGCGCGTCGGCGGTGTCGTCGGCTACGCCACCTGCTCGCCCCACCTCGCCGAGACCCGCGCGGTCGTCACCGACGTGCTCAAGCAGTTCCCCGGGACCGAGCTGATCGACGCCCGCCCCCTCCTCCCGGGCGTCCCGGCCCTCGGCGACGGCCCCGACGTACAGCTGTGGCCGCACCTGCACGGGACCGACGCGATGTACCTGGCCCTCATCCGCCGCACCGGCTGAGAGGACGCCCGGACATTCGGCCGGGGACCGGCGCGAACAACCGTGCCCCGGCATGGCACGCTTGGGGCATGGCCGTGCAGATCAACCCCAGCATCCTGTCCGCCGACTTCGCACGTCTCGCCGAGGAGGCGCGGGCGGTCGAGGGGGCCGACTGGCTCCATGTGGACGTCATGGACAACCACTTCGTCCCCAACCTCACGCTCGGCGTCCCGGTCGTGGAGTCGCTGGCCAGGGCGACGGACACCCCGCTGGACTGCCATCTGATGATCGAGCAGGCCGACCGGTGGGCGCCGCAGTACGTCGAAGCGGGTGCCTCCTCCGTGACCTTCCACGTGGAGGCGGCCGCCGCCCCCGTCCGGCTGGCCCGCGAGATCCGCGCCAAGGGCGCCCGGGCCTCGATGGCCCTCAAGCCCGCCACCCCCATCGAGCCGTACGAGGACCTGCTCCCCGAGCTGGACATGCTCCTGATCATGACGGTGGAGCCGGGCTTCGGCGGGCAGGCGTTCCTCGACATCATGCTGCCCAAGATCCGCCGTACCAGGGAGCTGATCGACAAGCACGGCCTGCAGCTGTGGCTCCAGGTCGACGGCGGGGTGTCGGCCTCGACGATCGAACAGTGCGCGGACGCCGGCGCCGACGTCTTCGTGGCCGGCTCGGCGGTCTACGGGGCGAAGGACCCGGCCGAGGCGGTACGTGCACTGCGCACCCAGGCGGAGACGGCCACCGCGAAGGCGTCCTGGGCGTGCGGCCACTGAGCAACGGGTGCGTGAACGGCTCCCATCAGGGCTGATCAAACGAGCCGGATCTGCAAGGATGAACGGCGAGTCCAGAGTGTGAACAGCAGTGAGGAGAGCACCGTGTCGGGTATGTCAGCGGGCCGGTCGGCAGTGCGGATGGGACCCGCTGAGCTGGTGCAGGCAGCGGCCATGGCCCGCCGCTTCTACCTTGAGGGCAAATCCAAGATCCAGATCGCCGAGGAGTTCGGCGTCAGCCGCTTCAAGGTGGCCCGGGTCCTGGAGACCGCTCTCGAACGGGATCTCGTACGCATCGAGATCCGGGTGCCGGCCGAGCTGGACGCCGAGCGCTCCGACGCGCTCCGCGCCCGCTACGGTCTCAGGCACGCCGTCGTCGTCGAGTCCCCGGCCGACGCGGAGGAGACGCCCGACCCGGAGAACCTCGGCGAGGTGGCTGCCGACCTGCTCGGCGAGCTCGTCAACGAGGGGGACGTCCTCGGTCTGGCCTGGGGCCGGTCCACCATCCACATGGCGGTGGGCCTGAACCGGCTGCCGCCGTGCACGGTGGTGCAGCTGACGGGCGTGTACGACGCCGGGACCTCCGAGCGCGGTTCGGTGGAGGCCGTGCGCCGCGCCGCCCAGGTCTCGGGCGGCGACGCCCACCCCATCTACGCGCCGATGCTCCTGCCGGACGCGGCCACCGCGGCCGCGCTGCGCAACCAGACCGGGATCGCCCGCGCGTACGAATACTTCGACAAGGTCACCGTCGCCTGCGTGTCCATCGGCTCCTGGGAGCCGGGCATCTCCACGGTGCACGACATGCTCAGCGACGAGGAGCGCGCCCACTACGCCTCGCTCGGCGTCGCCGCCGAGATGGCCGCGCACCTCTTCGACGCCGAGGGCCGCCGGATCGGACGGGACCTGGGGGAGCGGTGCATCACGGTCAAGGCCGACCAGCTGCGCCGTATCCCCGAGGTCGTCGCGATCGCGGGCGGGCAGCGCAAGGCGGCGGCGATCGACGCGGTGCTGCGCTCCGGCCTGGTCACCAGCCTGGTGACGGACACCTCGGCCGCGGACTACCTGATGACGGCGGGGACCACCCCGAGGCCCGCCCTCGACCGGGCGGACCCGGACGGCGCCTGACGAGCCCCGCGCGGGACGGCCGTGGGAGCATCGACGGCATGCTTCTGCGGTTCGTCCCCCGCGTGTTCGCGGGGCTCCTCGTCGCCCTCGCCGTCCTCCTGACCGGCTGCTCGCCCTCCGGGACGACAGCCTCCGGTCCGGCCGGCCCGTCATGGGCCCACGGCATGGCCACCGTCAGCGCGTCCCGGCTGCCGGCCGAGGCCCGGCACACCCTGGACCTCATCGACCGGGGCGGCCCCTTCCCGTACCGGCAGGACGGCACCGTCTTCGGCAACTTCGAGAAACGGCTGCCCAAGGAGCCGCGCGGCTACTACCACGAGTACACGGTGCGGACACCGGGCGCGCGCGACCGCGGGGCCCGGCGCATCGTCACCGGACAGGGCGGCGAGACCTACTACACCGACGACCACTACAACTCGTTCAGGGCGGTGCTGAGATGACCGACGGCCACGCGGACCGGCACACGGTCACGCTGGACCTCGACGGCGTGACCGACAAGGCGGGCCTGATGGACCGGTGCGCGGCCGCACTGGACCTGCCCGACTGGTTCGGCCGCAACTGGGACGCGCTCGCCGACAGCCTCGCCGACCCCGCGGTGTGGCCCGGGGACGCCGCGGACACGGGACTGCTGCTCGTCGTACGGGGCTGGCAGGCCTACGCGCTCGCGCGGCCCGAGGAGTGGCAGACCGCCCGTGAGGTGTTCGCCGGGGCCGAGGAGCGCGCACCGGAGCTCTCGGTGCTGATCGAGCCCGTGGCGCCCTGACCCCGCCCCGTGGCTTCCTCCGAAACCGGCGCCGGCCGCCTGGAGGATCCGACCGGGGGAAGCCCTTTCGGGCGCCATGGGACAATGAAGTACGTGCTCTTCCCCCGGCTGACCTGTCCGGGGGCCGCCTTTGAGATCGACTGGGATGTGCAGCACGTGCGTTTCCTCAACGACATCCAGCCCGCCTACGACCTGACGTACGACGACGTCTTCATGGTGCCGCGCCGCAGCGCGGTCGGCTCCCGTCAGGGCGTGGACCTCAGCTCCCCGGACGGCACGGGCACCACCATCCCGCTCGTCGTCGCCAACATGACCGCGATCGCCGGCCGCCGCATGGCCGAGACCGTGGCCCGCCGCGGCGGCCTGGTGGTCATCCCGCAGGACATCCCGATCGACGTCGTCACCGACGTGATCTCCTGGGTCAAGAGCCGCCACCTGGTCCTGGACACCCCGATCGTGCTGGCCCCGCACCAGACGGTCGCCGACGCCCTCGCCCTGCTGCCCAAGCGCGCGCACAACGCCGGTGTGGTGGTCGACGAGCAGCACCGGCCCGTCGGCGTGGTCACCGACCGGGACCTGACCGGCGTCGACCGCTTCACCCAGCTCGAAGTGGTGATGAGCAAGGACCTGCTGCTGCTCGACGCGGACATCGACCCGCGCGAGGCCTTCAACACCCTCGACTCCGCCAACCGCCGCTACGCCCCGGCCGTCGACAAGGACGGCAGGCTCGCCGGCATCCTCACCCGCAAGGGAGCCCTGCGCGCCACCCTCTACACCCCGGCCACCGACGGCGGCGGCAAGCTGCGCGTCGCCGCCGCCGTGGGCATCAACGGCGACGTGGCGGGCAAGGCCGAGCAGCTGCTCGCCGCGGGCGTCGACACCCTCGTCATCGACACCGCGCACGGCCACCAGGAGTCGATGATCAGCGCTGTCAAGCTGGTCCGCGACCTCGGCCCGCAGGTACCGGTCGTGGCCGGCAACATCGTCTCCGCCGAGGGTGTCAGGGACCTCGTCGAGGCGGGCGCGGACATCGTCAAGGTCGGTGTGGGACCGGGCGCCATGTGCACCACCCGCATGGCGACCGGCGTCGGCCGCCCGCAGTTCTCCGCCGTCCTGGAGTGCGCGGCGGAGGCGAGGAAGTACGGCAAGCACGTGTGGGCCGACGGCGGTGTCCGCCACCCGCGCGACGTGGCGATGGCGCTCGCGGCCGGCGCGTCCAACGTGATGATCGGCTCCTGGTTCGCCGGCACCTACGAGTCGCCCGGCGACCTCCAGCACGACGCCGACGGCCGCCCCTACAAGGAGTCCTTCGGCATGGCCTCCGCGCGCGCGGTGCGCAACCGCACCTCGGAGGAGTCGGCGTACGACCGCGCCCGCAAGGCGCTGTTCGAGGAGGGCATCTCCACCTCCCGCATGTTCCTCGACCCGGCCCGCCCGGGTGTCGAGGACCTGATCGACTCGATCATCGCGGGCGTCCGCTCCGCGTGCACCTACGCCGGCGCCGGCACCCTGGAAGAGTTCGCCGACAAGGCCGTCGTCGGCATCCAGAGCGCGGCCGGCTACGCCGAGGGCAAGCCGCTGCACGCCAGCTGGAACTGATCCGCCGGGTCACGCCCGCACGGCCCCTGCCGTCCCGGTGACGGTGACGGGAGCGGGGGCCGTGGTCGTGCCCGTGTTCTCCTTCGGGTACGGCTCCCGCCGTTCCCGTCTCGCCCCGCCATCCGAGAAATGATCCACCCACTGTGCTGAACGATCTCGACGAACGCATCGTGCACGCCCTCGCCGAGGACGCCCGCCGCTCCTACGCGGACATCGGGCAGCTGGTCGGCCTGTCCGCGCCGGCCGTGAAGCGGCGGGTGGACAGGCTGCGCGCGACCGGGGCCATCACCGGTTTCACCGTTCAGGTCGACCCGGCGGCACTCGGCTGGGAGACGGAGGGGTTCGTCGAGATCTACTGCCGCGGCAACACCTCCCCGGAGACCATCCAGCGCGGCCTGGAGCGCTACCAGGAGGTCGTGTCCGCCTCCACCGTCACCGGGGAGGCGGACGCGATCGCCCAGGTCTTCGCCGCCGACATGCGGCACTTCGAGCGGGTCCTGGAACGGATCGCCGGCGAGCCGTTCGTGGAACGGACCAAGTCCGTCCTGGTGCTCTCCCCGCTGCTGCGCCGGTTCTCCTCCGGCGCGCCCGGCTGAACCGCGTCACCCCGTCGCCGAGCGGCGGCCGATCGCCGCCAGCAGACGCCGCATCCCGGCCGCGTGCCCGCCCGTGCCGATCACCAGCCGCCGGTAGAGGCCGCCGGCCGCGCCGGGGAAGGCCGCCCGTGTCTGTGCGCGCAGGCGCGACCGTCCCGGGCCGGCCGGTTCGAGCCGGAAGACCAGGGCGTACGACGAGAAGCGGTGCCGCCCGACGAGCACCAGCTCCCGCCCCGGGACCGCCGCGACCACCCGGAAACCCGGCACCGCCGAACCCTCGGCCAGGGGCCGCGGGCCGGACGCCGCCCGGTCGGCACAGCCCACCAGGCGGGCGTAACGGGCCGCACCGGCGCCCGCGAAGGACCGGTCCAGAGCATCCCCGATCGCGCGCCAGACGGCGCCGGCGCCGGCCGCGACGACGGTCGCGTGCTCGTCCACGTGAGGCAACGCGGCGATCTCAGCGGGCTTCATGGCAGGCTCCCGTCCTCCTGGCCGGCTTCGGGCGACCGAGGCATCGTCTCGCGGACCGGGCCGGCCCGGCCAGGGGCTGTGCAACGAATCGCCGCGCACCCCCGTGCACACGCAACGATCAGCTCACCGGCGCGCAACGGCTCCGGCTTGTCCGCCCGAGTCCACCGACCGTACGGTCTAGTCACCCCCCGAAACCCCCCGTACCGGTGAGGATCGTCCATGCGTACCGCCCTGCTCCAGAGCTCCGGCCGACCCGGCTCCGTCGCCGAGAACCTCAAGGTCCTCGACGCCGCCGCCGGCCGCGCCGCCGCCGCGGGCGCCGGGCTGCTGGCGACCTCGGAGATGTTCGTGACCGGGTACGCGATCGGCGACGACATCGGCCGCCTGGCCGAGCCCGCCGACGGCGACTGGGCGGACACCGTCGCAAAGACGGCCTCCCGGCACGGCCTGGCCATCGCCTACAGCTACCCCGAGCGGGACGGCGAGGCGGTCCACAACTCCGTCCAGCTGATCTCCGCCGACGGCACCCGCCTCGCCAACTACCGCAAGACCCACCTGTTCGGCGACTTCGAGCGCGAGCAGTTCACCCCGGGCGAGCAGCCGGTCGTCCAGGCGGAGCTGGGCGGCCTGACCGTCGGTCTGATCGTCTGCTACGACGTGGAGTTCCCGGAGAACGTGCGCGCCCACGCGCTGGCCGGCACCGACCTCCTCGTCGTCCCGACGGCGCTGATGCACCCGTTCCAGTTCGTCGCCGAGTCCCTCGTACCGGTGCGCGCCTTCGAGAACCAGATGTACATCGCCTACGTCAACCGGGTCGGCCCCGAGGGCGGGTTCGAGTTCGTCGGACTCTCCACCCTCGCCGGCCCCGACGGAGTCGCCCGCACCCGCGCCGGCCGGTCCGAGGAACTGGTCGCCGCCGACGCCGACCCCGCCCTTCTCACCGCCTCCCGCGAGACCAACCCGTACCTGGAGGGCCGTCGCCCCGGCCTGTACGGGTCCCTCGTCCGGCACTCCTGACCTTCCCCCGCCTCACGTTCCGCGCAAGGAGTCCGTACCCCATGACGTCCACGGTGCCCAACGCCGTCGAGCACGCAGACGAGCAGCAGTCGCCGATCACCATGTTCGGCCCGGACTTCCCGTACGCGTACGACGACTTCCTCGCCCACCCGGCGGGCCTCGGCCAGATCCCCGCCACCGAGCACGGCACCGAGGTCGCGATCATCGGCGGCGGTCTGTCCGGCATCGTCGCCGCCTACGAACTGATGAAGATGGGCCTCAAGCCGGTCGTCTACGAGGCCGACCGGATCGGCGGCCGGCTGCGCACCGTCGGCTTCGAGGGCTGCGACGAGTCGCTGACCGCCGAGATGGGCGCCATGCGCTTCCCGCCGTCCTCCACCGCCCTGCAGCACTACATCGACCTGGTGGGCCTGGAGACGCGGCCCTTCCCCAACCCGCTGGCCGAGGTGACCCCGTCGACCGTCGTCGACCTCAAGGGCGAGACGCACTACGCCGAGACCATCGACGACCTGCCGCAGGTCTACCGGGACGTGGCCGACGCCTGGAACAGGTGCCTGGAGGAGGGCGCCGACTTCTCCGACATGAACCGCGCCCTGCGCGAGCGGGACGTGCCGCGCATCCGCGAGATCTGGTCCCGGCTGGTCGAGAAGCTCGACAACCAGACCTTCTACGGGTTCCTGTGCGACTCCGAGGCCTTCAAGTCCTTCCGGCACCGGGAGATCTTCGGCCAGGTCGGCTTCGGCACCGGCGGCTGGGACACCGACTTCCCCAACTCCATCCTGGAGATCCTGCGCGTCGTCTACACCGAGGCCGACGACCACCACCGCGGCATCGTCGGCGGCTCCCAGCAGCTGCCGCTCAGGCTCTGGGAGCGCGAGCCGGAGAAGGTCGTGCACTGGCCGTACGGCACCTCGCTGAAGTCCCTGCACGTCGGCGGCGAACCGCGTCCGGCCGTCACCCGGCTGCACCGCACCGCGGGCAACCGGATCACCGTGACGGACGCCGGCGGCGACATCCGCACCTACCGGGCGGCGATCTTCACCGCCCAGTCCTGGCTGCTGCTGTCCAAGGTCCGGTGCGACGACGAGCTCTTCCCGATCGACCACTGGACGGCGATCGAACGCACCCACTACATGGAGTCCAGCAAGCTCTTCGTCCCCGTGGACCGGCCGTTCTGGCTGGACAAGGCCGTCGACGACAGGGGAAACCCGACCGGGCGGGACGTCATGTCGATGACGCTCACCGACCGCATGACCCGCGGCACCTACCTCCTCGACGACGGCCCGGACAAGCCCGCCGTGATCTGCCTGTCGTACACCTGGTGCGACGACAGCCTCAAGTGGCTGCCGCTGTCCGCCGACGAGCGGATGGAGGTGATGCTGAAGTCGCTGTCGGAGATCTATCCGAAGGTCGACATCAGGAAGCACGTCATCGGCAATCCGGTGACCGTCTCCTGGGAGAACGAGCCCTGGTTCATGGGCGCGTTCAAGGCCAACCTGCCCGGCCACTACCGCTACCAGCGGCGCCTGTTCACCCACTTCATGCAGGACCGGCTGCCCGAGGACAAGCGGGGCGTCTTCCTGGCCGGCGACGACATCTCCTGGACGGCCGGCTGGGCCGAGGGCGCCGTCCAGACCGCGCTGAACGCGGTCTGGGGCGTCATGCACCACCTCGGCGGCAGCACCGACCCGGCCAACCCCGGCCCGGGCGACGTCTACGACGAGATCGCGCCCGTCGAACTCCCCGAGGACTGAAGCCCCCCGCGGGCGGTCAGACCCCGGCCGCCCGTGCCTTCTCGTACACCTCCGCGGCGACGTCCTTGAGCTCCTCGGCGTCCCGCGCGGTGTTCTGCAGGTCGACCAGGATCTCCTCCAGGCCGATCGACGCGTGCGCGTGCAGGTCCTCGACGATCTGGTCGGCGTTGCCCTGGAAGGGGCGGCGGCCGGTGCCGTCGTATGCCTGGGCCGAGTACACCGCGTTCACGCGCAGCACCGTCCGGATCGGCTGCCGCCGGCCCCGCTCGGCGGCCAGGTCCCGCAGCGCGTGCCACTGGCTCGCGATGCGCTCCACGCCCGTGCCCACCGGCAGCCAGCCGTCGGCGTGCTCGACGAGCCGCTCCCGCGCCCTGCGGGTGCTCGCGGCCAGCAGGATCGGGATCGGCCGGGCGGGCTTGGGGCCGACCACGGCCGACCCGATCTTCGTGATCCGGCCGTCGTAGCGCACCGGGTCCGGGCCCCACACGGCCCGGCAGACATCGATGATCTCGTCCAGCACCTGGCCGCGCTCCTTGATCGGCCGGAACCCGGAGGCCGCGTACTCGTCCAGGGACCAGCCCGTGCCGAAGCCGGCGACCACCCGGCCGCCGCTGGCCGCGTCCAGCGAGGCGAGGGCCTTGGCGAGCTGGAACGGCACGTGCAGCGGCGCGACCAGCACGCTGCTGCCCAGCCGGACCCGCTCGGTGGCCGCCGCGGCCAGGGTGAGCGTGACCAGCGGGTCGGCCACGTGCCGGTAGGAGTCGGGCCAGGGCAGGCCCTCGACGCCGTACAGCCCCTGGGTGGCGGGCTCCGGGAACAGGGCCCGCTCGTACACCCACACGCTGTCGTAGCCGATGCGCTCCGCGGTGCGTGCCACGTCGGGCACGTCCCTGCCGAGGTGGTACTGCCGATTCTGCGGAAGGCCGAGTCCCAGACGGGTCGCCATGGCGGTGTGCTCCTTCGTGATCGTCAGTGTTCCCGGGGCAACGTACAGTGATCACAAGGGAGTTCCGGGGACGTGCCGGGAGGATGTCCGGGTCCGTCGGGCAGCGGAGTGAGCATCATGCGGCCGGCGAGGCCGACCACCGCGTCCAGCCGCTGGGCGAACTCCTCGGCCATGTCGGGCAGTCGGCGCAGCGCCCACAGCGACCGCGCCGCCGACCAGGCGGCCTCCCGCGCCCGCTCCAGGCTCCACGCGCCGAGCAGATGGGTGAGCGGGTCGGTGATCCGCAGCCGGTCGGGTTCCGGCACCAGCTCCTCGCGGACCCGTTCCTCCAGCGTCAGGAGGAGGTCGCCCACGCGGTCGAACTCGTCTTCCACGTCGGCCGGTTCGCACCGCAGCGTACGGCAGGTGTCCACCACGGCGAGCGCCAGGTCGTGCCCGACGTGCGCGTTGAGGCCCGCCAGCGCGAACTGCGAGGGCCGTACGCCGGGATGGCGGCGCGACTCCAGCAGCGGCCGCCAGCAGGCCGGCGCCCGCCGCCCCCCGGCCGCCGCGTCCACGGCGGCGAGGTACCGCTCGGCGGAGCGTACGCCCAGCGTGGTGGTCGTGGTGCCGGACCGCCCCGCCGGCCGCCGGCCGGCCGTCCCGGTGACGTCGAGGCAGACGCGGTTGAAGACCGCGATCCCGTCGCGCTCGGGCAGCGCGGCGGCCAGGCCGCGCATCCGGGCGACGACGGTGTCCACGGTGACCGGACCATGGGTGAGTTGTGCCGATTGCCCCATGGGGGCAGGGTCCCAGGATTGGGCTGACCCGGGTGCCGACGGACCTGGCGTTTCCCCGGAACGGGGGAACGCGCCCGTCGCACGGAACGAGCAGAGGGGGAGTGGCTACCGTGTCAGGTTCGCGTGCCCGGCGTTCGGCCGCCCGAAGGGCCGAGCGCCGGGCGCTCGGCCCTGGCCACGGGCGAGGCGCGGATCGCCGCCTACCTGTGGGCGAAGGCGCCGGGGGAGCCGGACGGCTGCAGGGGCGAGCCGGGGACGTTCACGCCGTCGTACGCCTACGACTTGGCGCGCTGAGTGTCCTCGGTCTCCTCGCTCTCCTCGCTGTACGACGACGTGCCCTCGTCCAGCAGCGGCTCCTGCCCCTTGAGATGGGCGGGGGCGAACGCGCGCAGCGCGTGGTAGCCGGTGATGACCACCAGGGTGCCGAGCGCGATGCCGCTGAGGGAGAAGGAGTCGGTGAACTTCATGGTGACGTTGCCGACGCCGATGATGATGCCCGCCGCGGCCGGCACCAGGTTCAGCGGGTTGCGCAGATCGACCTTGGCGTTGATCCAGATCTGCGCGCCGAGCAGCCCGATCATGCCGTACAGGATGACGGTGATGCCGCCGAGCACACCGCCCGGGATCGCGGCCACGATCGCGCCGAACTTGGGGCAGAGGCCGAACAGCAGCGCGAAGCCGGCGGCGGCCCAGTACGCGGCGGTGGAGTAGACGCGGGTCGCGGCCATGACGCCGATGTTCTCGGAGTACGTGGTGTTGGGCGGGCCGCCCACGGCCGTCGACAGCATGGAGGCGGCGCCGTCCGCCGAGATCGCGGTGCCGAGCTTGTCGTCCAGCGGGTCGCCGGTCATCTCGCCGACCGCCTTCACGTGCCCGGCGTTCTCCGCGACCAGCGCGATGACGACCGGCAGCGCGACCAGGATCGCCGACCACTCGAACGACGGGCCGTGGAAGGACGGCAGCCCGATCCAGTCGGCCTTGCCGACGCCGGAGAGGTCCAGGCGCCAGTGGCCGGTGAGCCTGCCGCTCGCGTCCACGGAGTGGATCTTGCCGAAGACCTGGTCGAAGGCCCAGGAGACGCCGTAGCCGAAGACCAGCCCGAGGAAGATCGCGATGCGGGACCAGAAGCCGCGCAGGCAGACGACGGCCAGCCCGGTGAACAGCATCACCAGCAGGGCCGTCCACTGGTCCTGCGGCCAGTAGGTGGAGGCGGTCACCGGGGCCAGGTTGAAGCCGATCAGCATGACGACCGCGCCGGTGACGATCGGCGGCATCGTGGCATGGATGATCCGTGCCCCGAAGCGCTGCACGGCGAGGCCGACCAGGAACAGCGCGACGCCGACGACGAAGACCGCGCCGGTCACGGTCGCACTCGTGCCGCCGTGCGCCCGGATGACCGCGGCGACGCCCACGAACGACAGCGAGCAGCCCAGATAGCTGGGGACCCGGCCGCGGGTGGCCAGCAGGAAGATCACGGTCGCGACGCCCGACATCATGATCGCGAGGTTGGGGTCGAGGCCCATCAGCACGGGGGCGACGAAGGACGCGCCGAACATGGCCACGACGTGCTGGGCGCCGAGTCCTACCGTGCGGGGCCAGGAGAGCCGTTCGTCGGGCCGGACGACCGCACCGGGTGCGGGTGTCCGTCCGTCACCGTGCAGCTTCCATCGGACGCCGAGGTCCATGGTGGGTTTCGCTTTCTTGCCGTGTGAAGACTGTCCGAACCATTGTCGGGGGTGCCCGGGGGTGCCTCGTCACCCGGTCCCGGTCGTGATCGCGCGGACCCGGAGCCGGAAGGTCAGGGCCGCGGATCGGGGACCGCCGCGCTCGCCGGGCCGACCGCCGGCCGGTTGCGGTCGCCCGCCCTGAGTACCCCGGCGAAGCCGGCGAGGCCGCAGGCCAGCAGCGTGACCAGGGCGAAGGAGACCACGAGGCTGGTCGCCTGGGCCAGCCCGCCGATCGCGCTCGGCGCGATCAGCCCCGAGGTGTAGGTGATGGTCGCGACACCGGCGATGGCCTGGCTGGGGTTCGGCCCGCTGCGGCCGGCCGCGGCGAAGCACAGCGGCACGACGACCGCGATGCCGAGGCCCATCAGCGCGAATCCGGCCATCGCCACCGCCGGATGGTTCGCCAGGACGATGAGCAGGCCGCCGAGGACCGCCAGGACGCCGCTCGCGCGCACCGTGCGCACCGCGCCGAACCGGTCCACCACCCGGTCGCCCGCGATCCGGGCGACGGCCATGGTGAGCGTGAAGCCCGTGGTGCAGGCCGCGGCGAGACCGGCCGAGGTCTCCAGCTGGTGCCGCAGGTACACCGCCGACCAGTCCAGGCTCGCGCCCTCCGCGAACACCGCGCAGAACCCGACCGCGCCGATCAGCAGTGCCGACTTCGGCGGCAGCGCGAACCGCGGCGGCGGCTCCTCGCCCTCGGCGGGCTGCAGGTCGAGGACCCAGCTGCAGGCGGCCACGCCCAGCACGGTCAGCACGGCCGCGGCCAGGGCGTGGTGCAGCCGGGCGTCCGAGCCGAAGTGCGCGGCGACCGTGCCGGCCGCCGAGCCGACCAGGGCGCCCGCGCTCCACATGCCGTGCAGGCCGGACATGATCGAGCGGTCGAGCCGGTTCTCGACCTCCACGCCGAGGGCGTTCATGGCGACGTCCGCCATGCCCGCCGTGGCGCCGTAGACGAACAGGCCGAGACACAGGGTGAGGAGGTTCGGGGCCAGGGAGGGCAGGACCAGGGAGAGCGTCCACAGGGCGATCAGTCCGCGCAGCGCGTTGCGGGCGCCGAAGCGGTGGCTGATGCCGCCCGCGAGCGGCATCGCGAGGGAGGCGCCGAGCGCGGGGAACGCCAGCGCGAGGCCGAGCTGCCCGGGACTGACCGAGGCGTGGTCCTGGATCCACGGCACGCGGGTCGCGAACGAGCCGGTGACGGCGCCGTGCACGGCGAAGACGGCCGCGACGGCGTACCGGGCGCGCCGGACCTCGCGCTGCTGGTGGACCACTTCACTCATTGTCCGGCCCCTCCCGGGCGGTGTGCCGCCGTGTCCCCGGCGTGAAACGTGCCGACGTAAACTATCAGGGAGCCTGCCTGATAGAAAGCGGAAATACGGCCGCCCGGCGGGCCCCGCCGATCTGGGAGGATTCCCGGCATGCCCGCATCCCCGAGCACCGCCCGGGCCATCAACGACCGGCTCGCCCTGCGGCTGCTGCAGCAGGAAGGGCCGCTGACGGCAGGGCAGTTGAAGCAGCTCACCGGCCTGTCCCGGCCGACGGTCGCCGATCTGGTCGAACGCCTGACGGTGTCCGGTCTGATCACCGTGGTGGGGGAGTCCAGGGAGCAGCGGCGCGGCCCGAACGCGCGGCTGTACGGCATCGTCGCCGACCGCGCCCACCTCGCCGCCCTCGACGTGCGCACCGAGAGCGTCGCGGTGACCGTGTCCGACCTGCTGGGCCGGGAGCTGGCCGGGGCGTGCGTGCCGATCGGCGGGGGCACCGGCACCGGGCCCGCGGTGGAGCAGGCGGTCGCGCTGGTGGAGCGGGTGCCCGAACGGGTT
>NZ_POTZ01001156.1 GCF_003236365.1 Streptomyces sp. NTH33
GCTATAGCGACACCCTTTTGTTCCCAGTCAGTAGGGGTGTGACCATTGACCTTGAATAAGTACGCCGCGAGAACTAGAAGGTAAGGTTATTTAGTTTCACCTAATAGTTGAGTAGTGTTACATACCAATTGCGTTGCTACTGCTGAATGATAGAATGACAGTCTGGACGGCAAAAGCGATCGGGAAGAAATATCGAGGGCGAGGAAAGGCTTGTTCAAGATAGACAACCTCGGAGCCGGATCTGCTCGGAAAGTACGAGGCAAATTCAAGATACACACTCAGCGATGCAGCTGATGTGAACAATCCAATGACCCAAAAGATTAAACTCAAGCCGGGGGACCCGACACCTTTGAGGATAGTTGCGGCTATGCTTCAAGGTCAGCATATCATCGAACAGTGCGAGAC
>NZ_POTZ01001157.1 GCF_003236365.1 Streptomyces sp. NTH33
ACCCCGGGGGCCTCCGCGGCCGCCTTGGTGCCCTTGAGCTGCTTGACCAGGTACTTCATCTGCGCCTGGGCGCTCTGCGGGATGCGGCGGGTGAACGCCCCTTCCAGCGCGGTGCCCACGAATGGGGGTCTTCGAAGTTAGTGGGGGTCGGCGGTCGTCCGGTGCTCCTCCGTGGCCAGTCAGACGACGGTCAGCCCCTGCCCCTGCTGGGCCCGCGCCAGCCCGGCGGCCACGCAGAGGAGCATCCCGCGTGGCCGCACCCCCACTAACTTCGAAGACCCACGAATGGGGCGCCGCAGAGCGCCAAGCGTACGTCAACGACCTCGAGGCGACGCAGCGCTCGGTTCACGCCGTAGCCACCCGAGCACGCCCCCGGGTGGACTTGGAGCCAGGAGACCTGAGTCG
>NZ_POTZ01001158.1 GCF_003236365.1 Streptomyces sp. NTH33
CCACGAGAGCGCATAACGTGCGTCCCTCACGGCGCACTGGGGGGCGCGAGCGCATCGGGGAGGACTGCGATGACGACGGACACGACCACCGTGCGACAGGACGACGCGGTCGACGTCGGTGCGCGGGTTCACCCGTGGGACCTCCGGGCGCGCGGGCGCCACCGCAGGCCCCGCCCCCGCAAGGTGCTGCTGGCCGCCGGAGGGCTCGCGGTGGCCGCCGGTGTGCTGAGCCTCGTCCGGCTGGCGCCTGATTACGGGGGCGGCGGCCCGGACCGCTCGGAGGCCGGGCCCCATGCGGACGCCGACAGCGGCGGGTCCGCCGGCACCTCCGCCACGGCCGGGGCCGGGGCGGCGGCCGCCGCCCCGGTGGCCGCTCCCTCGGCGGCCGTGCCCCTGGGCCTGTC
>NZ_POTZ01001159.1 GCF_003236365.1 Streptomyces sp. NTH33
GGGCAGCATAGGACCCGGCCCGAATTACACGATAAATCCCTCCTGGCTGAACCGAATCCAAGAAGTCGTCAACTACGCTTACAACAGGGGCCTGCATGTGATGATCAACATGCACGGTGACGGATACAAGACCATCAACGGCTCCTGGCTGATCTGCGATTCACCCTCCCAAACGACGATCAAGGACAAGTACCAGAAAGCTTGGCAGCAAATCGCGAACCGGTTCAAGAACTACGACCAGCGCCTGATCCTGGAGTCCATGAACGAGGAGTTTGACGGGCAGTACGGCAACCCGACCCAGCCGTGCTACTCGAACATCAACAGCTACAACCAGATCTTCGTGGACACCGTGCGGAAAACCGGCGGAAACAACAGCTCGAGGTGGCTGCTCGTCCCCGGCT
>NZ_POTZ01001160.1 GCF_003236365.1 Streptomyces sp. NTH33
GAGTCGCTCATGCCCAGACGCTACCGCGAAGCCCTGGGGTACCGTCGGTCGCGATGGCCACGATCGAGGAGTGCCGCAGCGCACTCGAGAAGCTCTCGGACAACATGGCGGGCGCCGAGGGGGACGTCCGCGAGGCGGCGGCCCTGGACCGCTCGGTGAGCTGCCACATCAAGGACCTCGACGTCACCTTCGTGGGGCGCCTCACGGGCGGCCGGATCCGGGTGCGGGACACCGTCCAGGGCCCGCCGCCCGAGAAGGCCCAGATAAGGCTCGCCATGACCGGTGACGACCTGGTCGCACTGGTCGGCGGGGAGCTGAACTTCGCCACGGCGTGGGGGGCGGGGCGGGTGAGGCTGGAGGCGAGCCTGCTGGACCTGTTCCGGCTCAGGAAGCTTCTGTAG
>NZ_POTZ01001161.1 GCF_003236365.1 Streptomyces sp. NTH33
CAATATATGACAATAAGAAATGTTCCATCAGCAATTTTGTATATGGACTTTTCATAGCTTCATACACGAGATCTTTTTCACTTTCTTCTTGCCTTATCTTATCGTCAATATAAGCTGGATCATCTAACTTGTAACTAGTATCATCTGCCACTGTTTTTTTAGTAATATGAAAGACAATACTATCAATGCTGCGTCCTTTTTTAACTTTCTCGTGCGTCACGTTAAAAGTTGTATGAGCATTGATTTCTTTTAAAGAGTTTTTCAAGATATAGCTCTCAAACCTATCAAACCTCTGATACTCATTAACAGTATCAGTCATTTCTCGCAACTCTCGAATACCGATTTTGGGATTACGATAACTTTCTACTTGTTCTTCTCGTCGTCCACCTTTAACGCTGTAG
>NZ_POTZ01001162.1 GCF_003236365.1 Streptomyces sp. NTH33
GCAGCTACAGTAGTTCGAGATATCGAATGGACGGTAGGACGAACAGGCGTGGTGACCCCCACAGCGGTGATGGACCCTGTGCAATTGGCAGGAACAACAGTTAGCCGGGCCACTTTGAATAATGTAGACCAATTAACAGCTAAAGATGTTCATATTGGCGACACGGTACTGTTGCATAAAGCTGGTGATATCATTCCAGAAATTACACGAGTAGTGTTAGAAAAGCGTCCAGCAGGAACTAGTGAGTTAAATATTCCAACCCAATGTCCATCATGTGGTAAGGAATTAGTTCACTTAAATGGTGAAGTAGCCCTTCGTTGCATTAACCCTGATTGTCCAGCTCAAATTGTAGCTCGTTTAGAGCATTTTGGATCACGAAATGCGATGAATATTATGGGGC
>NZ_POTZ01001163.1 GCF_003236365.1 Streptomyces sp. NTH33
CCGTAATTGCTAAGACAATAATAGCTAATCCACCAAACAACAACTTCCCTTGATCAAAAATAGATTTTACTTTACCTGAAACAGCGTTCTGGGCTTGTGTAAAGGCTTTTGATAAATTACCGTCATTTGATAAGGCACTCAATAACTCATCATTGATTTGATAAATTAAAGTATTCAAATACCAAAAAAACTTAGCTAAGCACATACCCGTATTATTGGCTAAGTCCGTCACACCAATTTTTTCTGAATAGGGTTGCCATGAAAACAGTGAGTCATTAAGCTTGTTGATGTTTTGTACGTCACTGGCTTTAAATGAGGTATCAGTGGTACTCGTATCGCCTGACTTCTTTTCTGCGTCACTTGTAACCTCATCTACTGCTTTATCAGCTTGTTTTGAAG
>NZ_POTZ01001164.1 GCF_003236365.1 Streptomyces sp. NTH33
TCATTTCACCGTCCACCGCTTTGATAATGCCCTGCCACTTGCGACGGTTCTGTACCGCCATGCGAAGAACCAGCGCGACTTCTTCAACCTGGAAACGCGCATAATGATCGGCAGTGAACATAGGACGGTCGAGACCCGGTGACGAGACTTCAAGGTTGTAAGCCACGGAGATAGGATCTTCAACGTCCAGCACCGCGCTTACCTGGTGGCTCACATCAGCACAATCATCAACATTGATGCCATCTTCACTATCAATATAGATGCGCAGTGTGGATGTGCGACCGCGAATAAATTCGATGCCGACCAGCTCGTAGCCTAAGGCTTCAACTGGCGCTGTAATCATCTCTGTTAATTTTTGCTCTAATGTGGACAAGCCCACCCCCAAGACATAAAAAAAG
>NZ_POTZ01000116.1 GCF_003236365.1 Streptomyces sp. NTH33
CCCAAGCCCTTCGAGCAGGGGGGACCCCCACGCGCCGCACCGCCCGAAAGCCCCCGTACGCCCAGTACGAGGACTTCCGGCCGGCACTCCCCCAAGCTCTCCGAGCAGGGAGGACCCCCGGAGCACGCTCCCCCAAGCTCTCGGCTTCGCTCGAGCAGGGGGCACCCCCATGACGCCGCTCCTTGACGGCGAACGTTGCCTGCCGGGGCACCGGCTCGTGCACGGACCGCGGCGGCGCGCAGCGCGCGCCGATGCACTGTGCGGCCACGGGCGGCGCTCTCAGTACGCCCCGCGGCCGTCGACGACGGCGCGGAACGTGCGGGCCATGAGGTCCACGTCACTGGTGAACGACCAGTTGTCGACGTAGCTGAGATCGAGCTGGACGGTCTCGTCCCAGGACAGGTCGGAGCGTCCGCTGATCTGCCACAGCCCGGTCATCCCCGGCCTTACGGTCAGCCGCCGCCACTCGACGGGCGTGTAGTGGGCCACCTCCTCGGCGAGTGGCGGCCGCGGACCTACCAGGGACATGTCACCCTTGAGGACGTTGACCAGCTGTGGCAGTTCGTCCAGCGAGGTGCGGCGCAGCCAGTGGCCGATCCGGGTGACCCGGGGGTCGCGGCGCATCTTGAACATCGGGCCGTCGTGCTCGTTCTCCTGGGCCAGTGCGGCCTTCCCGCGGTCGGCACCCACCCGCATGGTGCGGAACTTCCACATCACGAAGGGGCGCCCGGCCAGACCGATGCGTTCGTGGAGATAGAGCACCGGCCCCGGCGAGGACAGTTTCACCGCGGCCGCGACCACCAGCAGCACCGGTGCCAGCACGAGCAGGCCCAGCAGGGCGGTGCTGCGGTCCAGGATCCCCTTGAGCAGGGGCTGTGTGCCCTCCCGCACCGGCGGGGCCACGCGCAGCAGCGACATCCCGCCGGCGGATTCGGTCTCCAGTCGCTTGACGGACACCTCCACCAGCCCGGGCGCGACGAACAGTTCGATGCCGGCGTCGTGCAGCCCCCAGGAGAGGCGGCGCAGCCGCTCCCCGAAGAGCGCGGCGCCCGGGACGACCAGCACCAGATCGGCGCCGAGCCGGTGCACCGCGCTGATGACCAGATCGGCATCCTCCGCGGAGGACTCCGGCGCGGTGGCGGCAAGCCGTTCCCCGGTCCGGATCCCCGAGGCGAACGGACCCGATCCCACGGGGACGGCGCCCACCGCCACGTACGGGTGGTCGGTGCGCGCGGCGAGGTGCGCGGTGACACCGTCCACCGCGGTGGGCTCGCCCACCACCAGGACCTTGATCACCGCCTGCGCCCTGCGGCGCACCGCCGCGAGGTGCCGGTGCACGGCCTTGCGGCACACCAGAGTCAGCAGCAGGGCGGGCAGCAGCGCCGCAAGGCACAGCGGCGCGCGCAGCCCCACCCCCGCCGCGGCGTGCCCCACCGCGAGTACGCCCAGCAGGATGAACCAGTCGTGGAGCACCGGCAGTGTGCCCCGGCTCTCGCCGAGAACCCGGGCCGCGTAGCGCGAGCGGAACAGCTGGACACCCGCCCAGGCGAGCCCTGCGACGATGCCGCTGGGCACTGCCCACGGCTGGTGTGCGGCGAAGAACATCAGCGCCACCGGCATCCCGGCGCCGACGAGGTCGGTGATCAGCGACGCGGGCAGATACCAGCGGGACTTGCGTCCCATCCACAGTGAGGAGCGCGCCCCCGAGCGCGCCTTGCGTGATCTGTCGGATTCAGCGGCCTGAACATCCCACATGTACCCCCCCAGGCACGTACTGCGGCACGAATGGACCGATGTTGCGAACTCTCATTCGTCGAACATGCGGCGCGATGGTGAACAGTACGGCAAAGTTGTGCACAGCGGGAGCGTTTGCGTGAACGTCGCCGAGAAGTCGTGAGCCATACGAAATCCCTTGCTGATCAAGGTAGTTGATCCCGCGGGGCGATGGTCTGACGGAAAGCGGTACGAACGTCGAACCTCCTGGCTACAGTGAGCGCCCGGTGCGGAAGGGGCCGCACCGCGTCGATGCCGGGGGTGCGTGGTGGGAGACAGGGACACGGCGGAGGCCGAAGCGGCGGGGCGGTACGAAGCGGCAGACCGGGAGGAAGGGGCGGGCAGAGCCGGTTCCGTGTCGTCCGCCCCGGTTGCCGACGACCGCGATCCGTCAACCGGTGCCTCGCAAGAAGGGGTTGATGCCTCCGGGGCCACGCCGGCGCGGCCCCGGCGCCGCAGGAGCCGCGCGCGTCGGGTGCTCTTCGGGGCGCTCGTGCTGTTCGCCGTGGGCCTGCTCATGGTGGGCGGGGTCGCCTGGTGGGCCGTCGACCACTACACCGGGAAGGTCGGACGCATCTCCGGTGTCTTCCCGACGCAGGTCCCCGCGGCGGCGCAGCCGGCACCCTCCGCCGGCGGGCAGACCTTCCTCCTCGTCGGCGTCGACAGCCGCTCCGAGCTGCCGACCACGGGCCGCGACGCCAAGGCCCCCGAGTGGACGTACGGGGCCCAGCGCAGTGACACGATGATGCTGGTCCACCTCCCGGCCGACCATTCCGGCGCGTATGCGGTCTCGCTGCCCCGTGACGCATGGGTGGACATCCCCGGACACGGCAAGGCCAAGCTCAACGCCGCCTTCTCCTGGGGTGGACCGCCGCTGCTCATCGACACGGTGCAGCGGCTGACCAAGGTGCGCGTCGACCATCTCGCCGTCATCGACTGGGACGGTTTCAAGAAACTCACCGACTCCGTCGGCGGAGTGGATCTCGTCGTGGACGGCACCGGCCGGCACATGGACGGCACGCAGGCCCTGGCCTACGTGCGTGAGCGCCATCACCTCGCCCGCGGAGACTTCGACCGCACGCACCGTCAGCAGTACTTCCTGCGCACGCTGCTGGCGAAGGTCCTGCGTCCGTCGACCTTCTCCAACCCCCTCAAGGCCGCCGAGGTGCTGGACGACCTGACCGCCGCCGTGAGCGTCGACGACCGACTCGGCGACGGCGACCTGCGCGCTCTGCTGTGGGACAACAAGGAGGTCCGCCCCGGGAACATGGTGTTCATGAACGCTCCCGTCAAGGGAACCGACATGATCTCCGGTCAGTCCGTGGTCCTCCTGGATTCCGGCGCCGGCGCTCAACTGTGGCAGGCCATGCGCGATGACGCCCTCGACATCTACCTGCAGTCGCACGAAGCCGACCTGCTCGGCGCCACGGCTCCCTGACGGGGCGGCGGCGATCGCCGGAGATGCCCGTCTGATGGCGGTTCGCCGGACAAGGAACCGCGCGTGCAATAGAGTGCGCACCGGCGGCCCACCGGCGTCTGCGGAGGACACCCATGACGGAACACCCCGCTCGGCCAACGCCCCGGCGCCGAAGGCCGACAGGCCGCCGGCGGCGCACAGCACTCGGTGCCCTGTTCGGCCTGCTGCTGATCGGACTGATCGCCGGGACCGGGCTGGCCCGCGACCAGGAGGACACCGCGCCCCGCGCCGGGCGGACGACCGCCGCGGCGCTTCCTTTCGACCTGCCGAGCGCCGATGTGCTGCGCAACAGCCCGCATCCGGTCTTCGCGCACTACTTTCCCCCGTATCCGCTCTCCCTCGACAACCAGCCCGCCGAGCACGACTACTACGCCCGCAACTACCTCACGCCGCACGGCGAGCAGGGCAAGCACGCGGCCTACTGCGGACTGCTGCGTGACCGGCCCCTGCCCGTGCCGCCGACGTCCGGCGACTGGCAACTCGCCAACCTGGAAAGGGAGGTGAGGACTGCCCGAGACGCCGGACTGGACGGGTTCACCGTCGACATCCTCTCCCTGGCCGGCACCAACCGTCAGCGCGTCGACATGCTGCTGCGGGCGGCACAGCGCGTCGACCCGGGCTTCCGGATCGTGCTGATGCCGGACATGACCTCCCTGCACACCGACCCGCGCACCCTCGCCGACCAGTTGGCCCGGCTCGCCGCGTCCCCGTCCGCGTACCGGCTGGCCGACGGACGCCTCGTGGTCTCCCCGTTCAAGGCCGAGGCCCAGGACCCCGCCTGGTGGGACCAGGTCATCGCGCGGCTGCGCGACCACGGCATCGGCACTGCGCTCGTCCCGGTCTTTCTGGACTTCCGCGCCAACGCCGAGAGATTCGCGCCGATCAGCCACGCCTTCTCGTCCTGGGGCAACCGGAGCTACACCCGCCAGAACAACGTTCCCGGCGACATCCAACTCGCCCACTCCCTGGGAAAGAAGTGGATGCAGGCCGTATCCGTGCAGGACGCCCGGCCCAACCAGGGCATCTACGACGAGGCGGGCAACACCGCCACCCTGCGGTCGACCTGGAACCACGCGATCTCCGACGGTGCGGACTGGGTGCAGCTCACCACCTGGAACGACTACTCGGAAGGAAGTCAGTTCGCCCCCTCACTGCACAACGGTCACACGTACCTGGACATCTCCTCGTACTACCTCACTCGTTTCAAGACCGGGGCCTGGCCGCAGATCGTCCGCGACACCGTGTACGTCACCTCCCGCGTCCAGTTCGCGGATGCCGGCAGTGCCTCGCGTCAGCCGCGGCTGATGCGCCCGCGTGCGGGCACCGCGCCCCCGCGCGACCAGGTGGAACTGCTCACCTTCCTGACCGCGCCCGCCACGGTCTCCGCGCGCGTGGGCACCGTGCCCCACACCTACCGTGCTCCCGCCGGCGCGTACGCCCAGTACCTGCCGCTGAGCCCCGGCCGCACCGAGGCCGTGGTCCGCCGCGCGGGGGACACCGTCGCCGCCGTCACGACCCGCTATCCGGCGCGGCGCACGGTCACCGTGCAGGACCTTCAGTACTACGGGGTCTCCAGCGGCCGGTGAACCCCACGGCCCTCAGTGACACCAGCGCGCCGACCCGGAAACAGACGCCGCCGGCTCGTACCGGCCGCAGAGGCGATCGCAGAGGAAGGTGACGTCGAACGCATGGCGGTGCCCGCCCGTCACGGCGCCGCGGGCACCGACGGCCCGGGCCTGACCGTCCGGGCCATCCGGGTTCGCGCCGCCGCGGCGTTCCCTCAAGGTGTGCTCCGCACGGCCCGCCGGCTGCTGACCGAGGCAGCCGAGCTCGCCCGGACCGACGCCCCGGCACTGGCCGCCCCGGCGAATGGCCGCGAGCGCCCGCACCACGCCGTGGGACACGACCCGCTCGGCCGCGGACGTTCCGGGTGCCGGGGGCATGCGGGCGGGGCGGCCCGAGGAGCTCCGCCCACGGGTCGGCCGTCGCCTGCGGTGAGACCCAATGCCGCGACGTCTGCAACCTTTTTCCGGTCATGGCAGGAAATGAGCAGTGGGACGGTCGGGAGAGACCGGCGGTCCCCGCCCCCTCGGGGCGGGTCATGCCACTGCGGGGAAAGGACGTGTCATGAGGCTTCGTGACGAGTTGCCGGTGGACCACCGGCTCGCGACGGTCTACCGGTACGGCGCCGGGCTGTGCGGGGGAATCCTCCTGCTGTTCGGCTGCCTGGGCTTCGCGGACGAACTCAGCCCGTTCAACACCGACGGAACCCGCATCGCGGGCCTGTCGACCAATGGGCTGCTCAGCCTCGTCTCCGTGCTCTTCGGACTGCTGCTGATCGGCGGTGCCGTGGTCGGTGGAAACTTCGCTTCGACCCTCAACACGGCAGTCGGGGCGCTGTTCCTCCTGAGCGGCTTCGGCCACGTCTTCATCCTCGACCGGCCCGCCAACATCCTCGGCTTCGGCATGACGAACGTGCTCTTCTCCTTCGTCATGGGACTGCTCATCGCGACCTTCGGGATGTACGGCCGGGTGTCGGGCGGGCTTCCGCACGACAACCCCTACTGGCGCCGCCGGCACCCCAGGGAGGCGGCGCGCGAGTCCCTGGCCGCCCGGCGCCGGCAACACGCCGAGGTGGCCCTCGCCGGGGCGCCGAAGGCTGCCCCGGCCGCTCCGGTCGAGGCGCCTCGTGCCCGGCCCGGCGCGCACCGGGCGGTACGGCCGTGACCGCACAACGCTTCGGCGGGCCCCGCACAAGCGAGGTCGGTCCGCCGTCCGAGTGACAGGAGGCGTGGTGGACATCAACGGGGCGCGGATCCTGTTGCCCGGAGCCACCGGAGAGATCGGCGGCGCCTTCGCGGAGCGGGTCGTGGTCGGCAGCGTACCGCCCCTTCCTCCGGGACTGTCGGTCGCCGAGGCCGTCGACACCCTGGTCGGATCCCTCACGACAGGCGGACGGCCCGGCATGCCGCGCCGTGCCGGTTCTCCCGCGGACACCGGACCGTGGCATGCCTGAGCGCCCCGATGACCGACAGCCGCTCCACCACGGCGGGCGCGTGGAGTCGCTCACCCCCGTCGCGTCCCGTCCTGTTCACCGCGTCCTGTTTCGTCAGTCGTGGCGCGACGTCGTCTTCCTTCACTGGGAGGCCGATCCCTTCGAGGTCGCGCGGCTGCTTCCCCCCGGAACGGTTCCCGACCTCTTCCACGGCCGCACCTACGTGGGCCTGGTCTTCTTCGGTATGCGGGACCTCGCCTTCGGGCACGCGCCCCCGCTGCCGTACCTCGGGACGTTCACCGAAGTCAACGTGCGCCTGTACAGCAGGGACGTGCTGGGGCGGCGAGGGGTGGTGTTCCGCTCCCTGGACTGCGATCGGCTGCTGCCCGTCCTCGCGGCCCGTGCCGGCTTCGGACTGCCGTACCGCTGGTCGCGGACGTCCTGCCGGTGGTACGGGAACCGGCTGCTGTACCGTACGCGCGGACGCCGCGGTACCGGTCCCGACGGGCACGTCTGGATCGACGTGGCGGACGAAACCGTATCACCGCAGCCGCTGGACGAGTTCCTGACCTACCGCTGGGGTCTGCACGAGAGCCTGCTGAAGCACACGTACTACATGCCCAACACCCACCCGGCCTGGACTTTCAGGCGGTGTGACCTGCTCGGCTGGGACGCGTCCGTGGTGGCGGCGGCCGGGCTGACCCCACCGGTGGGCGAGCCGGTCAGCACGCTGTACGCCACGGGCGTGGCGGTCCGGTTCGGACCGCCGGTCCGGCTTCCTGCCGGGCCGCCTCCGCAACGCCTGCGCCGGTGGTCCGGCTGACGAGCAGCGGCGCGAAGCGAACACCGGCCCGGACCGCGAGTTTCCCGAGGGAGGACGCACAGGCGGAGCAGGCCTCTGCTCCGTGAGCGCGAAGAGCGGCCGACAGGCCGACAGGGAAGTGGCGTGCGGGAAGAACGGCGGGCCGGCGACCACGATGCACGGCATGCCACCCCTGCGCCGGCCCGCTCACAGGAAGCGCCGGATCGGGGTGACGGCGGCCTCCCTGGCGCGCTGGAGAACCGTCCGTCGTCCCCAGCCCTTCACGAGCGCGGGCCGCGCCCGCAAGCGCCCGTACGGGAGGCCTGTTCCGCAAGAGGAACGGATGACCCGACTGATCGCAAAGGCCGGTGAATCAGGCGATGCGCGGTGCCTCGTACAGGCAGGCACCGTCCTCCGCGATCTTTCACGCATGGAGCGCGAGGCCATGCAGGCGCTGAGCCGCCTGGGGAAGTAGAAGCCCGACGCGGGGTGCTGTCACAGCGGGGTGGTATCCCTACCGCATGAACCTTGAGCAGGCCGACCCTTGGCTGATCAGTGACGTCGGTGCCGTTCCCTTCGGCGCGCAGTTCGGGTTCACCACCGCTGAGCCCGGCTTCGCCGGGTGGGTCCGGCACTGGGCGGCGAACAAGCCCTGGCACGACACCGCGTGACTCTTCTAGTTGCCGGCAGCCAGTGCCGTGAACGCCGACCAGGCGTCGGGGGAGACAGACAGGGGCTGCCTCCGGGTGTCCTTCGAGTCCCGGACGAGAACAGCGCCGGGGCGCAGGGCGACCTCGATACAGTTGTCGCCGCTGCCGCCGCTGTAGCTGCTCTTGAACCAGGTCAGCTGGGTGCTGCTCATAGGACTCCTCGCATCTGATCCAGCAGGCTCGCGGTGGCTTGGTGGCTCAGAGCCTGCGAGCGCATCTTGCCATAGCGCTGGAGCATCTGACTCACAGCTTTCGGGTCACTGATGAGCATGCTGGTGCCGTGGCCCTCGACGTAACCGACCCAGCGGTGATCGGCCGTCTCGGCGAGGTACATCTCGCCCTCGAAGCCGGAGTGCTCCTCCTGGAGCAGCGGCATGATCTGGAGTTCCACATTGCGGTACTGGCCGACTGCGATGAGGTGGTCGAGCAGGGCCTTCGTGACAGCCGAACCTCCCATGCGGCGTTCCAGGAGTGCCTGCTCGACGACGAAGCTGAACGTCGTGTTGGGGCGTTCGACGAGAAGTTGCTGCCTGGCCAACCGTGCTGCCACCTGCCGTTCGGACTGCTCTTCCGTGAGCGGAGGCAGGTGCCGGTCGAAGATCGCGCGGATGTACGGCTCGGGTTGCAACAAGCCTGGGACGACTCGGCTTTCATACGCGTACAGCGAGATCGCCTCCTCCTCGATCCCCGCCCACTGCCGGAACCACGACGCCAGCCCCGCCTTCCGTGTCAGGCTCTTCGCCGCCGCCCCCAGCACCCGCGCCGCGACCGTGCCCAGGACCTCCTCCGACCGCTTCAGCAGTTCCTTCGGCGGGAAGCGCTTCCCCTGTTCGATCTTGGCGATGTACGCGGGCGAATAGCGCACCAGCGGGGCGAACTGCTCCTGTGTCAGGCAGGCTTCCTCCCGCAGGGCCTTGAGGACCGCGCCGAAGGTCTTCAGACTCTCGGAGAGTTCCGGCTCACAGCCCCCGCCCACTCCGCCACCGTTGTCCGTCGTCATCGCAGCCGCCTTCCCCTGTGCCACCGGGCCGTACCCGCACCCGTGCCGTACTGTTCGCCGTCCGCGCTGCGCCACGCCAGACCGATCCATGTTCACGTACAGCGATCGACCCAGTCCAGTGCGTGAACCAGTACAACGTGATCTGTATCGGCGGCGGACCTGCCGACGGCCCGCCAACTGCCCTCAAGCTGGCCCGCATGCCAGCCCTGAACCACCAACCCGCGACCCCCGTAAGCACGTTCACGCAGCGTTTCTCCGCCACCCGGAGCGGTGCCCGCCTCGCCCGGCTGCTCGCCGCGCACCAGCTCACCGAGTGGGGACACCCCCGAGGGACCGAGGCGCACGACACCGTCGTCCTCGTCGTCGCCGAACTCGCGGCGAACGCCGTTCTCCACGGCCGTGTCCCGGGACGGGACTTCGCCCTCGCCCTGTCCTTCGAGGAGGGCCGGGGCGTCGTCCGTATCGAGGTGACCGACACCCACCCCGCCCTGCCGGCGCGCACGGCACCCGGCCCGGACGAGGACGGAGGTCGTGGCCTGGTCCTCGTCGACGCGCTCGCCGCCGACTGGGGCGTACGCGACCGCCTCGGTCCCGGCAAGACCGTATGGGCCGAGTGCGCGACGGCTCCCCGAGCCTGAAACCCGCCCCGGAGCAGGGGACGATCGAGGAGATCAGGACACTGTTCGCAAGCATGAGGGCGACCTCGGATACGGAGACATGATGCAACCGTTGATCACCATCGCTTCCGGGCCCCAGCCGGAGAGCGCGGCCGACCGTGCCAACGAGCCGGAGGCGGCGACGCTGCGCGGACGTGTGGCGGATGCCGTATGCGCGGCCGGAGGGCGGCTGGTCACGGCGGAAGAGGCCAATGGGCTGGTGTGGCTCAGTCCCCATGGTGCGGCGGCACTGTCGGACTTTCTCGACGCGCATCCGGGCATCGGGTGGGTGCAACTGCCATGGGCGGGAGTCGAAAACGTCGCCGCCGCGGGCCTCCTGGACCGCCCCGTCGTGTTCACCTGCGCCAAGGGCGCCTTCTCCGAGCAGGTGGCCGAGCACGCCCTGGCCCTGACCCTGGCCTCGCTGAGGAACCTTGTGGTTCAGGCACGGACCCCGAGATGGCATTCCATGGACCCGAGGACGCTGTGGGGCGCACGGGTGACGATTCTCGGGGGAGGAGGGATCGCCCGTGCGTTGCTGCGACTGCTGCGTCCCTTCGACTGCCGTACGACCGTCCTGCGCCGTCGTCCGGAGGAAGTGGACGGCGTCGGGGCCACGTTGCCCATCAGCCGACTGGCGGACGTCCTGCCGCACACCGACGTACTGGTTCTCGCACTCGCCCTCACCCCCGAGACACGCCACATCCTCAGTACCCCGGAATTCGCCGCGCTGCCGCCGCACGCGGTGGTCGTCAACGTCGCCAGGGGCGCACACATCGATACGGAGGCACTGCTCCAGGCGCTGAAGTCGGATGCGATCGGAGCCGTCGCGCTCGATGTGACCGATCCGGAACCGCTGCCCGAGAACCACCCTTTGTGGGGTGACAGCAGAGTCCTCGTCACTTCGCACTGTGCGGACTCAGCCGACTACAGCATGGAGATGCTCTGCCGAAGGGTCGAAACCAACGTGAGGCGCCTGTCTGAGGGCAGTGAGCCGGAGGGTGTGGTGGAGCCCCTCCTCGGCTACTGAGGCAGGCGTGCCTGTGCCACGTTCGTTGTGACGTCGGGTCCGCCTCAAAGTGCCCGGACCGGACCCTGCGTCGCACTCGTCGGGATCATGGGTATCCCAAGGGATGAGGAGAGGTAGATCACGCCCGTGGAGGCGGTCTTGGCCGGGCGCGCGGCGCACGGTACGGTCGGTCCGATATCGACGACGGTACGACGGAAGCCGGTGGGAATCCGGCGCGGTCGCGCCACTGTGTGCGAGCAACTCCCGTAAAAGGGAGGGCTCGTGAGTCAGACCCGTGGCCGTCGTCCTGTGCACCACCGAGATGGGACGCGAACTCCCAGAGGAGGTTCTGCCATGGCGCAGACCGTCGCCCAGCCGACTGCCACCGCCCCCGCCGTTCCCGCCACGCTGCCGCTGAGGGCGGTAGCTCCCTGGGCGGTCTTCTTCGGCGTTCTCATGCTGGTCCTGCTGTACTTCGTCGGCGCCGAGCAGGGCGCCACCTCCGTGTTCAGCGGCACGGGCGTCCACGAGTGGGTGCACGATGCCCGCCACCTGCTCGGCTTCCCCTGCCACTGACGCGGGGGGCGCCGCACGCTCATGAACTCCGCAACGGTAAGAAACCTTTTGGTGCGGGGCATGCTCGCCGGTCTGGCCGCCGGCGTGCTCGCCCTGGTCGTCGCCTACTTCCTCGGCGAGCCGTACGTCGACAAGGCGATCGGCCTGGAGGACGCGCACTCCCACGGGGGCTCCCACGGGGACTCCCTCGAACACGACGTGGAAGTCGTCTCCCGTTCCCTGCAGTCCACCGCCGGGCTGGCCACCGGCGTTCTGGTCCACGGGGTCGCCTTCGGCGGCATCGCCGCGCTCGCCTTCTGCTTCGCGCTGGGCCGCGTGGGCCGCTTCTCCCCGCGGGCGACCGCGCTGCTGCTGTCCGGCTGCGCGCTGCTGGCCGTGTACGTCGTGCCGTTCCTGAAGTACCCGGCCAACCCTCCGGCGGTCGGCGAGGAGGACACCATCGGCGGGCGGACGGCCCTGTACTTCCTGATGGTGCTGCTCAGCGTGCTCCTCGCGGTGGCCGCCACCCTCCTGGGCAAGCGGCTCGCGCCCACGCTGGGCACCTGGTACGCGACGGTGGCCGCGGTGGCCGCCTTCGCCGTCGTGATCGGGCTGGCGTACGCCTTCCTGCCGGTCGTCGACGAGGTGCCGAAGGACTTCCCGGCCACCCTGCTGTGGCGGTTCCGGCTTTCGGCCCTGGCCATCCAGGTCACCCAGTGGGTGGGCTTCGGCCTGATCTTCGGTGAGCTGGCCCAGAGGCTGCTGTCGCCGAGGTCCGCGACATCCCCGTCGGGGCGGGAGGTGCCGGCCGCGCACTGATTCCCGCGAGGTGCAGGAGGGCTGCTCGGTACCGTCCGGGGAGCCCTCTGGGGTGTGTATCGAAAGTGCTGCCGGGAGCCTGATCCGTGTGCGCGAGGAATGAGCGCAACTCGGTGGCGTTCGGCGTGGAGATCGGGAAGGCTCGCGCGCATGGTCTCGGTATTGCAGAACGTGGCGATCGACTGTGCGGATGCCTACGAGTTGGCCCGGTTCTGGAGCAGTGTGATCGGCCGTCCGCTGCATCCGGAGGACAGACCGGGTGCCCGGGAGACTCAGGTGCTGCTGGCGGAGGGCCCGATGCTGTACTTCAACCAGGTGCCCGAGGCCAAGACGATCAAGAACCGGATCCATCTGTGTCTGCGCCCAGAGACCTCGCGCGATCAGGAGGTGGAACGGCTGCTGGGCCTCGGCGCCACCTTTGTCGCCGATCGCCGGAACCCCGATGGTTCGGGCTGGGCGGTCCTCGCTGATCCCGAAGGCAACGAATTCTGCGTTCTGCGCAGCGAGTCCGACCGAGCCACCACGACTTCCTGACGCTCACGCGCCGTTCTGGCCACCGAACGCAAGGAACGTGCCCGCATCCGCAGTGAGAAGGGCATCCGCTGGGGCGGCCGACCGCTCGTGATCACCGCCTTCATCGCTCAACCCGACGGACCTGTGCGGTCGCAGCACTGGCTTTCCCGGGACACCAGGAAGGAGCCCGGTGCGTCTCCGAGAGGGTGTCCGAGTCGCAGGTTCCAGCGGCCGGACCGGCCGGTGAGCTCGGTCGCCGTGAGTGGTGGGACGTCGAGGCGCCAGAACGCGGGTCCGGGTGCGTCCAGGACGTTCACCACCACGGCCCGGATCACCTCCGGTTCGACCACGGCGACCGTCCGGCCGTCGGCGCGGCCGGACGTCTCCAGCCACCGTGCGACCCGCCCGCACAGGGCGCGCACCGATTCGCCGCCGTGCGGCGCCGCGCCCGGGTCGGCCAGCCAGCGGGCCACCGCTTCCGGTTCGGCCGTGCTGACCTCCTCCAGCGTTCGCCCCCGCCACCGTCCCACGTCCAGGCCTGCGAGCTCCGCTTCCTCCGAGGCGGTGAGACCGAGTGCCGTGGCCGTCTCCCGGCAGCGCGGGCTGGGGGAGGCGAGGACGCGTCCGGCGGTGGGCAGGCACCCGGCCGCCGCCCTGGCCCGTGCCGCTCCGCCGGCGTCGAGCGAGTCGCCGTCGTCGAACCGGGCCCGCCGCAGGGAGGGGGTGGTCGCTGCAGAGATGAGGGTGACACGGCTGGTCACGTGCTCGGTCCTCCCGCCTTCACGGTCCGGCTTTCGAAGTACGGCATGAAAGCACGAAAGTACGCCCGCCCGTCACCCGCCCGTCACCCGTCCGGCCCCCGCGCCCGGGCGCATCCGGCCGGCCCGTCCGCACTGTAGAGACGGGTGACGCGCGCGTCGCGACGGCGGCGGAGTACGAGCGAACAGGCGGCGGGATCGATCATGAGCGGTGACGACACCACACCGGCCGGGCACCCGGAGGGCGGTGGCCCGATGTGTCTGGTGACCGGGGCGAGCGGTTACATCGGCGGACGGCTGGTTCCCGAGCTGCTCGACGCCGGTCACCGGGTGCGCTGTCTGGTCCGTACCCCGCGCAAGCTGCGCGACCACCCCTGGTACGACCGGGTGGAGGTCGTCCAGGGCGACGTCACCGACCCCGGCTCCGTCGCACGGGCCATGCAGGGCGTGGACGTGGCCTACTACCTCGTGCACGCCCTCGGCACCGGGCGCGGCTTCGAGGACACCGATCGCGAGGCGGCCCGCGTCTTCGGCGAGCAGGCCCGCCGGGCGGGCGTCGGCCGACTCGTCTACCTGGGCGGACTGACCCCCGGGGCGGTGCCCGAGCGGGAGCTGTCGCCGCACCTGCGCTCCCGCGCCGAGGTCGGCCGCATCCTGCTCGGCTCGGGCGTGCCGACGGCCGTGCTGCGCGCCGCGATGATCATCGGCTCCGGCTCGGCCAGCTTCGAGATGCTGCGCTACCTCACCGAGCGGCTGCCGGTGATGGTCACCCCGCGCTGGGTGCACACCCGGATCCAGCCGATCGCCGTGCGCGACGTGCTGCGCCTGCTGACCGGCTGCGCCCGCCTGCCCCGCGAGGTGAACCGCACCTTCGACATCGGCGGCCCGGACGTGCTGACGTACCTCGACATGATGCGGCGCTACGCCGTCGTGGCCGGTCTGCACCCGCGGCTGATCCTGCCCGTGCCCGTCCTCACCCCCGGCCTGTCCAGCCACTGGGTGGGCCTGGTGACGCCGGTCCCGGCCCGGATCGCCCGCCCCCTGACGGAGTCCCTGCGGCACGAGGTGGTGTGCCGCGAGAACGACATCGAACGGTACGTGCCCAGTCCGCCCGGCCACCCCATCGGCTTCGACCGCGCCGTCGCCCTCGCCCTGCAGCGCGTCGGCGAGGCCCAGGTCACCACCCGCTGGTCGTCCGCCTCCGTGCCCGGCGCGCCCAGCGACCCGCTGCCCACCGACCCCGACTGGGCCGGCGGCAGCCTCTACACCGACGTGCGCGAACGCGACGCCCGGGTCGCGCCGGAGGCGCTGTGGGACGTCATCGAGGGCATCGGCGGCGAGAACGGCTGGTACTCCTTCCCCCTGGCCTGGTCGGTGCGCGGCCTGCTGGACCGGCTGGCCGGCGGGGTCGGGCTGCGCCGGGGCCGGCGTGACGCCCGGCGGCTCAGGGTGGGCGACTCGCTGGACTTCTGGCGGGTCGAGGAGATCGAACGCGGCCGGCTGCTGCGGCTGCGCGCCGAGATGCGGCTGCCGGGCCTGGCCTGGCTGGAGATGCGGGTGGACGACGACGGGGCCGGGGGCGTGCGCTACCGGCAGCGGGCGCTGTTCCATCCGCGCGGCCTGCTGGGCCACCTGTACTGGTGGAGCGTCTCGCCCTTCCACGCGGTCGTCTTCGGCGGCATGGCCCGCAACATCGTCCGCGCCGCCGAGCGCGCGGCCCCCGCACCACGCGGACGGGGTACGACCGCATCCGCGGGGCCCGCCCCGGCCGAAGACCTGAGCGTCCGTACCGGTTCCCGACGCCCACCCGGGAGAAGCTGACGCCCATGCACGTCCCGGTCGCCCTGTTCACCGCCGATCTGCGCCTGCACGACCATCCGCCGCTGTGCGCGGCCCTGGACGCCGCGGACGCCGTCGTACCGCTGTTCGTGCGGGACCGCGCCGTCGAGGCGGCCGGGTTCGCCGCGCCCAACCGCCGTGCCTTCCTCGACGGCTGCCTGGCCGACCTGGACGCCGGGCTGCGCGAGCGGGGCGGCCGGCTCGTCGTGCACTCCGGCGACCTGGTGCGGGAGGTGTGCCGGGCGGTGGCCGAGGCGGACGCCGACGAGGTGCACATGTCGGCCGGGCACAGCCGGTTCGCCGCGCGCCGGGAGGAACGGCTGCGCTCCGCCCTGGAGGCGGCGGGCCGCCGGCTGTTCGTGCACGACGCGGTCACCGTCGCCGTACCGCCCGGCACGGTGACCCCCGCCTCCTCCGACCACTTCGCCGTCTTCACCCCGTACTACCGGCAGTGGGAGCGGATGCCGCTGCGGCAGGTCACCGGCGCCCCGCGCCGGGTGCCCGTCCCCGACGAGGTGGACGGCGAGGAGGTGCCCGCACGGGGCGGGAGCACCGGAGCGTCCCCGGCCCTGCCGCCCGGCGGGGAGAGCGGGGCCCGCACACAGGTGACCGCCTACTGGCGCCGCGGCCTGGACGCCTACGACACCGCCCGCGACGACCTGGCCGCCGACGCCACCTCGCGCTTCTCCGCCCACCTGCACTTCGGCACCCTGTCCCCGGTGGAGCTCGTGCACCGCGCACGCCGGCACGGCGGACCGGGCGCCGAGGCGTTCGTCCGGCAGCTCGCCTGGCGCGACTTCCACCGCCAGGTCCTCGCCGCCCGGCCGGAGGCCGCCCACGCCGACTACCGCACCAAGCGCGACCGCTGGCGCACGGAGCACACCGCGGGCGCCGACATCGACGCCTGGCGCGAGGGCCGCACCGGCTACCCGGTCATCGACGCGGCCATGCGGCAGCTGCGCCACGAGGGCTGGATGCACAACCGGGCCCGGCTGCTCACCGCCAGCTTCCTGACCAAGACCCTCTACGTCGACTGGCGGATCGGCGCCGCCCACTTCCTGCACTGGCTGGTCGACGGAGACCTGGCCAACAACCAGCTCAACTGGCAGTGGATGGCCGGCACCGGCACCGACACCCGCCCGAACCGGGTCCTCAACCCGGTCACCCAGGGCAGGAAGTACGACCCGGACGGCGCCTACGTGCGCCGCTGGGTCCCCGAACTCTCCGGCATCAAGGCCCCGTCGGTGCACGAGCCGTGGAAGCTGCCCGGCCCGGACCGCGCCGCCCTCGACTACCCCGACCCGATCGTCGACCTCTCCGACGGGCTCGACCGCTTCCGGCGGGCCCGCGGCAAGCAGACGCAGACGTAGACATAACAGACGTAGACATAGACATAGCGGTG
>NZ_POTZ01001165.1 GCF_003236365.1 Streptomyces sp. NTH33
TGACGTGATGAAGCAGCAAGTGGACGCGTCCGATATCTGGGCGCAGCCCGAGCACGGCCAGTTCCCGTCCATGCGCTTCGCGCCCGACCCGGCGGACGTGGCCCGTGCCGCGCAGCGCCTGATCGGCGCGCGCGCGCCGGTGATCATCTGCGGCGGCGGCGTGGTCATCGCCGGCGCCAGCGGCGCCTTGCAGGCCTTGGCGGAAACGCTGAAAGCGGCCGTTTGCGTGACGGTCAGCGGGCAGGGCAGCCTGGCGGACACGCATCCGCTGAATGCCGGCGTGGTGGGCTCCAACGGCGGCGTGATGGCCACGCGCGACGTGGTGGCCGCTGCCGACGTGGTGCTGTTCGTGGGCTGCCGTGCCGGCTCGACCTCGACCGAGCATTGGCGCTTCC
>NZ_POTZ01001166.1 GCF_003236365.1 Streptomyces sp. NTH33
GTCATCCTGTAGCTGGCGCATAACTTCGCGATCAAGCTCAGGAATTACGGTATATCCGCCATCCCTGCCGCTGTCAGTGCTGTGGACAGTGATCGCACATCTCCGGTTACGATGTAGTTACGCAATTCATCAGATGATAATTTCTGGATGCCCGTTCCTGGCTTGCTGCGTTCTTCATCAGCCACAGACTCGAGGCGGGAAATTTCTGTGTCGAGAGAATCGGCTTTTGCACGCAGTTCATCAAACTGTTTGCCCTCGTCATCGTTCAGGCTGCGGTTTTCACTGTCGGCTTTTTCCAGCAGGGATCGCATCTGGTTTTTCAGGGCGGTTTTTTGCTGGCGGAGTTCGATTAATTTCTTCATGAAGGTTTTCTCGTATTGGTTAAGATTCAGGA
>NZ_POTZ01001167.1 GCF_003236365.1 Streptomyces sp. NTH33
GATTTTTCACAGTACTCGCTTCAGGTGCCACTACCAGCGGATAATGATTCGCGGGCCACGCTTTCTGACTCCGCCGCAGTTTACAAACAATTGGCGGATATTGGCATTAGCAAGAAGCAAGTTGTTGATTTAGCATATGGTTATCGTTGGGTGTCTGACACGACTGAAAATGAGGTGACTTTGCAGCCTGAGTGGTACTTTGAGGTCGGCGACAAATGGCAAGCGGTGAAGGATGCGATTGCTGATGCGCAACAGGAGGGCGACGACTAATGGATTTTAAAAAGCTATTAGCGACTTTTCTGGCTGTGTTTGTGGTGATTGATATTTTTTTAGCTGTGCAATGGTTTCAATTACATCAACCCGCTTCCAATCCAACGTCATCAGAAAGTATT
>NZ_POTZ01001168.1 GCF_003236365.1 Streptomyces sp. NTH33
CCACGCTCCCGTCCACCTCGGCCTCGCCCACCGCCCGCCAGGTGTGGGCTCCCACGCGAGGCATCCTGCTCGCGCTCGTCCTCCTCTTCGTGGGGGCCGTCGTGATCGCCGCACTCAGCTCGGGCGGCCGGCACGGCCGCCTCGACCCGCGCTCCGCCGACCCCTACGGCAGCCGCGCCGTCGCCGCGGTCCTCGCCGACCACGGCGTGTCGACGCGCGTGGTCACCACCCTCGACCAGGCGCGGGCCGCGGCCGGTCCCGACACGACCCTGCTGGTCGCCGTGCCCGACCTGCTGACGAACGGTCAGCAGTCCCGGCTGCACGCGGCAACGGCGGCCTCCGGCGGACGCACCGTCCTCGTCGCCCCGGACACCCCCTCCATCGGCCGACTG
>NZ_POTZ01001169.1 GCF_003236365.1 Streptomyces sp. NTH33
GCCTTAGTAGTGTACTGCATCGGTATAACCATTCAAATTCTCTCCTATGGAAGGTGGTATTTTTTGACATTGGGAAGAGCCGTAACGGGAATCGGTGTGGGAGTAACCACTGTCTTGGTGCCAATGTTTCTCTCCGAGAATTCTCCACTAAAAATCAGAGGCTCCATGGTATCTACGTATCAATTGATTGTAACATTTGGCATACTAATGGGAAACATTTTAAACTTCATATGCGAAAGATGTTATAAAGATCCTACACAAAATATAGCCTGGCAATTGCCATTGTTCTTGGGATACATTTGGGCAATTATAATTGGAATGTCACTTGTTTACGTTCCTGAATCTCCACAGTACTTGGCAAAAATCAAAAATGATGTGCCCTCTGCTAAAT
>NZ_POTZ01001170.1 GCF_003236365.1 Streptomyces sp. NTH33
CCTCAAAGACTTAACAACTACTTTAGATAATATGACACACAGTCAGGTACCATTTGTCTTGCATGGCGGCTCTGGTGTCCCAGATAATCAAATTAAAGCAGCTATTAGCATGGGTGTTGCCAAAGTCAATGTGAACACTGAAGCCCAGCTGGCATTCCATCAAGCGCTAAGAGACTTTATTTTAACTGATCAAGATTTGATTGGTAAAAATTACGATCCTAGGAAACTATTAGCACCCGGCGTCACGGCCATAGAAACGAGTTTGGCAGAACGTCTGGCTGTTTTCGGTGCTGCATCACACTAAAAAAAAACGCTAACACAATCATTCCTGTGTTGGCGTTTTAGATATCGACTGACACACCACTATTGCGTCAACCGCCCAAATAAGCT
>NZ_POTZ01001171.1 GCF_003236365.1 Streptomyces sp. NTH33
TCCCACGCTTCTTCAATGCGCACCCACGGGTTTTTGAGGTCGAAATACAGGCGCACGCGCTTGGCGTAGAACGTGGGCGGACCGCTTGGCGTATCCCAGGTCAGCCGCAGCATGCGTTCACCGTCTTCGGTCACCATCTTGGCTTCGTTGAACTTGCCGCTGCCGCCGGCTGCCACGTGGGCGCGTCCGTCACGCTCGACCGTATCGACGATGAACTGCAGCCCAAGCTCCCGCGCCGTGTGGTTCGACTGCGATCTGGCCAGCGAGCCATCCAGCGCACTCCAGATCGCCACGAAGCCGACGAGCCCGCCAAGGTGGCCATACATCTCGTTCTTGCGCACGGTTTCGTCGTAGATGATTTCCTGGCCGGCGTGCGCGCCGCCCCTGAG
>NZ_POTZ01001172.1 GCF_003236365.1 Streptomyces sp. NTH33
ACAATAGCCACCACTCGCGGTTGATTGAAATCGATCCCCAGCCGTTGCGCCCATTCAGTAAGTGCGGGAGTATTCTCCTTTGCCTGAATCGGTTCATCACCAGTTCCTCCTGCAAACGGCTATCCTGAGCCAACAAGTACATCAACCGCGACTGTTCCAGCATCATTTCAGCCGTCATGCAGGCCAGTTCGCCATATTTACGCAGATTCTCTGGTTCACCTGTCAGGCCAATTACGCCGACAATTTCACCTTCCAGCCGTAACGGTAGATTAATCCCTTGCCGCACACCGTGCAGATGACGTACCACCGCGTCATCGATATCGACGACTCGTCCCTGTGAAAGTACCAGCAATGCACCTTCGTGCAATTCACCAATACGCTCACGATC
>NZ_POTZ01000117.1 GCF_003236365.1 Streptomyces sp. NTH33
TCGGTGCCGGGAGCCAGCTCGCGCATCGGCGTCCAGGGGCCGGGACGGCCCGCCGGATCGCGCAGGACCACGTTCGCGGCCACCGCGTCGTGGCCCTCGCGGAAGACGGTGGCCGAGATCTGGAACGTTTCCCCCGTAACCGCCTTGGCCGGTCGCCTGCCGCACTCCACGGCCGGCCGGACGTCCCGCACGGGAATGCGGCCGACGGCCGGGGCCGTACCCGGGGCCTGGCTCGGGGTCGAACTCATGGGTGTCACCTCCACCGCGCTTCGAGGCCGGGCTCGCGCCCGGCCGGGATTCCGGTTGCCGCCGGGACGTCCTACCGTCCGGCGCGAGAGCGTCGCTCCGTCGCCGTCGGCGGGCCCCGGCGGGCGACGGCGCTGCGCAGCGGCCGGCCGCTCTGCTCCCGCAGATAGGTCACGAGGGTGGTGCGCAGATAGCGTTCGGCGGCGTCCGCGGCCTCCCGCGCACACCGCTTCCCCATCAGCACGCACAGGGTGTAGCCCGAGTCCTCGAAGGTGGACCGCACCCTGCGGTCGTCGGGCCGCGCGAGCATCGCGCGTTCCCACGCCCGGTAGCGCCGCAGATGCCGGGCTACTTCGGCTTTGGCGGGTAGCAGCATGGCGCCGTTCACCTTTCGGATGCGTGCGGTGGGTGCCTCCCCCGGCAGCCGGGGCGGTGGCCGCGCACGCGTGTGCGCAACCCCGTTCACGGCGCTCGAGACTTTCACTCATGGTGCATGTTCAACGACTCACCGTCCTGTTGGCACTTCAACAAGCCTGCTGACCTGCTCGTGTTGCACCAATGGCGTAGCGCGCTCAGTGTGGATCCCACTCAGAGGCAACACGTGCTCACGCTTCGTGCTCGGGGTCCGGTCCGCAAGGGCGGCAGGGAGCGCGAGCCTCGCCGGTGAGGAGCCAACGACGATGAAGACCGCAGTGCCCTGCTATTACCACCTCGACGTGGAGGTCAGTCCGGAACGGGTCGGACAGGTCAGGCGCATCCTGGCCGCTCACCTTCGGTTCTGGGAGCTGGAGGACCTCGTCGACCCCGTGTGCGGCGGTGCCGAGATGCTGCTGAAGGCCATCGACGAGCACGCCACCGACAAGCGCGTCTCCGTCGAGATGTGGTGGACCGGCCAGCACCTGATCACCGCGGTCGGGGAGAACAACCACGACCTGCGCCCCGACCAGGAGCTGCGCGGCTGCCTGGCGCGTATCGCGGCGACGAGCCACGGCTGGGGCTGCTGCGCCTCCGGGACCGGCAGCAAGGTCATCTGGTTCTCGCAGCGGGCCCGCGCCGGGGTGCGCGTCCCGCTGGTTGCGAGGGCTCCCGAGCCGACCCTGCGCGAGGGCCTGCAGACGCCCCGCGAGCTGCCGGTCGCCGCGCTGGCCTCCCCGGCGGGCGACGGCCGGACCGTCCTGGAGGAGGCCCGGTGACCGGGCGGTCGCGCCGGAAAGGGGTGCCCCCGCCCGTGTGGCGGGGGCACCCCTACCCGCTGGGCGCCGCGTACGACGGGAAGGGCACCAACTTCGCGCTGTTCAGCGGAGTGGCCGAGCGCGTGGAGCTGGTCCTGGTGGACGACGGCGGCGCCGGCCGCGAGGTCCCGCTCACCGAGGTCGACGGCTTCGTGTGGCACGGCTACCTGCCCGGCGTCGGGCCGGGGCAGCGCTACGGCTACCGGGTGCACGGCCCCTGGCACCCGGCGGCCGGCCACCGGTGCAACCCGAGGAAACTGCTCCTGGACCCCTACGCCAGGGCGATGGACGGGCGGATCGACAACCATCCCTCGCTCTACGAGCGCGCCCCGCACGGCCCGGACCCCGCCGACAGCGCCGGGCACACCATGCTGGGGGTGGTGACCGACCCGGCCTTCGACTGGGGCGACGACCGTCCGCCGCGGCGGGGGTACTCCGACACCGTGATCTACGAGGCGCACGTGCGCGGACTGACCCGCACCCACCCCGACGTGCCGCGCGAACTGCGGGGGACGTACGCCGGGCTGGCGCACCCCGCGGTGATCGACCACCTCACCTCGCTGGGCGTGACGGCGGTCGAGCTGATGCCGGTCCACCAGTTCGTGCACGACGGTGTGCTGCAGGGGCGGGGCCTTTCCAACTACTGGGGCTACAACACCATCGGCTTCTTCGCGCCGCACCGCGACTACGCCGCCCACGGCACGCGCGGTCAGCAGGTCACCGAGTTCAAGTCGATGGTCAAGGCGCTGCACGCGGCCGGGCTCGAGGTGATCCTGGACGTGGTCTACAACCACACCGCCGAGGGCAACGAGAAGGGCCCGACGCTGTCCTTCCGGGGCATCGACAACACCTCGTACTACCGTCTGGTCGACGGCGACTGGGCGCACTACTACGACACCACCGGCACCGGCAACAGCCTGTTGATGCGGCACCCCTACGTACTGCAGCTGATCATGGACTCGCTGCGGTACTGGATCACCGAGATGCACGTCGACGGCTTCCGCTTCGACCTCGCGGCCACGCTGGCGCGGCAGTTCCATGAGGTGGACCGGCTGTCGGCGTTCTTCGACCTGATCCAGCAGGACCCGGTGATCAGCCGTGTGAAGCTGATCGCCGAGCCCTGGGACCTGGGCGAGGGCGGCTACCAGGTGGGCAACTTCCCGCCGCTGTGGTCGGAGTGGAACGGCCTGTACCGGGACGCCGTACGGGACTTCTGGCGCGGCGAGGAGCACACGCTGGGCGAGTTCGCGTCCCGGCTGACCGGTTCCCCGGACCTGTACGCCCACCACCGGCGACGGCCGCGCGCCAGCGTCAACTTCGTGACCGCGCACGACGGTTTCACCCTGCGCGACCTGGTGTCGTACAACGACAAGCACAACGAGGCCAACGGCGAGGGCAACAGGGACGGCGAGAGCGTCAACCGCTCCTGGAACTGCGGGGCGGAGGGCGGGACCGACGACCCCTCGGTCCTGGAGCTGCGGGCCCGCCAGCAGCGCAACTTCCTGGCCACGCTGCTGCTGTCGCAGGGCATCCCGATGCTCTGCCACGGCGACGAGCTGGGCCGCACCCAGGGCGGCAACAACAACGCGTACTGCCAGGACAACGAAGTCTCCTGGACCGACTGGCGGCTGACGGACGAACAGCGGGAGCTGATGGACTTCACGCGGTACGTGATCGGCCTGCGCGCCGCCCACCCGGTGCTGCGCCGGCGCCGTTTCTTCCAGGGCGAGACGGCGACCCGGGACGACCAGCCCCTGCCCGACCTGGTGTGGCTGCTGCCGGACGGCCGCGAGATGGCCGAGGAGGACTGGCAGCGCTCCGACGCGCACTCCGTGGCGGTCTTCCTCAACGGCGACGCCATCGCCGAGCCCGACCGGCAGGGCCGCCGCGTGCTGGACGACTCCTTCCTCCTGCTGCTCAACGGCTACTGGGAGCCGGTCGGCTTCCGCCTCCCCGGCCCCGCGTACGGCGACCGCTGGACCACCCTCCTCGACACGGCCGAACCCCAGGGCCCCCCGGACGAGTCGGAACACAAACCGGGCGCCGCCCTGCGCGTCGAACCCCGCAGCCTGGTCCTCCTGACCCGCCCCCCGAAAACCACCCGCCGGCGCCCGCGGCCGCCGGCCGCGTTCAGGCCTCCCGGCGGGACGTCACCGTGAACTGGGCGCCGTCCGGGTCGCGGAGCACGGCCTCGTCGGGGCCCTCGCGCAGGACGCTGCCGCCGTGGGCCTCGGCGGCGCGGGCGCAGGCGGAGACGTCGGCGACGCGGAAGTGGATCTGCCAGTGCGGGCGGATCGTGGGGTCGGGGGCGGCCTCCAGCGCGCCGGACTCGATGCGGGCCACGACCTCGCCGTGGCTGCGCAGCACGACCTCGTTGCCCTCGTAGCGGACCTCGCAGCAGCCGGGCCGCTCCGAGGCCCAGTCCAGGACCTCGCCGTAGAAGATCGCGGCGTCGAAGGCGTCGCGCGTGTGCAGCCGGATGAAGGCCGGCGCGGCCTTGCGCCAGGTCTCCCAGTCGGTGAAGAGGTCCCCCTCCCAGATCCCGAAGGTCGCGCCGTCCCGGTCGGCGAGCAGTGCGGCCCGCCCCGGCGGGAAGGAGATCGGCCCGACCGCCGCCGTACCGCCGCGTTCGGACGCCCGCGAGACGGCCACGTCCGCGCTGGGCACGGCGAAGTACGGCGTCCAGGCCACCGCCATCTGCCACATGGCCGCCACCGCTCCGATCCCCGCGACCGGCGCCCCGTCCGCGAGGGCGATGCGGAAGTGGTCGCCGAGCTTGGCCGCGCGCCACTCCCAGCCCAGCACCGCCCGGTAGAAGTCCTCCGTGGCCTTCACGTCGCGGCTGGTCAGGCTCACCCAGCACGGCGCGCCGCACACCGAGTGCGTGGAGACGACATCGGGGGTGGAGCTGGCAGATGTCCTGTCGTGGTTCATGGCACGTCCTGGTCTCGTCGACCGGTGTCCACCGGTGGTCCACCGGTCTTACACCAGTGTCCGACCGGCAGCCGGAAGGCGCCTGCCGAGTACCCGCGCGCCGCCGCCGAAACGACACGGGCGGCGGCCCGTCGCCGACCGGGCGTGCGCCGGGCCCACTGGCAAAGGCCCGCCCGAGTGACGACGATGGACTCCGTGGAACGCACACCCTACGACTCCGGCGACGCGGCGGACCGGCTGCGCGAGCTCCAGAAGGAGGTCGAGCAGCTGAAGGAGGCCGTGACCTCCCACGCCGTCGTGGACCAGGCGATCGGCATGGTGGTCGTGCTCGGCCGGATCACGCCGGACCAGGGCTGGACGGTGCTGAAGGAGGTCTCGCAGCACACCAACGTCAAGCTCCGCCGCATCGCCGAGCTGGTCCTCGTCTGGGGACGCACCGGGGAGATGCCCGAGGAGGTCCGGGTGGAGCTGGAGAAGGCCCTCGACCGGTACGGCCCCACCCAGATCCCGGGAACGCCGCCGGAGTGAGGGGGAACTCCGGCGGCGCCGGCGCCCGCCCGCGGGGTCGAACGGACGGGCGCCGCTGCGGGGCTCAGCCGGTCTCCGTGAGCAGCTCCTCGCGCAGCTGGGCGAAGCAGCCGCTGAGCAGCCGTGAGACGTGCATCTGCGAGATGCCGAGCTGCTGCGCGATCCGGCTCTGTGTCATCCCCCGGAAGAACCTCAGGTAGAGGATGGTGCGCTCACGCTCGGGCAGCGCCTCCAGACAGGGCCTGACGGCCACCCGGTCCACGACCAGGTCGTAGCGCGCGTCGGCCTCGCCCAGCCCGTCGCCCAGCGCGTAACCGTCCGTGCCCGGGACCTCCGCCTCCAGCGACAGCGCGGCGAAGCAGTCCAGGGCCTCCATCCCGGTGCGTACGTCGCTCACGCTCAGGTGGGCGTACTCGGCGATCTCGGCGACGGTCGGCGCCCGGCCGGGCGTGGTCTGTGCCAGCTCCTTCGCGGCGCGCCGTACACGGTTGCGCAGGTCCTGGACTCGGCGCGGCACGTGCAGCGTCCACATGTGGTCGCGGAAGTGCCGTTTGATCTCCCCGGTGACCGTCGGCACGGCGTACGCCTCGAACGCGTAGCCGCGCTCCGGATCGTAGTGGTCGACGGCCTTGACCAGACCGAGCGCGGCCACCTGGTACAGATCCTCCAGGGCCTCGCCGCGCCCGCGGAACCGTACGGCGATCCGCTCGGCCATCGGCAGCCACACCTGGACCAGTTCGTCCCGCAGCGCCTTGCGCTCGGGACCGTCCGGCATGCGGGCGAGCCGTTCGAACGCCTGCGCGGTGTTCGGAGCGTCGTCATGCGGATGGGATTTTGTTCTGCCGGTGGTACGCATGGGCTGCGCCTCCCTCAGCAGGTGCTGGCTGGACGGACACCGTGAAAGGCGCGTGCTCGGACCGGACGGAGATGGACAGCGGGCCCGGCACGCCGGCTCCCACGGACGTGCCTCCTGTCCGAAGCACTGGAATGCGGATTCCCGAAGTCGGCGATGAAGTCGGCGATATGGAAACAGTTCCGGGAATGCGGTGACGTCATGCGACCGCACGATTCTTAATTGTCGACCAGCAGCCGGAGAATTGCCACCGGAGGAAATACTGAGCATTTCAATGGCGTACTGGCACCGCTCTTGACCGCTTTTTGGGGATCGTTACCTCTCCTACAGAGGTAACGTCGGACACGTGGACTCGGACCCGCGGACCACGCAGACCTTCCCCGAGGAACTGGCCGACACGCTCGTCGGCGTCCAGCGGCTGATCCGGCGCCGGCTGCGCGCCGGACTGACCGTGGCGCGGCTGCGCGGCGCCGAGGTCGAGCTGCTGCGCCTGGTCGAGGACCGTCCCGGCATCGGCGTGTCGGAGGCCGCCAAGGAGCTGCACCTGGCGGGCAACTCCGTCTCGACGCTGGTCAACCAGCTGGTCCGGGAGGGCCGGCTGATCCGTCGGACGGACCCCGCCGACCGGCGGGCCGCACGCCTGCTGCTCACCGAGGCCGCGCAGGCCCGGCTGCGCGACTGGCGGGAGCGCCGCGCCGCGCTCGTACGCCGCCAGGTGGACCGGCTCGACGAGGCGGACCGGGACGCGCTGCGCGCGGCGGTCCCCGCCCTGCGCAGGCTGGCCGAGAACCTGCGTGAGGAGGCCGACCGGCCATGACCCGCCACGCCGACGCCGTGCCGGCCGGCGACGCCGTCACCTGCACCCGGCTCGCCTACGCCTTCGGCGGGACGAAGGCCGTCGACGGCCTGGACCTGTCCGTGCGCCCGGGCGAGGTGTTCGGGCTGCTCGGCCCGAACGGCGCCGGGAAGACCACGGCGATCCGCTGCATCACCACACTCCTGCCGGTCCCCTCCGGCACGGTCCGCGTCTTCGGCCACGACGCCGCCGGCGACCGCATGGCGGTACGCCGCCTGCTGGGCTACGTCCCCCAGCAGCTGTCCGCCGACGCCGCCCTCACCGGCCGGGAGAACGTCACCCTGTTCGCCCGGCTCTTCGACGTCCCGCGCCGCGAACGTGCCGCCCGTGTCGCCCAGGCCCTGACCGCGGTCGGTCTGACTCAGGCCGCCGACCGGCTGGTGAACACCTACTCCGGCGGCATGGTCCGCCGCCTCGAACTCGCCCAGGCGCTGGTCAGCGCCCCCCGCCTGCTGATCCTCGACGAACCGACGATCGGCCTCGACCCGATCGCCCGCGGCGGGGTGTGGGAGCACATCGGCGCCGTCCGCGCCGCCACCGGCATGACGGTCCTGGTGACCACGCACTACATGGACGAGGCCGACCAGTACTGCGACCGGGTCGGCCTGATGCACCGCGGCCGGATCCGGGCCCTGGGCACCCCGGCCGAGCTGTGCCAGGGGCTCGGCGACCGCCGCCGCGCCCGCGGCGCCCCCGCCACGGACCCGCCGCCCACGCTGGAGGACGTCTTCCGCGACGTGGCCGGCAGCGGCCTCGACGAGAACTCAGGAGACTTCCGCGATGTCCGGAGCACCCGCCGCACCGCGTACCGCGTCGGCTGACGCCGCCCGCCCCGACGGCATCGGCCTCCTGCTGCGGCCGCCGCAGCCCCGCGCCGGCTGGCGGGTGCTGCCCGCCCGGGTCGTCGCCATGTGCGCGGTGGAGCTGCAGAAGCTGCGCCACGACCGCACCGAGCTCTACACGCGCGCGGTGCAGCCCGCCCTGTGGCTGCTGATCTTCGGTCAGACCTTCACCCGCATCCGGGCGATCCCCACCGGCGGCATCCCCTACCTCGACTTCCTGGCGCCCGGCATCATCGCCCAGTCCGCGATGTTCATCGCCATCTTCTACGGCATCCAGATCATCTGGGAGCGGGACGCCGGGGTCCTCAGCAAACTGCTGGTCACCCCGACCCCGCGCGCGGCCCTGGTCACCGGCAAGGCGTTCGCGGCCGGGGTGAAGTCCCTGATCCAGGCCGTCGTCGTCATCGTCATCGCCGCCCTGCTCGGTGTGGCGCTGACCTGGAACCCGCTGCGGCTGCTCGGTGTCGCCGCGGCCGTGGTGCTCGGCTCGGCGTTCTTCTCCTGCCTGTCGGTCAGCATCGCCGGCGTCGTGCTCAACCGGGACCGGCTGATGGGCATCGGGCAGGCGATCACGATGCCGCTGTTCTTCGGCTCCAACGCCCTGTACCCCGTGGCCGTCATGCCCACCTGGCTGCAGGCCGTCAGCAGGGCCAACCCGCTCAGCTACGAGGTCGACGCCCTGCGCGGGCTGCTGGTCGGCACCCCCGCGCACCTGGCCGCCGACTTCGCGGTCCTCGCGGGGGCCGCCGCGCTCGGCATCACCGCGGCCTCCGGGCTGCTCGGCCGGCTGGCCCGCTGACGGCGTCCGGCGGGCGGCCACCGGAGTGATGTGCGGCACGCCCCCGCCGGCGGCCGCTGGGCCCGGCGGCGGATCCCTCCTGCACACGGCTTGATCAGCGATCAAAGGCGGAGAATTCCCAGGACACGGAGCATTCCGTTCATTTGACAGTGCACTGAGCGCACGGATAGGAAGCAGCTCTTGGAAGTCGAGAGGTGCACTGTGTACGAGCCGAACGTGGTCGGGGACTGGCAGGAGTACGACGAGCATGCCGGTCTGCGGGTCCGCGTCCACCGCCTGGAGCAGGCCGAGCCGCCGCGCGGACGCGACGAGGCCGCCGAGGGGCTGACGTACTTCCGCCTCCGCATCACCGTCGAGAACCGCGGCGGGCGGAGCTTCGGCGTCCACCTGGAGGACGGGCAGATCGACGTGCGGATCGGCCCCGACGGGGAGGGCGCGTTCGTCGACTGGCGCAACTCGCAGTTCATCGAGGGCTACGACGTCTATCCGCTGCGCCGGGCCACCGCGGTGCTGTACGTGGCGGGGCCGGAGGCCGCCCTGTCCCAGATCGACGTCCAGGTGCAGCTGCGGGTCGACGACGAGTGGACCGAGCGCAGGCTGTGGACCGGCGGCATCGGCGTGCACGAGGAGTCCGTCGGCGCCGGCGCGCACACGGCGGGCGCGTCCGGCGGCCTGGCGCACCAGATCAGCAACTTCCTGCGCGACCAGGCCGGACCGGGCACCGTCGGCTGACCCCGCCGGCCCCGCCGGGGCGGTGCGGTCAGTGCGGGATGCCGTCGATGACCTCCCGGGCACCCTGGCGCAGCAGGGCCACGGCGACCGACGTGCCCAGCGTGGCCGCGTCCAGCCGGCCCGCCCACTCGTGGGCGTTCAGCCGGGTCTTGCCGTCCGGGGTGAAGACACAGGCCCGCAGGGAGAGCTCTCCGCCGCGGTCCACGCGCGCGTGCCCGGCGATCGGGCTGTTGCAGTGGCCCTGCAGCACGTGCAGGAGCATGCGCTCCGCAGTGACCGCGCGGTGGGTGTCCGGGTCGCCGAGCGCGCTCACGGCCTCGATGAGCCCGGCGTCGTCCTCCCGGCACTGCAGGGCGAGGACGCCCGCGCCGACCGGCGGCATCATCGTCTCCGGGGACAGCACCTCGCTGATCACGTCCGGCCGTCCAATGCGCCGGAGACCGGACACGGCGAGCAGCAGCGCGTCCGCCTCCCCGGCCGCCAGCTTCTCCAGCCGGCGGTTCGCGTTGCCGCGCAGCGGCACGCACCGCAGGTGCGGGTGGGTCGCGGCCAGCTGGGCGGTCCGGCGCACCGCGGAGGTGCCGATCCGGGTGCCCGCCGGGAGCTCGTCGAGGGTGAGCCCGCCGGGGTGGACGAGGGCGTCGCGCACGTCGTCCCGTTCCAGGAACGCGGCGAACACCGTGCCGGCCGGCAGCGGGCGGTCGGCGGGCACGTCCTTCAGGCAGTGCACCGCGAGATCCGCCTCGCCGGCCAGCAGCGCGGCGTCGACCTCCTTGGTGAACGCACCCTTGCCCTCGACCTTCGACAGTTCGCCCGGCCACTTGTCGCCGGTGGTCCTCACCGGGACCACCTCGGTGCGCACACCCGGGTGCACGGCGGCCAGTTCGGCGCGGACCCGTTCCACCTGGGCGAGTGCCATGGGGGAGTCGCGGGAGACGATGCGGATCGGTTCCGGGACGGACATGCCGGACACGATAGACCTCCGGCGCACGGCTTCGGGCGCCCTTTCACCCTTCCGGGCCGTACGCCCTGGACATCCGCGGGGAACAGGCCCTGTCGCCCCGTGCGGAAAACGCTGTCACGATCTGCGTGGACCGTTACGACGACCATCGGAGCGCACTGGTGACGACGGACACGGGCACAGCGGACGGGCGGGGGGCCGGCGGGATCGGGGTGAAGCCGGTCGCCGGGCACATCGGAGCCGAGATCACCGGGGTGGACCTGGCCGGGGAGCTCGACGGCACCGCGGTCGCGGAGATCCGCGCGGCGGTGCTGCGCTGGAAGGTGGTGTTCTTCCGCGGGCAGCGGCTGGACCACGCGCGGCACGTGGCCCTGGCCCGCCGCTTCGGTGAGCCCGTGGTGCTGCGCGGGCGGGGCGGCGCGTCGCCGCCGGACGTCCCCGAGGTGGAGACGACCGCGGACCGGCTGGAGCTCGGCGGGCGGTTCGGCATGGACCACGAGGAGTGGCTCCGGCGCCGCCGGCACACGCTGCTGCGCGGCTGGCACTGCGACCACGGCGCCCGCGTCGACCCGCCGGCCGCGACCATCCTGCGCGCCGAGACCGTCCCGCCGTACGGCGGCGACACCACCTGGTCCAACCTGGCCGCCGCCTACGCCGGACTGTCGGCGCCGGTGCGCGCCTTCGCCGACGGCCTGCGCGCCGAGCACCGGCTCGGGGTCGGCTACCAGCCGAGGCCCGGCGACGACGCGTACGTCCGCCACCTGATGGATCACCAGATCGCCACCGTGCACCCGCTGGTGCGCGTCCACCCCGAGACCGGGGAGCGGGTGCTGTTCGTCAACGGCTACTACGTCGAGCAGATCCAGGACCTCTCCCGCGCCGAGAGCGCGGCGATCCTGCAGATGCTGCTCGAACAGGCGGTACGGCCCGAGTACACGGTCCGGTTCCGCTGGGAGCCGGGCAGCGTCGCCTTCTGGGACAACCGGGCCACCATCCACCTCGCGCCCAGTGACAGCGCCCACCTCGGCTTCCCGCGGATCATGCACCGGGTGATGCTCGCCGGTGACGTACCGGTCGGGGTGGACGGCAGGCCGTCCGAGCCGGTCACGGGCAGCGCGCCGGGCCGCTGGTGACCGGACCCGGCCCGCTCAGACCAGCGGAATGGTGACCTCGTCCTCGACCGGCGGATCTACCTCCTGGGCGCGCAGACCGGTCGCCGCGAAGCAGCGCAGCCGCACCGCCTCCGGGGTGACGTCCAGACGCAGGAACGACTTGAAGAACGGCGGGCTGTACGTGACCGAACCCGGCGAGAACAGCCGGGTGTAGATCTTCCGCACCGGGAGGCGGAAGCGGACCCGGCGCTCCGGGCGGCGCCCCGCGCCCAGCAGGCTCGCGACCAGCCGGACGCGCGGGGTGACCCGCACCGGCGCGCCCTGGGCGCGCACGGGCGGGACGCCGAGCCGTTCGGCGACGACGGCCATCGCCTCGGCCTCGGTGAGCGTGAAGAAGCGGCGCAGCCGCAGCCGGCGGCCGTAGAGCCCGCTGTAGAAGGCCAGGGAGTCGCCGCGCAGCGGATAGCAGCGGAAGCCGGACTCGGTGACACCCCCGACGGACACGCGCGAAATGGTGTGCGTGGCGTGCGTGAACGCGCCGCCGCCGCCGGAGACGACGTACTGGACGGTGCGGCCGCCCACGTCCACCGGATAGCGCTGGTAGTTGTGGATGTCGCCGCCGATCGCCGCCACATAGCGGTGCGCCGGGTCGCGCACGATGTCGTCGACCGTGCCGCCGCCCTCGACGGGGCACGGGTGGTGCTCACCGTCCACGTACAGCGGCGACCCGGTGACGAGGATCTTCGGCCGGGGCCCGCGTGACACCTCCCGCAGCCAGGCGCCCTGCTCGGCGTCGACCGTGCCGAGCAGCCCGGTGTCGATGCCGACGATCCGCACCGGCCCGGCGTCGATCGCCCAGTACGGCCCCGGCTGGACGGCCTGCTGCTCCGGCCGCGACCGCAACTCCCGTGCCGCGGCGAAGCGTTGCTCGTCCACCGCTTGCGGCCGGCGCCACAGCAGCGCACGCCACCAGGCGCGGCCGGGTGGCCGTGGCCCCGGCTCCGGCGGCAGCGGCGGGGCGCCGCCGCAGAAGACGCGCATGAAACCGCCGAGGTCCTCGTACCAGTCGTGGTTGCCGGGGACCGCGTAGACCGGCGCCGGATAGTCCTGGTACGGACGGAAGAACCTGGGGCCGTAGTCATCGGCGCTGCCGACGGGATAGATCACGTCGCTGGCGATCACGGCGAACGACGTTCCCCGGCTCGCCTCCAGGAACCCGGGTACGACGGCGTACTGCGACGGGCCCCCCTCGCCGGTGTCCCCCATGACCATGAAGGAGAAGCGGTCCGCGTCCCCGCGCCGGATCACCTTGTCCGCCGGAGCCCCGGCCGCCGCCCGCTGCGCCACCCAGCGTGCCCGGGTACGCCCCGTGGGATCCCCGAACCAGGACGCGACCACGCCGTTGCGCGCCGCCCACAGCGTCCGGGGGCTGAGCCAGGACAACTTCTCGACCCGGCCGGGCATCAGCGCGTGGTAGGCGCCCTCTTCACCGGCCGCCCACCCGGCGCCCGCAACGGTATCGCGTGAGGACTCGGACACGCCGTGCACCGTAGCAACGCCCCCTGAGCGGACGGACGACGGGGCCCGCGAAGGTCAACTCCCCTCCGGACCCCAGCCTTTCGGCGGCACCGCCCCGGACTTCCTCACACCGCTGGGAAGTCCGCCGTGGATCGGACTCTCACTCGAACCGTGAGACGTCGCCCGCCCCCCGCCGTACGATCTCGGCCTCCCCGCCGGAGAAGTCGACGACCGTGGTCGGCTCGGTCCCGCAGTCGCCCGAGTCGACCACCGCGTCCAGTACGTGGTCGAGCCGGTCCTTGATCTCCCAGCCCTGCGTCATCGGCTCCTCCTCGTCGGGCAGCAGCAGCGTGCTGGACAGCAGCGGCTCGCCGAGCTCCGTGAGCAGGGCCTGGGTGACGACGTGGTCGGGGATGCGCACCCCGACGGTCTTCTTCCTCGGGTGCTGCAGCGTGCGCGGCACCTCCCGTGTGGCCGGCAGGATGAAGGTGTAACTGCCGGGCGTGGACGCCTTGATGGCGCGGAAGACGTCGTTGTCGATCCGTACGAACTGGCCGAGCTGCGCGAAGTCCTGGCACACCAGGGTGAAGTGGTGCCGGTCGTCCAGGTGGCGGATCGACCGGATCCGCTCGATGCCGTCCCGGTTGCCCAGCCGGCAGCCGAGGGCGTAGCACGAGTCGGTCGGATACGCGATCAGCGCCCCCTCGCGCACGCTGTCCGCCACCTGACGGATGGAGCGCGGCTGGGGGTTGTCGGGGTGCACGTCGAAATACTTCGCCATTCACCGAGCTTATGCCGTGCGCCGACGGTCGCCGTGCAGGCGCCCTGCCTCCGCTCCCGCGCCACGTGCCCCCGTACGCCGCCGGGGAAGCAACCCGCCTCGACTTCGCAGGCGTACGCGGCGGATTCCGGGGAACCAGCACTCACATACCGCTCGGGCGCTGTCCCCCCGGCCCCGGGCGCGCGGCTTCGCCGGCCACTCACCCCCCTGATCCGCCGGCGAAGCCGCCTTTCCTCCCGCTCGCGGGGCCGTGCCGCATGTCCGGCCTCGGACCGCCGTGCCGCCTGCTGGTAACGTCCCCGACCAAAAAGCCGAGGTCGAAGCCACGGACATGCGACGGACGAGGAGAGGGCGGACATGGCCCGGCGCGAGGACGGGACGGACGGGACCCCAGGACAGGCCCCGGGACGAGCCCCCTTACGAGCCCGGGGACGAGAAGGCCCGCGGGCGTCCTGGGCCGAGGAACTCCTCGGCCAGTTGCGGCCGGCCGGGCGGGACGTGCGCAAGGTCGTCGCCTGGCTCGCCGCATCCCTGCACGGGACCGCCTGCCTCCTGGACGGCGCCGGCGCCCTCCTGGCCGGGGAGCCGCCGGCCCTGGACGAGAACCTGGTCGCGGACGTCGTCACCGGCCGGCTCGCCTCCGCCGCGCTGCAGGACCGCGGGCGCCACGTCCGTCTGGTGCGCGTGGGCGGTCCGCGCCCGCCCTCGGCCGGCGTCCTGGCCGTCTCCCGCGACGGTCCCTTCGACCGGCAGGCCGCCGAGATGGTCACCCGCACCGCCGCGGTGCTCGAACTGCTCCTGCGGGCCCACGAGACCACCGCGGCCGGCCGCCGCCTCGAACAGGCCACGTCCGCACTGCGGCTGGCCATCCTGCAACTGCTGATGGTCGAGGACACCGTCTCGGCCCGCCGGGTGGCCGCGGGCCTGTGGCCCGGCCTGCTCGACACGGACACCGCCTGCGTCTACGTCGTCGAAACCCACCGCGACGAACGCGACCGGCTGGCCGCCGAGTGCCGGGACGCCACCGGGGGACAGGCCCTGGTGGTGCGCTGCCCGGCGGTGGACGCGCACGTGATCGTGGTCGCACCCGCCGAGACCGCCGGCCGGGAGCTGCGCTCGCTGGTGGGCGGACGGCCGCACACGTTCCTCGGCGGCAGCATCCGGCACAGCCTGGCCCGGACCGCGACGGCGTACGGGCAGGCCGTGAGCGCGCTCGCGGTCGCCCGGTTCCGCCCGGACCGTGCGGCCGTGTACGCCGAGCGGACCCACCCCGAGCGCCTGATGGACCCCGGGGCGCTGCACGTCTGGTCCGCCCGGCTGTTGTGCCCGCTGGACACCCTGCCGCACCACACGCGCGCCGAACTGCTCGCCACCACCCGGCTGGGCCTGGAGTTCACCGCCGTCAGCGCCGCGAAGGTCCTCGGTGTGAGCCGCAACACGGTGCGCGCCCGGATGGAACGGGTGGAAGCGCTGCTCGGTACGGACTTCAGCCGCCTGACCGTCCGGGCCGCCGTCCACCTCGCTCTGAACACCCAGGCGGGCTTCGGCCACCAGCCGGCCGCCGGGGCGGCGCCCGGGCCGGGTGCCGTACGCCTCGCCGACCTGCTGGCCGGTCCGGCGCTGCGCGGCTGGGCGCACGAACTCCTCGGCCGTCTGACGGCCGACGCGCGGGATCTGCGCGGCACACTGCGCACCTGGATCACCGCCGGCGGCAACTCCGAGCGCGCCGCGCAGCTGCTCGGCATCCACGCGCAGACCGTCCGGGAGCACGTGCGCGGCGTGGAGCCCGTCCTCGAACGCCAGCTCCTCGCCGCCGGCAGCGACCTGTACGAGGTCGTCCTGGCGCATCTCGCGGTCGGTGACCTCGATCCGCCCGCTCTCGAAGGAGCGTGAAGGCGGGCATTCGGGACTCACTTGTGCACGGGTGAGCCCTCGGCAGGGTGGAGAGGGCATCGGTGCGGTACCCAATGGTTTCATCGGACACGTAAGTTCGTCGGACCGCGGAGACGGGACCGGAGCGGGGGACCGGTTCCGTCTCCGCCGCGCCCCGAGACGCGGGTCACAGCACCGCGCGGTGCCTGTGAGGAACGCCACCGCACCGCCGACTCCATCTGGTACAGCGGCAGTTGGGGCGGGTGGCAGCCCGTGACGGCCGTGGTCCGCACCGACCGGCCCGTGGCGTCTGTGAAGATGGGCAGCCGCTGTGCCGGACCACGTCTCACCGTCGAGCCGCCCCTGGCGGCACAGCACGGCAGTTGTCCGGATCTCATGCGAGAAGCGACCTCCCGTGCCCTCACCCACCCTTCCTGACTCGTCCATGCCCTCCACCGCCAGGCGCCGCGTGGTCCTGCCCTCGCCCCGGCGCCGGCCGCGTACCGCGGCGACGGGCGAGGACCGCGCCCCGTGGCGGGCCCTGCGCCACCGCGACATGCGCTGGTGGTCCGCGGCCAACATGGTGTCCAACGCCGGCACCTGGATGCAGCTGACCGCGCAGAACCTGCTGGTCCTCCACCTCACCGGCTCCGCCGCGGCGACCGGCCTGTCACTGTCCGCGCAGGCGGCGCCCGGGCTCCTGCTGGGGCTCGCCGGCGGCGCCGCGGTCGACGCCTGGCCGCGCCGCCTCACCGCATCGGTGAGCCAGGCCCTGCTCGCCGTGGTCGGCTTCGTCACCGCGGGCCTGGTCTTCACCGACCGGCTGACGGTGCCGGTCCTCATGGTGCTCGCGGCCGTCACCGGTTTGATCGCCACCGTGGACGCACCCGCCTGTGCCCTGCTCGGCAACGACCTCGTGCCGTCCAAGGACGTGCCCTCGTCGATCGCGCTGGGCTCGATGATCAGCGGGGCCGGCCGGGTGGGCGGCACCGCCCTGGCGGGCGTGGTCGTCTCCTGGTG
>NZ_POTZ01001173.1 GCF_003236365.1 Streptomyces sp. NTH33
ATCTCGATGACTGGGAACATCTCGACAACTATTTCCGCCACCCGCTGGCGCGTCGCCCGATGCGCTTTGCCGCGCCGCCGAGTAAAAACGTCAGCAAAGATGTTTTTCATCCGGTGTTCGACGTCGATCAACAGGGTCGCCCGGTGATGCGCTATATCGACCAGTTCGTCCAGCCGAAAGACTTCGAAGAAGGCGTGTGGTTGAGCGAGCTTTCCGACGCCATTGAAACCAGCAAAGGCATTCTTTCTGTGCCCGTTCTCGTTGGCAAATTCCTGTTGATTAACAACCTGTTCTGGCTGCACGGTCGCGACCGCTTTACTCCGCACCCGGATCTGCGCCGTGAACTGATGCGCCAGCGTGGCTATTTCGCTTACGCCTCTAACC
>NZ_POTZ01001174.1 GCF_003236365.1 Streptomyces sp. NTH33
ATATATGCACTTGCTATGGGTATCGTATACTTGAGCATTTTCATGTAAAGGAGCGTAACTGATGATAGAAATTAATAACCTTTCAAAGCGTTACCGCAACAAACAGATTTTCAATCATTTAACCATGTCCTTTGAAAGTAATCGTTTAACCGTATTACTTGGTGATAATGGCGCTGGAAAATCAACATTACTTCGTATGATTGCTGGTATTGAAAAAGCTAATGATGGAACTATCAACTATTTCGGCGAAAAATGGAATCAAAGACAAATACAAAATCACATCGGTTATGTGCCACAAGACATTGCGTTATTTGAGCACATGACAGTGGCTGAAAACATTAAATTTTTTAAATCACTTTGTAAAAATCCAATTAACGATACAAC
>NZ_POTZ01001175.1 GCF_003236365.1 Streptomyces sp. NTH33
GTCCCGCCCCGGGCGCATACGGCTATCCCGGCTATCCCGGCTATCCCGGTTATCCGGGCCAGGGCTACGGCTGGCCCGGCATACCGGCAACGCCCCCGCAGAACGGGATGGGCATCGCCGCCATGACGCTCGGCATCCTGTCCTGCACCATGTTCTGCGTGTACGGCGTGTTCTCGGTGGTGCTCGGTGTCATCGCCATCGTCCTCGGCGTCAAGGGCCGCCGGCGGGCCGAACGGGGCGAGGCCAACAACCACGGCCAGGCCCAGGCCGGCCTGGTCACGGGCATCATCGGCCTGGTCCTCGGCCTCGTCGTGACGGTCCTGATGATCATCGTGATCGTGGCGGGCACCCGTTACGAGAAGGACTACACGGACCCCTACGA
>NZ_POTZ01001176.1 GCF_003236365.1 Streptomyces sp. NTH33
CCGGGAAGCTCACCCGCCCGGCGGCGCTGGTCCTCGCCGGCACGCTCGTGCCGGTGACCATCGCCGGGCATCCCTTCTGGAAGAACGACGACCCGGCGGCGAGGAACAACAACCAGACCCACTTCCTGAAGAACCTCGGCCTCTTCGGCGGACTGCTGCTCGCCGCAGCCGACACCGAGGGCAAGCCGGGACTGCGGTGGCGGGCCGGTCACCGGATCGGCCATTCCCGGCGCTCCGTACGGCGAGCCGTGCGAACCGCCCGCCGGGAGGCCCGGATCGCCGTACGATCGGCTTCAACGGCCCGACGAATTCCCGGTTGACCTGCGTCGATGCCCCCTCCGCCGGTCCGCACACCCCGCCAAGGCCGCGAATCACCTGAAC
>NZ_POTZ01001177.1 GCF_003236365.1 Streptomyces sp. NTH33
CTTCCGCGAGCGCATTCATCTCGCGGAAGGACTGCTGGTGGTCCTGGTCAGCCTTGGCCTGGTGCTGGTCACGCCGAACTTCGACCTCGCCAGCGGCGCCACCCTCGGCCTGCTCTGGGCGATCCTTTCCGGCCTGCTGTTCGCCCTGCTGTCGCTGGCCAACCGTAGCAACAGCGGGCAGGTCGGCCCGGTGCAGGCGGCGCTCTGGCAGAACCTGGTAGTCGCCCTGTGCCTGCTGCCATTCGCGGTCGGCGAACTACCGGCGCTACCCGCTCTCGACTGGCTCTGGCTGGCCCTGCTGGGCGTCTTCTGCACCGGCCTGGCGCACAGCCTGTTCGTGGCCAGCCTGGCGGTGGTCAAGGCCCGCACCGCGGCACTGG
>NZ_POTZ01001178.1 GCF_003236365.1 Streptomyces sp. NTH33
CTACGCATTATTGACCCAGTGTATGAAGGAACTACCTGCTGGTGAACGTAATAAGTACATGTTAGCTAACGGTACAGAGATTTCTGAAAAGAACCTTACAAATAAACAAAAGAAATTATTACACGAATACCGTTTGATTCAGTACGATATAACTGCTGGAAAACACTATTTAAAAAAAGGGTCTAACTTTTTCACAGTAAAATAATATACTATCTAAACGAACAGTAAAGTTACTGTGCGTTTTTATATCAAAAGTTATCTTCTTTAGTTACTAAAAAACGCTATAATTAAATAAAAAAGGACGGTGTTTTTAATGAAAATTAGCGTTGACTTAATTAATGGCTACTTACCAGATCAATTTGGTAAGCATGCTCCCAAAG
>NZ_POTZ01001179.1 GCF_003236365.1 Streptomyces sp. NTH33
GCATAGCTCCGCCCAATAATGGCGCTAGTCTCATGATCTTGGCGATCGCGATGAAGCTGTTCGATCACCGCCTCAACCATTCCTTGATGACTACTATTAATTGAAACCGTTGGTAATTCACCCGCACGATTAAAGGATTCAATTGCTTCACCTTTGACCAAGATTTCCTTAGTAAAGTCTGTAATTTGTTGTGTTGAACGATATGACTTAGATAGTTGAACTACTTCCGTCTTTTCTGGATCAAACATTGTTGATAACTCTGCTAATAAAGTATCACTAGTTTCATTGGCGTAAATTGATTGATTTAAATCTCCTAAAAGTGTGAATTTTGCTCGAGGAAAATTGAACCGAATATAAGCTAGTTGGAAAGCATTATAAT
>NZ_POTZ01001180.1 GCF_003236365.1 Streptomyces sp. NTH33
CGCGGCGGACAACCGCTCGCGTACTCAGACCGGCGTAGGTGATCGTACTCAGCCGGTGCGGCGATCAGACACGGGCGCACCCCGTGAGGTTCCGGCGGCGGGCGTACGCCTCGATCTCGATCCTCATCCGGGGCCGGCCAGGTCGCAGACCACCATCTTGGCGGCGGGCCGAACGTCGCCGAAGCGGCCGCGGAGCAGGTGCCGGCACGGCCCGAAGTCGTCGCGGTCGAGGAGGAGACAACGCTGCGGGTGCCGATAAATCATCCGGCCAGGTCAGGAGCTTGATCGTCGACGACGGGGCTTCCGTGCTGCCTCCCCGCTCGCGCCCGTGCTGTGCACGTGGACGGCGGTCGGGCGGCATCATGACCTG
>NZ_POTZ01000118.1 GCF_003236365.1 Streptomyces sp. NTH33
GCGGCTGTCCCCGCCCGCCCCGCAGGCCGGGGTGACCTGGCGTCCTGTGGTGAGCGGTGGCATCGGTCCGCCGTCGCGGACCGCACGGCACGGCCCGGCCGACCCCGGGCCGCCGACGGCCCGCGCCCTCACGGCCGTCGACCAGGCCCGGTGCCTTCCTCAGATCGCCCTCCACGACCCGTTCGCGAGCTGGGCCGTCCGGCGTGACCTGCTGGCCAGTGGGCGGTTCTCGCGGGAGTTCGTCGTGGAGACCGGGCCGGACGGACGTCCGGTGCTGCGGTTCGGCGACGGCACGCACGGGCTGGCCCCGGCGGTGGGTGACTCACTCGGCGTGAGCGGACGGTTCGGCACCGGCCCGGTCGGCAACCTCGGCGCGGATGCGCTGGGCCATGTCGTGCTGCCCGATGCCGACCGGAGCGTGCCGGTCTCCTCGGTGACCAACCCGGTCGCGGCGTCCGGCGGTGCGGCGCCGGAGGAGGACGCCGCGGTCCGGGTCGCCGCCCCTTCGGCCTTCCGCCGCCGGGAACGCGCCGTCACGCCCGCGGACTACGCCGAGGCGGCGCGCCGGTTCCCGGGCGTGGCCGACGCCGTCGCCGAGTCGCGCTGGACCGGCGCCTGGCAGACCGTACTCGTCCATGTCGACCGCCAGGGCGGGGCCGGGGTCGACGCGGCCTTCCGCACGGGCCTGCTGACCCACCTGGAGTCGTTCCGGCTCGCCGGGTTCGACGTCGCCGTACGCGAGGCCCGTACCGTCCCGCTCGACATCGGCCTGTCGGTGTGCGCCGAACCCGGCGAGCTGCGCAGCGAGGTGGGGCGGCGGGTGCGCGCCGCCCTGTCGCCCTCCGGGAGCCGCGGCACCCCCGGGTTCTTCCATCCCGACCGGTTCGGTTTCGGTACCCCCCTGTACCTGTCGGCGCTCCTCGCCGCCGTGATGGCCGTCCCCGGGGTGCAGAGTGTCAGGCCGCTGGTGTTCCAGCGCTTCGGACGCCTCGCCCGGGGAGAGCTCGCCCGAGGGGTGATCCGCCCTGCGGCGACCGAGGTGCTCGAACTGCGCGACGATCCCGGCTTCCCGGAGCGAGGACGTCTTCGGATCAGTACCGGAGGTGGCCGATGAGCTGCATGTGCGGCTGCGGACCGGGCGACACCGCATCGTGTGCGGGAACCGGCCCGGGCACCTCCGGGCAGCTTCCCGGCGATCCGTACCGCTTCCGCTACCGCGCGATCCTGGAGCGTCTGCTCGACAGGATCGCGCGGGCCGAGGCCCTCGACAGCCGCCCGCTGGCGACGCTCGGACGATCACCCGACGATCCCGCCGTCGCCCTGCTCGCGGCGGCGGCCGGAGCGCACCACGTGCTGGCCTGGACGCTCCACCGGCTCGCCGTCGACTCCACGCTGCCCGGCACCGAGGACCGCGCGGCCCTGGTCCGGCTGACCGCCATGCTGGGGTACGTGCCGCGGCCGGCGATCGCCGCCGACGCACTGCTGGCCTTCCGGGTCGGCACGCTCCCGGGCGCGCCGGACGGCATCGCGCTGCCGGGCGTGCCGGACGTCGTCACGATCCCCCGGGGCTTCAAGGTGGCCACGGTGCCCGAACAGGGCGGACAGCCGGTGACCTTCGAGACGGACGGCGCGGTCGAGGTCCGTACCGCGTGGAACGCTCTCCTGCCGTTGCGGGCGCTCACCCTGCCGCGGGTCTCGGCCACGACCACGAGTGTCGAGGTCGAGGACGTCGGTCTGGGCGCCCGGGTCGGCGACCGGGTGCTCGTCCATGCCGCGGCACGCACGGCCAGGAGGTCGTCCTGGCTCCTGGCCCGGGTCACGGCGGTGGACATCGCCGCCTCCGCCGAGCCGGCCCGCACCGTCCTCACCGTCTCCGCGGGACGGCTGCTCACCATGGACGACACCGTGACGGCGCCGTCCGGTCCGGGCACGGTGATCCTCCTGGGGCAGCACGCGCAGGCGTTCGGCGCGACCGCACCCGACATCGGCTTCATGCCGGACGCCGTACGCAAGGAGCACGGCGCGGGACCGGACACCCCGCTGCCGACCGAGTGGGACGGCTTCGGGATGGGCGCCGTCTCCGGCCGGAACTGGAACATCCATCTCGACGCCGTGCACCCGGAGGCCGCACCCGGCCGTGTCATCGTGTTCGAGACCGGAACCGGGAGCCCCACGCCCGGCGCCGCACGCGTCCTCGCGGCCCGGGAGACCGCGCGGTCGGACTTCGGCCTGTCCGCCCGCTGCACCCTGGTCACCCTCGGGTCCGCGCTCGCCAGGAGGTTCAACGACAAGGTCCGCGAGACGACGATCCATCTCGAGACCGCCCGAGGAGTGCTCCTCGCACACCCCGAGGAGCGCGTCCTGCCGGTCACCGGCCCGGGACCCGACGGCGATCCGGCGCCACCGCAGCACCCGGACTTCGACCGGCAGAACCTTCCCGACCGGTTCTACCTGGCCGGAGAAGCCGCCCTGCCACCGGGGCGGCGCGTGATCCTCACCGGGCGGACGGCCGGCGGCGAGACGGTGTCCGAGGCGGCGACGGTGCTGCGGACCGAGACACGGACCGGCCGCGCGCAGAGGGCGACGCTCGTCGTGTTCGACCGGCCCCTGTCGGGCCGGTGGACCGGCGCGACGTTGACCGTGCTCGCCAACGTCGTCGCGTCCTCTCACGCGCAGACACCCGCCTCGGGTGCCGAAACCGTGGGGTCCGGCGACCCGGCGACCGCACTGCCGCGCTTCCCGCTCAAGCAGTCGCCGCTCGCCCACGTCGCCGCACCGGGGCCGCGTGGGTACGCCCCGGCGATCGAGGTCCGGGTCGACGACCGCCGCTACGAGCACGCCGGCACTCTGTACGGCGAAGGACCCGACAGCCGCCGGTTCCAGGTCACCCAACGGCCGGACGGCGGGTCCGACGTGCAGTTCGCGGGCTGGTTGCCGAGCGGGAGCGGGAACGTCGTCGCCCTGTACCGCACCGGTGGCGGAGCGGCGGGGAACATTCCCGGCGGTCGGCTGACCCAGATCACCACGCCGGTGATCGGAGTCGCCTCGGTGACGAACCCGCTGGCCGCGGACGGGGGCAGTGACGCCGAGACGGTCGAGGAGATGCGCACCGGCGCGCCCAAGGCGATCCGGACCCTGGACCGGGCCGTGTCCCTGGCGGACTTCGAGGCGTTCGCCGAGGGGTACCGCGGAGTCGGCAAGGCCTCGGCCGTCGAACAGCGGGCGGGGCTGCGGCGGATCGTGTGCGTCACCGTCGCCACCACCTCGTTCACGCCGCCCGCGGCGGGTTCGGACCTGGTCACCGGACTGCACGCGGCGCTCGTCGCGGCGGCGCCCCCGGGGACCCATGTGCGGATCGCGGGCTTCGTCGACCTGCCGATGACCGTGGCCCTGGCCCTCGCCTCCGACCCGGACCTGCCCAGATCTGACGTGGAGGCCGCCGTCCGCGCCGCGCTCGTCCGCGACTTCGGAAAGCCGGTCCGGCCCTTCGGCACCGCCGTGCACCGCTCACAGATCATCGCCACGGCGCAGCACGTCCCAGGCGTCACGGCCGTCGTGCTCACCGGCTTCTCCGCGCCGGGTGTGACACCGGACGCCGAAGGACGACTTCCCTGCCCCGGGCCGACCCTGGTGACCGACCGGAGCACCGGCGTGATCCGTCTGGAGCCGGCCCGGCTCCTGTCCGTCGCCGCGCCGGACATCACCTTCACGGAGCTGACCGCATGAGTTTCCCGACCACGACGGACAGCGGGGCCGAACTGCCGCAGTCCCGCATCGAGGCGGTCGCCGCATCCCTGTACCGCCTGCTGCCCGCCCATGTGCGCCAGGCCGATCTGGCCGGCGCCGGCTCCCTGCGGGCGCTGTTCGGGGTGCTGGGCCTGGCGAGCGCCGAGATCGACTCCGAGATCGAGGCGTGGTACGACGCCCTCTTCGTCGAGACGGCCGGGGACGCGGCGCTCGACGCGATCGCCGCGCTGGTCGCCGCGCCCACGCTGCATCCCGTTCCGGGAGACGCCGGAATCGGCCGTCGCGCCTTCGTGGCCAACACCATCCGCTACCGGCGCGGCAAGGGGACGGCCCGCGTCGTCGAGGCGATGGCCGGTGACGTCACCGGCCTGGCCGCGGTCGCGGTCGAGTACTACCAGCGGCTGGCCGGCTGCGCCCACCTGTTGAACGTGCGTCCGGACCGCCCCGCCACCGCCGACCTCGTCCCGGGGCGGTCCGCGTCGTCGGCCGGCGGCGCCTTCGACCGGCTGCCCCGCCTCCTCGACGTCCGCCGCGTCGACCGGACCAGCCTCGGCCGGCCCGCCGGGCGGCATGCGCCGGCCTCGCTGGGTGTCCACCTGGTGCGGCCGTCGGTGATGTGGTTCCCGGCCCCCGTCGCGAGGACCCCGTCGACGCCGGACACCGTACCGGCGGCGGACCTGGCGGGCGTCCCTCGGGCGCGGCCGTGGGAGGTCGACGGGTCGCAGCGGCCGGGGTACTTCCAGCTGGCGCAGCAACCAGGTGCCGTACTGCGCCTGTTCCATCCCGATCGCCGGTCCGACGCGGCCGGGACCCGGCTCCGGGAGGTCGACCTGCCCGACCGGCTGCGCCGCCTGCCCCTGCACGAGGAGACCACGGAGCTGCGCGCCGCCGAGCTGGAGAAGCGGCCGCCCCGGCTGCCCGACCGACGCTGGTTCGACCAGCGTTCCGGTACTCCGTTCACCGTCTTCCTGCGACGGGACGGCGAGAGCGCCTTCCGGCGGGTGCCGCCCGAGGAGATCCGCATCGTGAACCTGGAGTCCCCACCGGCCCCGCCAGGTGCACGGCCCGCCGCCCATGTGTCCCACACCTGGTACGAGCCGGGAACCACGGCTCCGCAGCGCAAGAGCGGCGCCCACCCCATCGCATGCGCCGTCGACCCGGTGACCGGCCGGATCGTCGTACCCGAGGCCTCCGGCCGCCCCGATGTCGTCGAGGTCCGGGTGGCCTGTGCCACGGCCGCCGGCCGGGCCGTCGGAGCCGGTGCCCAGGACCGCAACGCCCCGGACCAGCCGTTCGACATCCGGGACACCGGCGGCCCGAAGGACCTGGTCTGGGTCGTCGACCCCACCGCCACGACCGGCGGCTCCGCGGAGACCGCCGGCCGGACCGTCCGCACGCTCGCGGCCGCTCTCACCGAAGTGGCCACCCACGGAGCCGGACGGCGCAGCCTCGTCGTCCTGGCCCGCTGCGACCTGGAAGCGGCGCCCGCCGGCTCGGCGACGCTCGACGTGACGGTGCCTCCCGGCTCCGAGGTGTACCTCGTCGCCGCCCAGTGGCGACCCCCGCGGACGGCACCGGGTGCGGACCGGGACCCCGCCCTGCGCGGGTTCGTCGTCCGCCGGGAACGGCGCTGCACCGTGGACGCGCCGATGCGGGTGCTGCGGGGGACGGGAGACGGCACCGCACCCGCCGGCCGCCTCGTACTCGACGGCCTGGAACTCACCCGCGGACTGGAGCTCCACGCGAAGGCCGTGACCGAGCTGAACCTGCGATACGTCACCGTACGCGCCCCGGGCGAGGCTGCGGTGCGCGCGGACGGTCCACTCGTGGCGACCCGCATCGAGGTCGACCACGCGATCTGCGGCCCGCTGCGGATCGGGGACACGAACGCCTCCGTGAGCGGCGTCCTCGTGGTCACCGACAGCGTCGTGACCGCCGACGGCGCGCCGGGCGCCGCCCTCGGCGCCCGGGACCTCGACGTCACCCTGCGCAACGTCACCGTGCTCGGGACGTCGTCCCTGCGCTCCCTCACGGCGACGAACACCGTGTTCACCGAGACCGTGACGGTGACCCGCCGTCAGACCGGTTGCGTACGGTACAGCTTCGTACCTCCCGGCTCGGCGACACCGCGCACGTTCCGCTGCCAGCCGGCGCTCGCCCTGGCCGCGGCCGGGGAAGCCGCGCGACGACCGTTGACAGCCGACGAGGCCGACGCGGTCCGGCTCGCGAACGAGCCCGTCTTCCTGGACGTCTGCGCCGACGAACCGACGCTGGCCATGCTGCACCCGCTGTGCCCCGACAGCGTGCGCTCGGGAGGCGACGGCGAGGCCGAGATGGGCGCCTTCGCCCGCGCCCCGTACGGGATCGCCGTAGCCAACGTACGGGCCCTGTTGGACGAGTACCTGCCGGTCGCCCTGGAGGCCGGAATCATCGACGACACGCGCTCCAGCGCCGTCGCAGCCCGGAGGAACAGACCATGACCATCCGCAACGACGCCACGCGCCTGACGATCCGGGCGGAGGACGAGCGGCACCCACGCTCGGTCGTCGGCCGGCAGGGGCAGGTGCTGCTGGACGCCGACCTCGACCAGCAGAGCCGGCATCTGCTCCACCGGGTCGAGACGGCGACCGGCGACATGCTCGGCGCCGACGGCCGCCTCGTGGTCCCGGCCGGGTCGAACGCCTTCTCGGTGGCGCCGGCGCCGACCCCGGAGGCCTGCGGGCTGGGGACGGGCCACGGCTACCTGGGCGGCTGGCTGGTGGAGAACGCGACGGACTGTCTGCTGCACAGCCAGCCGCACCCCCGCACCGACACCACCCCGACCACCCCGGTGCTCCTCACCCTGAAGGCGCTGGTCCGGTACGTCGACCCCGTCGAGGAACCGGCCTTCGCCGACCGGGCTCTCGGCGACGCCCAGGCGGCGGGGCGCACCCTGGTCGACTGGCAGGTGTTCCCCTTCGCCCCGGCCGGTGGCTGGGGCACCGGCTTCAGCTGCGCCACGGCGACGACGCACCCGGACTGGACCAAGCTGGCGAAGCCGTCGTCCGGCACCCTGGCCGTGGTGCCCGACACGGCACCGCCGGCGGCCGACCCCTGCACACTCGTGCCGCAGGGCGGATACTCCCGGCACGAGAACCTGCTGTACCGGATCGAAGTGCACGGCGGCATCCCGCGCCAGGACCATCCGGCCGCGGACGGCCCGCGGTTCGGCATGGACGGGCTCACCCTCAAGCTGTCCCGGCGCAATGCCTCGGTCATGGCCAGGGTCGTGGAGGTCGACGGCACCCACATCACCGTCGACCCGCCGGCGCTCGACCCGCTCAACTGGTTCAGCGCCGGTGCCTACGCCGAGTTCGTGTCGAAGCACGACGACGTCGATCCGCGGGACGCGGCCACCGGGAAGCGGCTGTTCCAGGTGGCACGGACGACGGATGTCGTCGTGACGCTGGAGACCGCCGCGGCGGGCATGGCCGGTTCGATCAAGGACGATCCGGCGGGCTGGTTCCTGCGGCTGTGGGACGCGTTCCCGGAGGGAAAGGGGGTCGCGACCGCCAGGCGTTCCGCCGACGATCCGCAGCACTCCGAGCGCATCGACCTGGGCGACGGTCTGTGGATCCGGCTCGGACGGGGCGGCGACGACGTGTTCCGCCGCGGCGACTACTGGACGTTCTCCGCGCGGGCCGACGGGTCGGTCGACTGGCCGACGGGACAGGAGGAGCCGCCGCACGGCCCGCAGATCCGGTACGCGCCGCTCGCCGCCCTGACCGGTCCGTCGACCGCCCAGGACTGCCGGGGGCCCGCCGCCGCACTGACCGACAGCACGCTGCTGTACCGGGGCGGTGACGGCCAGGAGATTCCGGCGCCCGTCGGTGGCGGCTTCGTGACCCTGCCCGGCAGGCTGCGGGTCGCCGTGATGCGCGGACGCACCCCGGTCGCCGGGGCCACGGTGACCTGGACCATGCCCGCGGGCGGCGTCCCGAGCCGGATCGACGGATCCGCGGTGAGCGGGGCGAGCGTCGTCACGACCATGACCGACGCAGCGGGGCTGTGCGAGGTCGGATGGGCCCTCGACGCCGGACGCACCGACGCGAAGCACCAGGTGCAGGTGGCCCTCGGCTCGGCCCCGGGCACCGCCGGGGGCCCGCCACTGGTGTTCACGGCCGGCTTCCGTACGGCCGCGGCCACGAGTTACCAGCCCGGTGCGTGCGCCCTGCTCCAGCAGGCCACCACGGTGCAGGAGGCGCTGGACGTGCTGTGCGCCCATGAAGGCGGCCCCGTGGAACCCGTCGCACTGCAGCTCACCTCGATCGAGTTGCTCGACCCTCGGGGGGAGGCCGTCGAGCTGGTGAGGGACGACCTCATCCTGAACGGCCTGCACGTGGCCCACAACGCCTTCGCCGAGGGAATCACCCTGAGCGCGGCCCTGCGAAGGGACCACGTGGCCCTGGAGTCGACGCCGGAGCCGCTCGACCCGATCGTCGAGGTCGAGCTGGACCTGCCGTACCCGGGGACGGACCCCGACAAGGTCTACTGGGCGTCGGCATCGAGCGAGCGGGCCGGAGCGGCCCGGATCTACATGCCGTTCGGTTTCCACCGGGTGCGCCTCGACGGAACCGTGGCCGTGACCGGAAAGCCGGAGCCCGGTCTGGTGTGGAGGCCGTCGAAGATGGCGAGCGAGTTCCTCGCGACCGCGCCGCTGCATCACTGGGGCCATCGCGTGGTCCGCGACGAGGAGGTCAGGGCCGCCGGGTGGCACGGCGACGGGCCCATGCCGATCCTGTGCCGCCTGCGAGTCCGGTCCGCCCACGTGTGGGCCCACGACCCCGAGACCGGACGCCAGGTCTACCTGAACGCCGAGCACCTGGGCGTGAGCGCTGGCGTGACGAACCGCGAACTGCTCGTCCGGGAGTCCGATCCACAGCGGGCGGCTGATCTGGACCTGTTCTTCTACCTCGAGCTTTAGCCCGCATCGTCGGATCGAGGCCCTCGTCCGCCGTCGAGGGCAGGGTGGGCGGCACCCTGGAGGAAGAGCAAGGGGGGTGAAGGCGGAAGAGGAGACGTGATGCGAACCAGCGACGAGATCTACCACCGGGTCCGCTGGGACCCGCGGTTCGACCCGGCCCGGTTCGTGCTGGGGATCAGCCGGCGCGGGGACGGCCTCACACGCATCCCGCTGTCTTCCTTCGCCCTTGCTGGTGGGCGTGTTCATCGGCGCGCCGCTGAACACGCAGGAACTGGGGCGGGGCGATTCAGCCGCCGGCCGCCTGGCGGTCGCGGGTGATCAAGACGTTCCGCACGTCCTCAGCGGCGGCGGTGGACACTGACGGCGTAGCCGCCGCCGTCGTAAGGGTCGGCGTCCCAGGTGGCGAAGCGGTCGACGAGGGTGAGGCCGGCCGCGGCGCAGCAGTCGTCGTACTCCGGCAGCGTGATGCCGGGCGGCACGGGCAGGTGGGCTTCGTCCAGGCCGAAGCCGGCGACCATCAGACCGCCCGGGCGCAGGGCCGCCACCAGGCGCTGGACCACCGCGGCCTCGGTGCCGGCAGCGAGCAACGGGAAGACGTTGCCCGCGGCGACCACGAGATCGAAGTCCGCCGCGATGCCGAGCAGGTCCGGCTCGAACCCGGCCAGATCGACCTGGAACCAGGGCAGTTCCGGCGCCTGCTCCCGCGCCACTGCCAGCATCGACGCGTCCAGGTCCACCCCGACGCAGTCGTACCCCAACTCCGCGAGCCGGATCATGACCCGTCCGGTACCGCACCCGGCGTCCAGCACCCGCGCTCCGGCCGGCACGAGAGCCGCACAGAACCGCGCCTCACCGTGCACGTCCTTCCCACTGCGGACCAGGGCCGCGAACCGTGCGGCGTAGTCCTCTCCCGACGTCTCCCCGGTCAGTTCCTTCCAACGGCTCATGAGGCCGACTATAGGCCGACCGTGTGCCAGGCGAAGAACCACGCGAAGAAGCGATCGAACTCGCGGCGCTGAAGGCCGTTGCCGAGAAGGGCGGGACGGCCTCCGGTACAGCTGTTGACAGGCGTCTGTCAGCGTGCTGCGATGAGGCACTGTTCAGCCGGACCTGTGCCTTGTCGCATGCCGCCCGGGCACCGGATCGACGGCCACCTGACCGGGGGCGGTGCCCCCGGACCCGGAGCGAGGACCCATGCCGCAGCGCACCGCGACCATCGTCGGCGGTGGGATCGGCGGCCTTGCGGCGGCCATCGCCCTGCACCGCCGGGGCTGGCACGTCGAGGTGCTGGAACGAACCCCGGAGTTCACCGAGATCGGCGCCGGCATCTCCCTGTGGCCGAACGCGCTGCGCGCGCTCGAGGTGCTCGGCCTGGCCGGCGCCGTCCGGGCACTCGGCGCCGTCGAGACCACGGGCGGCGTACGCGACCGCCGGGGCCGCTGGCTGTCCCGTACGGACAACGCGGAGCTGGTTCGCCGCTTCGGTCATCCCCTGGTGGTCCTGCACCGCGCGGACCTGTTGCGGGTGCTCACCGGGGCGCTGCCCGCCGGCAGTCTGCGGCCGGGCAGCGAGGTGTCCGCGGTGCGCGGCGACGACCACTGCGTGATGGTCGATCACCGAAGGGGCGAGTCCCGGTCCGACCTCGTGGTCGGCGCCGACGGGCTGCGCAGTGCGGTCCGCCGTGCCCTGTGGCCCGACGCGGCCGGCCCCCGGTACGCCGGTTACACCGCCTGGCGCATGGTCACCGGGCCTTTGGCCGAGCCGCCCTCCGAGGGCGCGGCGACCTGGGGCCGCGGGGCGAGATTCGGCTACACGGCGCTGCCGGGCGGGCGGATGTACTGCTTCGCGACCACGTCGCTGCCGGAGGGAACGGTCTCCGGGTCGTCCGAGTACGCCGAACTGCTGCGCCGGTTCGGGTCCTGGCCGGACCCCGTCCCCGCCCTGCTGGCCGCCGTCCCCGCGGACGCGGTGCTGCGGCACGACCTGTACGACCTGCCGCCGCTGCCCTCCTTCGTCCGCGGCCGTATCGCGCTGCTGGGCGACGCGGCCCATGCCATGACCCCCAATCTGGGCCAGGGCGCGTGCCAGGCGCTGGAGGACGCGGTCACCCTCGCCCACTGTCTCGACGGCACCCCGGCCGTGGCCGCCGCGCTTTGCTCGTACGACGCGCTGCGCCGCCCGCGGACCCGGGCCGTCACGCGCCGCTCCGCCCGGCTCGGCGCGGTCGGCCAGCTGTCGTGGCCGCCCGCGGTGCTGCTGCGTGACACGGCCGCCCGGCTGACGCCGACGCGGGCGACGCTGCGTTCCATGACGCCGGTGCTCGGCTGGACCCCGCCCGGTGACCGGGTGAAAGCGACGGAGAGCGGGAGCCATTGATGCCGGACTGCGGGAGCCACTGATGCCGGACTGGACGTACCACCCGCTGCGCGGCCTGGCCGCCGCCGTCCTCGGCCGCCGCCGCTCGCAGCGGGCGGCACTGCGGCTGCTGGCCTCGATCGGCTCCCGTCCCGCCGGCGCGCGGCTGATCGCCCGGGGGTTCGGCCACCGCCATCCGCCGCAGCGGCTCGCCGGCGAGATCGCCGGTGTGCCCGTGACCGTCCGCCTCGGCCTGTCCGTCCCGCCCTCGCTCGCCCGCGAGGCGGTACGCGCCATGCCACCGCTCGGGGCCGGTGTCGTCGAGGTGGCGCCCGTTTCGGCGGCCGACGCGGAGACCGTACGCGAGGCCGCTGCCGGCCGCTCGATCCCGGTGGTCGTCCGCGCCTGCGACCCGGAGGCCGAGGCCGCCCTCGAGCCCCACGTCGACGGGTTCACGAGCGGCGACGATCCGCGCGTGGTCCATGTGTCCGACCCGTCGGTCACCGCCGCGGCCGCCGCGCTCGAGGAGCCGGACACCGTCGTGCTCGCCCGGCCCGGGGTGCTCGTCGAGGCCGGACCCGGCTGGTTCGCACGGGTCACCGAGGCGGCCACGCCCACAGCGCCCGCTCCGGGGCTGCGGGACGTCGGCCGCGATCCCCGCCGCTGGCCCGCCTGGTGGTGGGGGCTGCTCGTCGGGCTCGGTATGACGGGCGCCGGACTGGGCGCCGCGGCGATCACGCTCGGTTCGGTGCTGCTCTGGTACGACCGCGACTACCTCGGCATGACGCTGCGCGAACTGCACGCCGTCAACCACCACCTCGTGCACTTCCTCCAGCACGACCGGATCACCATGGCCGGCACGATGGTGGCGATCGGCGCCCTCTACACCGGTCTCGCCGTGGGCGGGATCAGACGCGGCCGGCCCTGGGCCCGCGAGGTGTATCTGCTCTCGGGGGCGATCGGTTTCCCCACCCTGTTCTACTTCCTGGGCACCGGCTTCGTGGAACCCCTGCACACGGCCGCAGTCCTCGTGCTCTTCCCGATGTTCGTGGCCGCGGTCCGCCGGACCCCGCACGTGCCGCGGTGGCGCCTGGCGCCCGAGGGCCCGGAACCGGAGCGCCGACGGGCGCTGGTCGGGCAACTGCTGCTGATCGTCACGGGAGCGGGGCTGTTCGTCGGCGGAGCGGTGATCTCGGTGGTCGGTCTGACCGGTGTCTTCGTACCGACCGACCTGACCTTCCTGGACACCAGCACGCGGGCACTGGAAGCCGTGAATCCCCGGCTCGTGCCGTTCGTCGCGCACGACCGCGCGGGGTTCGGCGGCGCCCTGATGGCCGCGGCGGTGGCGATCGTCCTGCTCAGCGCGTGGGGCTGGCGGCGGGGTGAGGCCTGGGTGTTCTGGACCCTGACCGCGGCGGCGGCCACCGGCTTCCTGCCGGCTGTCGTGGTGCACGGCATGATCCACTACACGGACTTCATCCACCTCGCGCCGGTCTACTTCGGCATCGCCCTGACCGGCACCGGCCTGCTGCTCGCCCGCCCGTACCTCTGCGCCAGGGCGCCGGCGAGGCCGGAGGACCAGGGCACCGGCCCGGCCCCCTCGGCCGGCAGGCGCGGGCGTGGCGCTGCTTGACCGGGTCGCGGTGCCGTCGCGGCGCGGTGTCGGGTGCGGTCAGCGGCCGGAACCGGCGCAGGAACTCGCGCGGCAGCGGCACCGGCGGAGCGGCGGGGAAGGCCCGTTCCGCAAAGCCCTGGGAGAGGGGCGGTTCGAACCGTTCCACGTCTCCCATCGGCCCCATCAGGGCATCGCGAACGGTCGCCCGCTGCACCTGTTGCCCACGCCGACCGCCGATCCTGACGAGACGACTCGCCCCGGCATACGCCGGCGCCCTCACGCATCACGCCTGATGCCTCGCGCCTGATGCGTCGCGGTGCGAGCGGAACAACCGTCGAGCACAGGGTGGGCGGCACCCTGGAGGAGGAGAAGGTGTGAAGGCGGGAGAGGAGGCGTGATGCGCACCAGCGACGAGATCTACCACCGGGTCCGCTGGGACCCGCGGTTCGACCCGGCCCGGTTCGTGCTGGGGATCAGCCGGCGCGGGGATGGCCTCGAACGCATCCCGCTGACTTCCTTCGTGCCGGGGGGCGACATCCCGTGGCACCGGGTGGTGCTCATCGAGGCGGACGGCGAGGTGGTCTGGGACCGGGCCACGGGCGTGGACCGCATCGACGCGTCGGGCGCCGGCCGGGTACGGGGCCCGCAGGCGGACCTGAGTTTCGACACGAGCTCCGGCAGGGGCGAGCCCGCCGGCGTCCTCGACGTGTCCCCGACGGCCCGCACGGCGGTGGCCTGGATCCCGCCCGCGGAGCTGTGGCCGCCGATCCAGGACATCCGCCGGGATTACGATCCGCAGATCCACCGGTGGCCGCCGCACGTCAACGTGCTCTTCGGCTTCGTGCCGGAGTCCGACTTCGAGCGGGCTGCCCCGTTGCTCGCCGCGGCGACGGCCGGCACGCCGGTCTTCACCGCCCGGCTGGACGGGGTGCGCACCTTCCGGCACAGGGCGTACTTCACCGTGTGGCTCGACCCGGCGGCAGCCGGCAAGGCGCCGTGGGCGGACCTGCACCGCGCACTGCGGCAGCGGTTTCCGCGCTGTCGTGGGCCCGCCAAGGACTTCGCCCCGCATCTGTCCCTGGGCCGGACCCGGGACCCGGGGCGAGTCACCGCCGACTGCGCCACCCGGCTCGACGCCATGACGGCGACGGTCTGGGAACTCGTCCTGCTCTCCCGCAGGGGCGACGGGCCGATGCGGCCACGGGCCACGGTCGCCCTGCGCACGGGCGAGGTCCGCCGGCTGCCCGCGCCCGGCCTCGAAGCGCCGGGCCCGGAGGACACGGCCTGGCTCTCCGAGATCACCGACAGGTGAGGCCATGGCCAGGGTGGATCCGGGCTCAACCGGCCCGGGATTTCCTCAGTGAGACGCAACAGGATCAGGGCTGCCCTGGATTCAAAAAGGTACTTTCAGCCGGACGCGATCACGGATTCCCCACTGCGAGCTCCCCGGGAATCCACCGGATCGTTCAAAAACCTGCCAGAATTCTCCGAGCTCATCACGATGAACAGAATTCTGCCGCCGCCCTCATCGGCATGTGCCCTCCGCGTGACGCCCGACGTCACCGACCACGCCGTGTCGCGGTCAGGCGTGATGCGCCGAGGGAAGCGAGGCGGAGTAGCGTGGAGGAGTGCGAAGGCGACCGGGGTCTTGGTGCCTGGAGCCATTCGCAGATGTGCCCAGAGGCTTGATGTGTCCGAAGGAGAGAGCGGGCAGCGAGTGATCGTGGCCCGTCGACCACTCAGAGCCTCTTCGGGTGACCTTCCGTATCCGTGTGTCAAGAGGGCGTATGCGCGTAGCCGACGACTCTTCGCAGAGTCCCGTGGGGGCACTCGGGAAAGTGACGGTGGCGATCCCACAGGACGGTCCCGGGGAAGTTCTCGTGGCCGTCCGGGGCGGCTCGGAAGCCTACGCGGCCTGGTCCGCGACACCGGTCGCCAAGGACGTCCGCGTGATCGTGATCGACTCCGTCTCGGCACGCTCGGTGATCGTTGAGCCGCTGCCGTCCTGAAGTGTCTTCCTGGTTCCGCAGGACGCGAGGTGGTCCCTCATGCTTTTCTGGCAGGTTCCCGCACCGAATGAGGCAATGCTCATTTCCGGCTCCAAACGGCATGCTACGGAAACCCAGTTCCGTATCGTCACCGGTCATGGCAGTTTTGTGCTGCCCATCAAGCAGAAGGCCCGGATGCTGTCGCTGGCCCTGCGGGAAGCGGAGATCGCGGAGGACTGTGTGACCCAGCAGGGAATTCGGCTCGCGGTGCGGGCCGTATGCGTGTTCAAGGTGGGTGACGACGCGGTGTCGATCGCCAATGCCGCCCGCCGGTTCCTGTCGGAACAGCATCGGATGGAGGAGCTGGTCGGCCGGATCTTCGCGGGACATCTGCGTTCCATCGTCGGCGGACTCACGGTGGAGCAGATCATCCGCGAGCGCAGCCGGGTCTCCCAGGAAGTGGTGGCGGGCAGCCATGGCGAGATGGAGAAACTCGGCATCGTCGTGGACGCACTCCAGATCCAGGAGATCGAGGACGCCACCGGATACATCGACAACCTGGCGGCACCGCATGCCGCCGCGGTGGCGAGCCGAGCCCGGATAGCGCAGGCCAAGGCCGATCAGGAAGCAGCGGAGCGGGAGCAGCAGGCCGCCGCGCTCAAGGCCGAGTACGAACGGGACACCGCGATCAAGCGGGCGGGCTTCACCGCTGAGACCGAGCAGTCCAACGCCCGCGCCGCACAGGCGGGCCCCCTCGCCCAGGCCAGGGCTTCCCAGGAGGTCATCGAGGAACAGACCGCTCTGGCCCAGCGCCAGGCCGGTCTGGCGGCCCAGCGGCTGGAGGCGGAGGTACGGCGCCCGGCGGACGCGGAGGCTTACCGGCAGCGGACCCTGGCCGAGGCGGGCCGCGACCGGGCCAAGTTCGAGGCCGACGGAACCGCCTACGCCGAGCGGACCATCGCCCAGGCCCAGGCCGACGCCAACACGGCTCGTGCCGCCTCGCTCCGTGACGGCAACCAGGAACTCATCGCGGCCAACCGGGTCGTGGAGAATCTGCCCGCCCTCGCCGAGGCGGCGGCCCGTGGCATGTCCGGAGCCCATCTCACCGTCCTGAACGGCACCGACGGCATCAACCAGGTGGCGGCCGGAGTGGTGGGGCAGGGTCTGGCCATCCTCGACTCGCTCCAGCACTCGACGCCTTCACCCACCACCGGAAAGCAGGTTCCGGCCGAGTCCGAGAAGACAGGTACCAGCCGGGCCCGAAAAGGCTTGAACCCGCGAGAATTCCTGAACTCGGAGGAATGACAGCTGTCATGGATGCGGATCGTGCCAAGCGTGTAGTGGCGGCCTTGCGGGCCCGGGAGGTGATGGCCCATCTCGTGGAGACGGGTGTCTACGAGTTCGGGATCAGGGTCGTCCTGAATGAGAGCATCGAGGCGCTCTGGGACCTCGATGGCGCATCGGGGCTGGACGCGGAGATCGTCAGCGACGGTGTGCTCATCGGTTTCGTCCCTCATGTGCCCGGTTCGGAGAACTTCACCGAGCAGCAGATCGTGGACAGCATCGCCACCACCCGGTACTCGACGGAGGGCCTCCACCCACCCCGGGAC
>NZ_POTZ01001181.1 GCF_003236365.1 Streptomyces sp. NTH33
TGGAGGTCACCACGGACGCCGTCCAGCTCCTCGGCGGCTACGGCTACACCCGCGACTACCCGGTGGAACGCATGATGCGCGACGCCAAGATCACCCAGATCTACGAGGGCACCAACCAGATCCAGCGCATCGTCATGGCCCGCAACCTGCCCTAGACGCAGGCGGCATGTCGGCCGCCTCTCGCGCCCGGCCGCCGGGAATGAGGCATAAGTGAAAGGAGAAATGTTGTGAGCTTGAGGATCGTTGTCACTGTGAAGTACGTGCCCGACGCCACCGGCGACCGGCACTTCGCCGAGGACCTGACCGTCGACCGGGACGACGTGGACGGGCTGCTCTCCGAGCTGGACGAGTACG
>NZ_POTZ01001182.1 GCF_003236365.1 Streptomyces sp. NTH33
ACACGATCATGCGGTGGCACCGCAACCTGCTCAAGCAACGACATGCCGCCACCTGCCTGCCGAAGCGGCGCGGACGCCCACCCCCCGTCCGGTCGATCCGCGCCCTGGTCCTGCGCCTGGCCCGCGAGAACAGCTCATGGGGGTATCGCCGGATCCTCCCCCGGCCTTCGGCCGGGAGGTGCCCCCAGGCGAGCTCGCGGCACTGGGCATCAAGGTCGCCGCCTCCACCGTCTGGGAGATCCTCAAGGAGCACGGCATCCCGCCCGCGCCCGAACGGCAGAACACGACCTGGGCCGACTTCCTGCGCAGCCAGGCCGCCGCGCTGTTGGCGTGCGATCTGTTC
>NZ_POTZ01001183.1 GCF_003236365.1 Streptomyces sp. NTH33
GCTCCTACAGCCTGACCAAGAAGCAGGGCCTGGACAGCGCGCGGCTGGCAGCCCTCGGCTGGCGCCCGGTGGTCGACCTGCCAGTCGGGCTGAACCGCATGGTGACCCATCTGGAGTCGACCGTCGGGGTGCTCTAGCGAACCCCGCGCCGACGCGCTTCGTCCTGCCGCGCTTCACCACGATCCGCAGCAGGACGAAGCGCGTCGGCGTGCTGTCGCAGCGTATGTACGGGAACTGCCCGGTAGCAGATCACCCCGGCACGGATCTTCGTCCGTGCCGGGGTGATCTGCTACCGAGTCGATGTCATCCGGCGTCCGGAACAGCGTGG
>NZ_POTZ01001184.1 GCF_003236365.1 Streptomyces sp. NTH33
TCCGCCCGGAGGAACGGACCAGCTCGACGGCATCCTTCTTGAACTCGGCCGTGTACCGCTTGCTCGTGTTGCTCTTCTTACTCACTACCTGGACTGCTTCCTCCGGGACCCGTACGTCCCAGTATCAGGCTGTCCTGATCGCGGGGGGAACTTCAAACCGGGCCCGCTCCCAGAGCATGGGCGCCCTGCGCGACGGGCCGGCGCTGCTGGCCGGGCTGGTCTTCTGCGGCCGCTGCGGGACGCGCATGGTCGTGCGCTATCAGCGCGGTGAGGGCAAAGGGC
>NZ_POTZ01001185.1 GCF_003236365.1 Streptomyces sp. NTH33
TCCGCCCTCAACGAGTTCGACGTCCTCTTCGACGGCCGGCTCACCGCCGGACGAGTGTAGACCGAACAGCCCACCGAACAACTCGTAGGCTAAACAGACGAATCACACCTAATTCCTGATAGACCCCCCGAGGAGTCGACCGGAGCTATGGACAGGGTTTGATCAAGTTCCGTAGGTGTCCGGATCGTTGGTGATGCCCAGGATGGGGAGTGCCCGGTGGGGCTCGTCGCGGATCGCCCGGGTGGTCTTGGCGATGTTGTCGGCTCCGAGGGTTTTCAG
>NZ_POTZ01001186.1 GCF_003236365.1 Streptomyces sp. NTH33
CACGGGCTCGGCGTACGGGCTGGTCTCGTTCATCAGGTCACTCACTGTGCGTCACATTCCTGGTGTCAACCGGGGCCCGACCAGCACCCAGCAAGATCACCTCTTACACAGAGGAGTAAACAGCCTCAGGGCACCGCTCTCGGCGGGCAGTCGGCAGGCCAGGGCCTTGACCTGGGCCACCTGCAATGCGGTGAAGGACGGCGGCCGCCCCGACCGCTCGCGGTCGGACAGGCCGGCCAGACCGTGCTCGGCGAACCGGC
>NZ_POTZ01001187.1 GCF_003236365.1 Streptomyces sp. NTH33
CGCCCTCAACGAGTTCGACGTCCTCTTCGACGGCCGGCTCACCGCCGGACGAGTGTAGACCGAACAGCCCACCGAACAACTCGTAGGCTAAACAGACGAATCACACCTAATTCCTGATAGACCCCGCTGCCTTAGTGGTTCGGACCGGAAGTCCTTCGGGGGTTGATCATGTAGCTGGCTCGGCGGAGGATTCTTCGTGGTGATCGGTGGTGTGCCGGTCGAGTCTGGCCAGCAGATCGTCCAGGTCGGAGGTGGTG
>NZ_POTZ01001188.1 GCF_003236365.1 Streptomyces sp. NTH33
CTTCCTGGGGACAGCGGCGCATGCGAACTGAGGTCGGTGTGGGTCAGTCCCCAGGCGCGGGGTCGCGGCGTCGGAGACCGGTTGATAGCGGCAGTCGAAAGGTGGGCCCTGCAGTCGGGTGCTACGATGTCGGCGTACGGGCTTTTCTCTCCAGGTGCGTACAGACGAACGTCCCCAGCTGTCAGGCCACGTCGGTCTCTCGCTCGATGGCCTTGAGGCGGTTCTTGAGCCGGTAGCTGGGGCCATTGATGGCG
>NZ_POTZ01001189.1 GCF_003236365.1 Streptomyces sp. NTH33
CACCCGTTCCCTGGTCACACCATCGGCCAACAGGTCTCCGAGCTCTTCCGCGATGATGAAGCCGTTGCGCTGATACAGCGCGATGGCCGACTCGTTGCCCGGGATCACCGCGAGTTTCAGCGTCGTATGTCGGCGTACACGTGAACGTCCCCACCCGCGTACGGATGAACGCGGCCAGTTCCTGATGCGCTGAGGGGTGCTGCTCGGCACTCTGCTGCTTGGTCGGTGTAGGCGGCGGAGGGGCGGTCGACAGT
>NZ_POTZ01000119.1 GCF_003236365.1 Streptomyces sp. NTH33
GACGTACAGGGCGCGGGCTCGTGGTCCGGGACGCGGGCGACGACTGGGAGGAGCCGGAGATCGAGCGCTACACCACCCGCCTGCAGGGCGGGCGGGTGGTCGTCGAGTTCGAGCGGGAGGACGGCGTGGGCGAGCCGCCCCACCCGCTGCGCGTACGGGGTCCGGCCGAGGGCTGAGGTCAGAGGTACCGGCCCTCGAACCAGGCGCGGACGGCCAGCGTGTGCAGCGGGAAGGCGAGCTCGGTGGGCCTGCGCAGCAGGTGCCAGCCCTCCGTCTCGTCGGTGGCGCTGGACTGCGGCAGGCTCTCGACGGGGCGTTCCGGCAGCAGCCCGAAGAGCAGCAGATGGCCGCCGGGCGAGCTCATCGCGTCGGCGAGCCGTACGTCGCGGGCGGCCGCGTCGATGCCGGTCTCCTCCTTGAGCTCGCGGACGACGGCCCGGCGCCAGTCCTCACGGTCGTCGATGTAGCCGCCCGGCAGGGCCGTGCCCCCGCGCGCGGGGGCGATGGTGCGCGTGATGATGACCAGAGCGGTGCCCTTGGTGTCGTACACGGGCTGGAGGGCCACCGCGACCGGCAGCGGGTTGCGGTAGGCCACGGTGCCGCAGACCGGGCAGGCGCGGGGCCAGCCGGAGGCGCTCTCTCCGTAGGCCGCTCCGTAGCTCGAACAGTGCGAGTGCGGCACGGAGTTGCCGGTCGAGCGTTGATTTTCGGACACGCGCGGACTGTATCCGATCAGCAGGAGGACGTCTCCGTCGGTTTCTGTCAGTCGTTCTGTCGGCAGCTCCGCGATTCGGCTCTGCACCTCTTCCTCGGGGGCGGGCAGGCCGATGGCCTGGCCGCCGGGACCCTTGACGCTCTGCGTGCCCGGGTGAACGCTTTCCGTGCCTCCGCGGCCTCCTCCTACATGGGGCCACCTGTCGCCCACTCCGCGCTGTTTCATGCCAATGTGGGACAAACTGACACCAGTGAGGGCACAGAGGATGACATGTCCCGGCCCTCGGCCGCTTCTCCACTCCCCAAGGGGTAGCCATGACGGACAACGCCGAGAAGTACGTGGCCGCAATCGACCAGGGCACCACCTCCAGCCGCTGCATCGTCTTCGACCACAGCGGCTCCATCGTCGCCGTCGACCAGCGCGAGCACCGCCAGATCTTCCCCAAGCCCGGCTGGGTGGAGCACGACGCCACCGAAATCTGGTCGAAGGTGCTGGCTGTGGTCTCGGGCGCGATCGCCAAGGCAGGGCTGCGCGCCAACCAGCTCAGCGCGCTCGGCATCACCAACCAGCGCGAAACGACAGTCCTGTGGGACCGCGCCACGGGCAAGCCGGTGCACAACGCGATCGTCTGGCAGGACACCCGCACCGCGGCGCTGTGCAACGAGCTCGGCGGCTCCGACGGGCAGGACCGTTTCCGCGAGCAGACCGGGCTGCCGCTCGCCAGCTACTTCTCCGGCCCCAAGGCGGCCTGGCTGCTGGACAACGTACCCGGCCTGCGCGACCGCGCCGAGCGCGGTGAGATCGCCTTCGGCACGATCGACTCCTGGCTCATCTGGAACCTCACCGGCGGCACCGACGGCGGCCGGCACGTCACCGACGTCACCAACGCCGGCCGCACCATGCTGATGAACCTGCAGACCCTCCAGTGGGACCAGTCCATCCTGTCCGCCATGAACATCCCCGAGGCGATGCTGCCCGAGATCAGGTCCTGCTCCGAGGTGTACGGGACCGCCGTCGGCCCGCCCGCCGGCGTGCCGGTGGCCTCCGCCCTGGGCGACCAGCAGGCGGCCGTGTTCGGGCAGGCCTGTTACGACGTGGGCGACGCCAAGAACACGTACGGCACCGGCAGCTTTCTGCTGCTCAACACCGGCAACCGGCCCGTGCCGTCGAAGAGCGGCCTGCTCACCACCATGGGCTACAAGATCGGCGACGAGGCGCCGGTCTACTGCCTGGAGGGTGCCATCGCCATCACGGGCGCACTGGTGCAGTGGTTCCGCGACCAGCTCGGCATCATCCGTACGGCGGACGAGATCGAGCCGCTGGCGGCGAGCGTCGAGGACAACGGCGGCGCGTACATCGTGCCCGCTTTCTCCGGCCTGTTCGCACCGTACTGGCGTTCGGACGCGCGCGGGGTGGTCACCGGCCTGACCCGGTACGTCACGAAGGCGCATCTCGCGCGGGCGGTGCTGGAGGCGACCAGCTGGCAGACGCGCGAGGTCGTGGACGCGATGTACCAGGACTCCGGGGTGCAGCTGACGACCCTGAAGGTCGACGGCGGCATGACGAAGAACAACCTGCTCATGCAGCACCAGGCGGACGTGCTCGGCGTACCGGTGATCCGCCCCAAGGTCTCCGAGACCACCTGCCTGGGAGCCGCCTACGCGGCCGGGCTCGCCACCGGTGTGTGGAACGGCCTCGACGAGCTGAAGTCGCACTGGCAGAAGGACGCCGAGTGGACTCCGTCCATGGAGGCATCGGCCCGTGAGCGCGAGTACCGCAACTGGCGCAAGGCCGTGGAGAGGAGCTTCGGCTGGCTGGAGGACGGCGAGGACTAGCCGCACGCGCGCGTGCCCGCCGTGTGCCACGCGCGCGTGTCCCGGGCGGTGGGGCACGGGCCGGCGCATGACGTCAGGTGGTGACGGCCCGCCGGCGGTCCGCGGCGTGTGCCATCGCGTGCTGGACGACCCCGATGAGGACCTCCTTGACCGACTCGCGGTCACGGGCGTCGCACAGCAGCAGCGGGACGCCGGCGTCGAGGTCGAGGGCCTGGCGGACGGTTTCCTCGGGATAGCGGGCCGCGCCCTCGAAGCAGTTGACGCCGACGAGGAAGGGGATGGAACGCCGCTCGAAGTAGTCGACGGCGGCGAAGCAGTCCTCCAGGCGCCGGGTGTCGGCCAGCACGACCGCGCCGAGCGCTCCCTCGGCCAGCTCGTCCCACATGAACCAGAACCGCTCCTGTCCCGGCGTCCCGAAGAGGTACAGCACCAGGTCCTCGCGCAGCGTGATGCGGCCGAAGTCCATGGCCACGGTGGTGGTGTGCTTGCCCTCCACGCCGCTGAGATCGTCGACCGGCCGCCCCGCCTCGGTGAGCAGCTCCTCGGTGCGCAGCGGCCTGATCTCGCTGACCGTGCCGACGAGGGTCGTCTTGCCCACGCCGAAGCCGCCGGCCACCAGGATCTTGAGCGTGACGGGCTCGACCGGGGGCTTGCCGCGCTCAGAACGGCCGAAGATCATCGCTCTCTTCTCCTGCTCGATGGTGTTCGGGCGGTGGGCCGTATCCTCCCCCGCCCGGGGTTTCGACGACGAGTACGTCGCCGGGGGCGACGTCCGCCGAGTCGCTTCCGCCGAGTTCGACGACCGTGCCGTCCGCGCGCTCCACCCGGCCCGAGCCCAGCGCGCCGGGCTCGCCGCCCGCCATGCCGTAGGGCGGGATCCTGCGGTGCTGGCAGAGCGTGGAGACGGTCATGGCCTGAAGGAAGCGGATCCGGCGTACCGCGCCGTCTCCGCCGCGCCACCGGCCGGCGCCGCCGCTGCCGCGACGGACCGCGAACTCCTCCAGCCGCACGGGCAGCCGCCATTCGAGGATCTCGGGGTCGGTGAGCCTGGAGTTGGTCATGTGCGTCTGGACGACACTCGCGCCGGGGAAGCCGTCGCCCGCGCCGGAGCCGGAGGCGACGGTCTCGTAGTACTGGTGGCGCTCGTTGCCGAAGGTGACGTTGTTCATCGTCCCCGAGCCCTCCGCCTGGACGCCGAGCGCCGCGTACAGCGCTCCGGTGATCGCCTGGGAGGTTTCGACGTTGCCCGCGACGACCGCGGCCGGCGGCTCGGGAGAGAGCATGGAGCCGGACGGTACGACGATCCTCAGCGGGCGCAGACAGCCGTCGTTGAGCGGGATGTCGGCGGCGACCAGGGTGCGGAAGACGTACAGGACGGCCGCGTTGACCACGGAGAACGGGGCGTTGAAGTTGGTCGCGAGCTGCGGGGAGGTGCCGGTGAAGTCGATCGTCGCCGACCGCTGTTCGCGGTCCACACGGACGCGGACCCGGATGACGGCTCCCGAGTCGGTCTCGTAGGAGTACTCCCCGTCGTCCAGCGCGTCGACGACCCGGCGGACGGCCTCCTCGGCGTTGTCCTGGACGTGCCGCATGTAGGCCTGGACGACGTCGAGGCCGAAGTCGTCGATCATGCGTGCGACCTCGTCCACGCCCTTCCGGTTGGCGGCGATCTGGGCGCGCAGGTCGGCGAGGTTGGTCCCGGGGTTGCGGGAGGGATGCCTCGCGCCGGTCAGGAGGCGGAGGGTCTCCTCCTCGCGCAGCCGGCCGTTCTCGGCGAGCAGCCAGTTGTCGAAGAGGACACCCTCCTCCTCGATGGTGCGGCTGTTCGCCGGCATGGAGCCCGGTGCGATCCCGCCGATCTCGGCGTGGTGGCCGCGGGAGGCGACGTAGAACAGGACACGGTCACCCTGCGTGTCGTCCGTGTCGAAGACCGGGGTGATGACGGTGACGTCCGGCAGGTGCGTGCCGCCGTGGTACGGGTCGTTGACCGCGTAGGTGTCCCCCGGCCGCATCCGGGGGCCGCGGCGCCGGATGACCTCCTTGACGCTGGTGCCCATCGAGCCCAGGTGCACGGGGATGTGCGGGGCGTTGGCCACCAGGTTTCCGTCCGGGTCGAACAGGGCGCAGGAGAAGTCGAGGCGCTCCTTGATGTTGACCGACTGGGCCGTGGACTCCAGCCGGGCGCCCATCTGCTCGGCGATGGACATGAAGAGGTTGTTGAACACCTCCAGCAGAACCGGATCGACTTCTGTGCCGAGATCGGAACTCTGCGTAACCGCCGCGCGTTCCAGGAGCAGATGCCCGTCGTCGGTCGCCGCGGCCCGCCAGCCGTCGTCGACGACGGTCGTCGCACTGGCCTCGGTGATGATCGCGGGGCCGGTGACGGTGTCGCCGGGGGGCAGGTCCTCGCGGCGGTGCAGGGGTACGTCGCGCCAGGCACCGCCGGTGTGGAGACGGACGGTCGCCGGGGCGGTGCGGCGGCCCGCGCGGGCGGCCTGGTACGGGGCGAGGGCGGACAGATCGGGGGGTTCGGTGATGCCGGTGGCTTCCACGGAAAGGGCTTCGACGACGACCGGGCGGTCGAGGGTGAAGGAGTACGTGGCGCGATGACGTCCTTCGAAGGCGTGCCGCATGGTGGCGGGCTCGGCCAGCTCGACGGTGAGGGTGGTGTCCGTGCCGTCGTAGCGGAGCTGGGCGCGGCGGGTGACACGGATGTGCTCCTCGGGGACGTCCTCGGCGATGAGTTCCGCGCGGGCGGCGGCCTCCAGGTCGTCGGCGGTCTTCAGCACGCCCGGCATGGCTGCGGGCTCCAGGGGTGCCTCGACGGACTGCTCCCGCATGGCCGTGGTGTCGGCGAGGCCGATGCCGAGCGCGGAGAGGACGCCCGCCATGGGCGGCACGAGGACGGTGCGGATGCCGAGCGAGTCGGCGACCATGCAGGCGTGCTGCCCGCCCGCGCCGCCGAAGGTGGTCAGGGCGTAGCGGGTGACGTCGTGCCCCTTCTGCACGGAGATTCGCTTGACGGCGTTGGCGATGTTGGCGACGGCGATCTGCAAGTAGCCCTCGGCGACCTGCTCGGGGGTGCGGTCGTCACCCGTCTGCTCCCGGATCTCGCGGGCGAGGGCGGTGAAGCGCCGGCGGACGAGTGCGTCGTCGAGGGGCTGGTCGCCGCCGGGGCCGAACACCTCGGGGAAGTGGGCGGGCTGGATGCGGCCGAGCATCACATTGGCGTCGGTGACGGCGAGCGGACCACCGCCGCGGTAGCAGGCGGGTCCCGGGTCGGCGCCCGCCGAGTCCGGGCCGACGCGGTAGCGGGAGCCGTCGAAACGCAGGACCGAGCCGCCGCCGGCGGCCACGGTGTGGATGTCCAGCATGGGAGCGCGCAGCCGCACACCCGCGATCTGCGTGGTGAAGACGCGTTCGTACGCGCCCGCGTAGTGGGAGACGTCCGTGGAGGTGCCGCCCATGTCGAAGCCGATGACCCGGTCGAAGCCGGCGAGCCGGGACATACGCGCCATGCCGACGATGCCGCCCGCGGGCCCGGACAGGATGGCGTCCTTGCCGCGGAACTGCCCCGCCTCTGCGAGCCCGCCGTTGGACTGCATGAACATCAGCCGTACACCGTGGAGCTCGTCGCCGACGTGCTGGACGTAGCGGCGCAGCACGGGCGACAGGTAGGCGTCGACGACCGCGGTGTCCCCGCGCGGGACGAGTTTCATCAACGGGCTGACCTCGCTGGACAGCGAGATCTGCGGAAAGCCGACGCGGGCGGCCAGCTCGCCGACGGCTCGTTCGTGCGCGGGGTGCAGATGGCTGTGCAGGCAGACCACGGCGACAGCGCGGATCCCGTCGTCGTACGCCTGCCGGAGAGGGCCGGCGAGGGCGTCGAGGTCGGGGGCGCGCAGGACGGTGCCGTCGGCGGCGATGCGCTCGTCGACCTCGAGCACCCGTTCGTACAGCAGCTCGGGCAGCTCGATGCGGCGGGCGAAGATGTGCGGGCGGTTCTGATAGGCGATGCGCAGGGCGTCGCCGAAGCCGCGGGTGACGACGAGAACGACCCGCTCACCGGTCCGCTCCAGCAAGGCGTTGGTGGCCACGGTGGTGCCCATGCGGACCGACTCCACGGGATCACCGGAGTCGTCCAGGAGTGCCCGGACGCCCGCGACGGCCGCGTCGGCGTACCGCGCGGGGTTGTCGGACAGCAGTTTGTGCGTGACCAGACGGCCGTCCGGGCGGCGTGCGACGACGTCGGTGAACGTGCCGCCCCGGTCGACCCAGAACTGCCAGCCTGTCACCTCATCACCCCGCTTCCGCACCGCTCACAGCGCCCGCAGACCGTTGATCACGTCACGCAGGACGCTCTCGTCCGGCAACTGGGCCGGGGGCACCGGGCGCGTCACGTGAACGTACTCCTCGCCCACGAGGTCACCGATCAGGACGCGCACCACGCCGACGGGCAGGTCGAGTTCCGCGGCGAGCTCGGCGACCGACTGCGGGGTGTCGCGGCACAACCCGACGATGGCCACGTGTTCCGGCGACAGCGCGTGGTCCGCCTCCGGGTCGTCCACGCCGGGTTCCGTGACGACCACCGCGATCAGGTCCAGGCGGTGCCGGCCCGCGTGGCTGGTGCGGCCGCGCGTCATGGCGTAGGGGCGGACCACCGGTCCGGCCTCGTCGTCGAACCAGTGGTTTCCTGCCTGACCGTCTGCGCTCATGTCATCCCACTACCCGCCGGAGGGCACATCGGTGCGCGGAGCGGCGCCCAGATGCACGCCGACCCGCTTGACGAGGAGGGTCATCTCGTACGCCACCTGGCCGATGTCGGAGTCGGCGTCGGCCAGGACGGCCAGGCAGCTGCCGTCGCCGGCGGCGGTGACGAACAGAAAGGCCTCGTCCAGTTCGACGACGGTCTGCCGGACGCTGCCCGCCTCGAAGTGCCGGCCCACGCCTTTGGCGAGGCTGTGGAAGCCCGAGGCCACGGCGGCCAGATGTTCGCTGTCCTCCCGGGTCAGGTCCTTGGACACACCGGTGGGCAGGCCGTCCCCGGACAGGACGATGGCCTTGCGGATGCCGGCGCCCCGGTCCACGAGGTCGTCGAGGAGCCAGTTCAGCTCCGCCTTGCCGGTCGCGGTGTGGCCGGTCGTCTTCGGTGCGGTCATCGGCCGTCCCCCTCAGTCGTTCCTTGTACGGTCGTTCCTTGTGCGGTGCTGTCGCCCGCGGCGTGCTCCGCACGGCCACGCTGCCAGCCGCGCTGGAGCGAGGCCATACGGCTGCGTACCCCATCGGCGTCGCGTTCGACGGGTTCGGGGCCGTCCTCGGTGCGCCGCTTCGGGCTCTGCTTCAGTTGCGGGACGAGGCTGGCCTGCCGCACCCGCCGGGGCAGCGCGCCCGTGCCGGGAACCGGCTCGCCGGGCGCGTCGGCGGGGCCGTGTCCGGCGTCGTCCGGGCCGCCGGTGGCGAGTGCGGCGCGGCGGGTGCGCTGCGGAAGGGCCGGAGCCTGCCGGGGCCTCTCGCCTGCGGCCGGGGACGCCGGTGTGGCGCCGCGTCCAGCCGGAGGGTCGGCAGCGGCGGTGGCCGGTCCGAGCGGGGACTCGCCACGGCGGCGGGCCGGCAGCGGGGTCGCCGGCCCGGATTCGGGCCGGCCGCGGCTCGCCGGGTCCTCGTCGTCGGCCGCCTCGCGCCGGGAGCGGTGCTCGGTGACCGGGCGTCCGTGGGAGCTGACCAGTTTGGGTGTCCGGCGCCGCGGCAGCGGGACCGGGAGATCCAGGCCCTCGTCCTCACTGGCCTCGCCGGTGTGTTTGCCCTCCGGAGTGCCGTGCAGACCGGTGCTCGGCCGGGGCTCGGCCAGAGAGCGGGGCGCGCCGTCGCCGGCCTTCTGCCGGGCCGGCACGCGACGCGGGCGGAACAGCCCGCCGCGTTCGCCTTCCTCCTCGTCGAGCACGCCCGGGAAGTCCTCGATGGCGTCCAGGTCGACGGGGGCCTCCAGATCGACGGGGGCCTCCAGCTCCACCGGCCCGTCCAGGACCGAGGCGGACAGTCCCGGAAGCCGCACGGGTGCCGGGGAAAGGGCTGTCCTGCGGCCATCCTCCCGGTCGGCCTTCCGCGCGGGCCGCTCCCGGTCGAGGCGGAAACCGACACCGTTGGTGTCCGGAACGTCGTCGGTCAGCAGGGCGTCGGGAATGAACACGACCGCGGTGGTGCCGCCGTACGGGGACGGCTGGAGCGAGACCCGGACCTTCTGCCGCTGGGCGAGCCGGCTGACCACGAACAGCCCGAGCCGGTCGGTGTCGGAGAGCTCGAACTCCGGTGTCTCGGCGAGCCGCAGGTTGGCGTCCAGCAGGGCCTCGGCGGTCATACCCAGGCCCCGGTCGTGGATCTCCAGGGTGAAGCCGTTGGCGACCCGTTCGCCGACGACCTGGACCGCGGTGTGCGGCGGCGAGAACACCGTGGCGTTCTCCAGGAGTTCGGCCACGAGATGAGTGAGGTCGGCGACGGCGGGCCCGGTGACGGCGACCCGCGGCAGCCGGCGGACCTCGATGCGTTCGTAGTCCTCGACCTCGGCGACGGCGGCGCGTACGACGTCCATCAGCTGCACGGGTTTGCGCCACTGCCGGGACGGGGCGACGCCGGAAAGGATCACCAGGCCCTCGGCGTGCCGGCGCATCCGGGTGGTCAGGTGGTCGAGACGGAACAGGTCGGCGAGTTCCTCGGTGTCCTCGGTCCGGCGCTCCATGGCGTCGAGGAGGGTGAGCTGTTTGTGCAGCAGGACCTGGCTGCGGCGGGCGAGGTTGACGAAGACCTCGGAGACTCCGGCGCGCAGCTCCGCCTGCTTGACCGCCGCCTCGACGGCGGCCCGCTGCAGGGTGTTGAGTGCCTGGCCGACCTCGCCGATCTCGTTCTTGTCGTATTCCAGACGAGGGACCTCGGTCTCCACGTCCACCTGTTCACCGGCCGACAGACGGCGCATCACGCCGGGCAGCCGGACACCGGACGCCTCGTGGGCCTCCAGGCGGAGTTGCCCGAGGTCGCGGATGAGGCCGCGGCCGATACGCACCGACAGCACGAGCGAGACCAGCACGGCGATCAGACCGAGGACACCCGCGACGGCGGCCCGCAGGACGATGTCCATCGCGACCGGACGGACACGGTCCTGGAAGCGGTCGTTCGCCTCGTCGTCGAGGGCGCCGAGTTCGTCGAGGACGTCTCCGGCGGCGGTGTTCCAGCTCTGCGCGCTGACGCCCCGGGGCTTGCCGGAGACGGTGGAGACGGCGGCCTGTTCGGCCGTGCGCAGCGGGGCGGAGGAGGCGTTCTGCCAGAAGCGGTCGTAGCGGCCGCGTTCGGAGGCGGGCAGCAGCGGGAGGTTGGCGTCGTACAGCATGGAGCGCTGGGCCACGAGGTCGGAGATGTGGCGGCTCTCGTCGCGGGTGAGGGTGCCGACGACCAGGGAGGAGCCGAGCAACGCGTCCTCGCGGGAGAGGAGCTCGCGGGCCCGGGCGAGGTTGACCAGGGCACGGTACTGCTTGTCCAGGCCGACGTCGTCGACGACGTGGAGGTTGGCGAGCAGCACGTAGCAGGGGTCGATCAGGCCGTTGTAGAGGTCGAGTGCCTGGGCGCGGACGGTGGTGCCGTCCTCGACGCTGCGACGCAGGGAGTCGATGCCGTCGAAGGCGTCCAGCGCGGCGGTCAGGCGTCCGTCGCTGCCTGTGTCCAGCGCGTCCTGGACGTCCGGGGTTTTCGCGTTCGCACGGATCTTGGCGATGGCGTCGTCGGTGGCGGCACGGCTGCGCCGCAGCGCGGCGAGGCCGTCGGAGGCGCGGGGGTCGGCGAGGTGGACGAGGGTCTGGCGGCGCTCCTGCTGCAGGGCTCGGACGGTGTCCTCGGCGGGGTAGGCGACCTTCTCCACCACGGACGAGGCGTTGAACAGCCGGGTCGCCTGGCGTCCGGTGATCACCGTGGCGAACGCCCAGATCGCGGTCAGGGACAGCAGCGGCACGAGAAGCAGCGCCACGATCTTCCGGCGGATGGACTTCCCGCGAAAGCGCATGGCCTCCCCCAGCTCGACCCCCACCGGCCGGGGGTACACATGTGCGTCAACAAACGGCGCGAGCCTACTACCGACACACAGTCAATTCGAAGAGTTGTCCGGAGGATCAACTTCCTTACTGGTGGCCGAGATGGCGGATTGTCAGGCATTGTGGGTGATGACGGCCCGGAACACGGTGGTGGCGGACGCGTCGTCACAGGTCAGTCATCCTGGATGGTTGGCCGATTTTTTTCTCCGTCCGGGAATCTTCGTGACGTCTCGTTCGTCCTACTCAATGGGAAATGGGGGTGGAATCGGCCACAGGAGCCGCACCCCGCACCTGGGCGGCGTAAAGCAGCGCAAGCCGGGCAGCCGCTGGGAAACCGGTTCTTCGGGCACCGGGGGACACGTGGTCTGCCGGCGGTGGGGAGGGACATATTGATGGGCACGGCGGAGCGGCACGAGACAGCCGCCGACGACGGTACGGCGCCGACACGAAGGGTGCCACAGGCGCCGGATCACGACATGTCCGCGGACGGCGGCGGGCGGGAGGCCCATGGGTCTTTGGTGGTCGCGGACGGGCCGGCCGAGCAGCCCGCATACAAGCCGTTGTGGGTCGAGGAGCCGGCGCGGCGGCGCAGGATGCCCGATCCGGTGCGGGAGGCGGCCGTGCGGGCCGTGCTCATCGTCGCCGTGACACTGACACAGGCCGTGGTGGCGTTCCTGTGCACCATGGCCGAGTCCTGGCTGGCGTTCCCGATGGTCCTGAGCAGCGTGGCCGGCACAGTGGTGGCCACCTGGGCGGCGCTCGACGTATGGGTGACCCGCCAGGTGTGGAACCAGCGCAACGGCGTGGTCTCGGTGCCGAGCAGTACCGCGCGTGCCCTGCGGCGCGAACGACGCCGGGCACGGCGGGAGGAGCGGGCTGCCGAGCGGACGCGGGAGCGAATACGCCGACGGGGCGGCACGGGACGGCTGTCGCACTCCTAGGGACGGGCGGCCGCAGACGAGCTGCGGCCACCCGGGGTGCCCTGGCCGGGTCGAGCGCGGCCCGTGACGGTCATGCCGGGCGTTTGAACATCCGGGTCGCCGTGATCTCGCTGTGCACGGCCTCTCCTGCCGGAGTCTGTTGCGGCAGGCCGGGGCGCAGGTGCTCCTCCACGCTGATGTACTTCAGCCCGGCCCTCAGGTCGGCGTCGTTGCGCAGCCGGATGACCAGCGGGAACTCCGCCAGGGCCGTCGTGTCGAACAGGCCGGTGGTGTAAAGGAGCTGGACGCCGAGGGCGTCGGACACGGCTCGCTGGAGTTCCAGCAGATAGGTGGCGTTGGCGCGCCCGATGGGATTGTCCAGGAACAGTGTGCCGGCGTGGCGGTGCCTGTCGCGGCCGCGGTCGTTCGACCTCAGGGCGGCCATGGTGCAGTACAGGGCGATGGCCGCGGTGAGCAGCTGGCCGCCGGAGAACACGTCGCCCATTTGCCCGACGGGGACACGCTCCGCGCGCAGCACGGCATCCGGCTTGAGGATCTCCACGGCGACGCCCTTGGGCTGCAGCGCCGCGGCGACTCCGCGCAGCAGCAGGGACATGCCGTCGCGCCGCAGGTCGGAGTTCTTCTTCACCGCGGCCCGGGTCGCCTCGTCGATGACCTCGCCCAGGCGCTCGGTGAGCGTGGCCTGGTCCGGCTCCTCGAAGCGGATGCGCAGGAACTCCTGCCCGGACCACTCGCCGAGGCCCTCGGGCAGGCGGGAGAGGCGCTGGGCGGATCTGAGCGTGGCGAGTGCCGATTCGACGAGGCCGCGCAGCCGGTCCACGATCGAGTCCCGGTTGCGTTCCAGTTGCTCCAGCTCGTCGGTGAGGACCCGGAGGCGGGGCGCGAAGGCCTCGGCCCACCGCTGGGCGTGCTCGGGCAGGGCGGAGGCGGGCAGTTCGCGGATCTGCTGCCGGGCGGGGGTGCGCACCTGCTCGTAGCGGGTGGAGTTGGCGTGCCGGACGAGGACGTCGCTCGCCTCGCGCACGGCCGCCTCGGCCGCGGACAGGTCGGTGGCGCAGCCGCGCAGCGACCGGCGGGCCTCGGCTGCCGCCTGACGGGCCGCCTCCGGGCTGCCCGGGTACGGCTCCGGCTCCCCCTGCTCCTCGTCACCGTTGTGCTCGCGCAGCAGGTCGCGGAGCATGGCGGCGATCTCGTCGAAGCCGCCCGCCGCCTCCTCGGCGGCGTGGTGGGCCTGGAGCAGCTCGGCGTGCGCCTCGCGGGCCTGGGTCAACGCCTCGGTGCGGGAGGCGAGTTCGGCGGTGGCCGTGCGCAGCAGGGCCTGGGCGTGCTCGGCGTCGCGCGGGAGCAGTTCATCGGGCAGCTCGGTGTGCGCCTCGCTGTCCTCGGGGGCGTGCCGCTCGGCCTCGCCGCGCAGTCGGCCGAGTTGTTCGCTCGCGGACGACATGCGGGTCTCCAGGAGCTGCACCAGCTCCTCCGCGCGGGCCGCGGCGGCCTGCCGGGACGGTCCGTCGGAGCCGTCGGGGGACTGCAGGAGTTGCTCCGCGCGTGTGCGGACCTTGTTGCTGAGGCGGTCGAGTTCGGCGCGGGCCGCGCTCTCGTCGCTCTCCGCGCGGGCCTGTTCGGCGCGCAGGTCGGCGCCGACGCCGACCTTCTCGTACACCTGGGAGGCGGCCCGGTACGCCTCCCGGAGGGCGGGCAGGGACGCCTTCGGCGTGCCCCCGTCGGCTTCGGGTACGTCGTCGGGGGCACCGGCGATCTCGGAGCGCTCGGCGCGCAACGCGCGGGCGGTGCGGCGGGCGTCGTCGGCGGCGCGCTGGGCGGCGCGCCGGTCCTGGTCGGCGGCGCGGGCGCGTTCCAGGCAGGTCTGGGCGCGGGCCTCCGACTCGGCGGCCTCGTCGGCGAGTTCGCGCAGCTTGGCCTGCCAGCCCGCGCGCTCGCGCAGACGGAACGCGAGGCCGGCGAGGGCGTCGGCGGCGCGCCGCGCCCTCTGGGCGGCCTCCTGGCGTTCGTCGCGTGCCTGGGCGGCCTCGGCGGCGGCCTCGTCGGCCTCCGCCCGCAGGTTGCGCGCCTCGGCCAGCTCGGCCTCGGCCTCCTCCGCGAAGACACGCGTGTCCTGGGCGGCCCGGGCCAGCTCCAGGAGCCGTCCGACGGGGCAGCCGGTGCGCCAGGAGGCGAGCCGCGCCGCCAGCTCCCGGTCCTTGCCGAGCCGGGCGGCGAGCCGGCGGATCTCCTCGTCCCGCGCGGTCGCCCGCGCGCGCAGCGCCTGCCGTTCCTCGTCGGCGGCGTGTTCGTCGTGCATGGCCGGGTTCGGCGGTACGAGAAAGACGTCACCCGGGGTGGCGCCGGCGGCCGAGGTGGGGGCGAGCAGGGCGGCCGCGGTGCCGACGGCCACGGTGGACCGGGGCAACAGGGCCGCGTCCGCGAGGGCGTCGCGGGCACGCGCGTGCGTGTCGGGATCGGTGATGATCACACCGTCGACCAGCTCGGGCCGGGCGGCCAGTACGCGCGCGTGGTCGGCGGGGTCGACGGCCTGGGCGAGGTAGCGCCAGCCGGGCAGTGCGGGGATGCCGTGCTCGCCGAGGAACTCGACGGTGGCCAGCACGTCCGGGCCGGGCGGCAGCAGTCCGCCGTCGCCGAGCGCGCCGAGGATCCGCGCGTCGTCGGCGGCGGCGGTGCGCAGCTCGAACAGGTGCCGTTCGGCGGAGGAGACGGCGTCGTCGAGCAGTGCGCGCAGTTCGTCGGCGAAGCGGTCCAGCTCCTCGGGGGTGAGAGTGCCCTCGGCGCCTTGGGCGCGGCCCGTGCCGCTCGTGCCGCCTGAGCCGTCCGCGTCGTCCGGTCCCGTGCGGGACGCCGGGACTCCGGCCCGTCCGGCACCGGTCGTCGTGCCCGGCAGGCTCAGCAGCTCCGCGAGCCGTTCCTCCGCCGCCAGTGCCTCGGCGATGCGGCGCTCGGCCTCGTACGCGCGCTGCGCCGCCGCCGCCGCGTCGGCCGCGCGGGCCGCCGTGAGTTCCGCGCGGGACTCGGCCGAGGCGGCCTCGCGCGCGTGTTCGGTGGCCTTCCGGGATGCCTCGCGGGCCTGGTCCCAGGCGGCGACCGCTGTCTTCTCGGCGTCGCTGGCGGCCAGCGCGGCGCGCGCCGGGTCGGCGTCGGGGGCGCTGTCGTCCAGCCAGCCCGCACGGACCGCCTCGGCGGTCTCCTGCTCGACCTCGGCCAGGCGCTGGCGCAGATGACCGGCCTCGCTGCGGGCTCGCTGCGCCTCGGTGGCGGCGGCCGTCTGGTCCCGGTAGGCCGACTCGCCGGCCTCCTGGAGCCGCGCGGACCGCTCCTCCTCCTCGTTGGCCAGGGCTTCGGCGCTCTCCGCGGCGGCGTGCAGGGCCCGTACGAGGTCCACGGCGGCCTTGGCGCGCGCGGCGAGCGCCGGGGCCGCGTCCCGCTCGGCCTCCTGGATCGCGGCGGAGACGCGGGCCACACGGTCGGCGGCGGCGCGATGGCGCAGCACGGCCTCGGCGGCCTGCCAGGCGGAGTGCAGGGTGCGCGCGTCGGCGAGTTCCCGCTTCTGCGCCGCGGCGGACTTCTCGGCAACGGTGAGGGCCAGTGAGGCGTGCCGGTAGGCGAGTTCGGCGGAGATCAGCGCACTGCGCTCCCGCGCGGCCTCGGAGTGTGTGACGGCGTGGGCCGCGGCGGTGACCTGCTGGACGAGGTCGCCGGCCCGTGCCCGCTCCCGCACGGCCCGCGCGGACAGTCGCCGCACCAGCGTGCGCGTGCGCCGCTCGGCTGCCGCGTGGATGTCCCGCGCGCGTGTGCGGGCCTCGGTGGCCTCGACGATCCGGCCGAGCAGGTCGGCCGAGCCGGCGGTGAAGTCCCGTTCGGCGATCAGTTCGGCGCGTCGGCCGAGTTTGCTGCCGAAGCCGCTGACCAGGTCGGCGAGCCCGTCGGTGTCGCGGGTGTCGGTGACGGCGCGCAGCAGCAGGTCGGTGAAGTCGGAGTCCTTCTTGACCGCGAACAGGCCGGCCGCCTCGCCCTCGTCGGCGTTCATCTCCCGTTGGTAGCGAAAGAGTTCGGGGTCCAGGCCGAGGTCGCCGAGGTGCTCGGTCCAGCGCTCGTGGATCTCCTCCCAGTGCACCTCCAGGTGCGGGTAGATCTTGCCCGCCTCGGTGAGCGCGTCACGGAAGCCCTTCATGGTGCGGCGCCGTCCCCGCGCGCCCGACTGGCCCTCGGCGGACGGCCGTACGGCGGTCGCCTCGGCGACGGGGAGGTTGTCCAGGGTGAGCCCCGGGCCGGGCCGGAAGGAGTACCAGGCCTCGGCGAACTTCCGCGGGTCGTTGGACACCTGGCGCCCGCGCCACTCGCTGACCTTGCCGACGACCACGCACTCGCCGGTCTGCACGTGCTGCCACTCCAGTGCCACGTGCCCGCAGTCGTCGGCGAGCAGGAACTTGCGCAGCACGCCGGAGCTGGCGCCGCCGAGGGTGTTGCGGTGACCGGGCAGCATCACCGAGAAGATCAGCTTGAGCAGGACGGACTTGCCGCCGCCGTTCTCCAGGAAGAGCACGCCCGCGGGGGCGGGCCGACGCGGCGGACCGACCGGCTCCTCCGCGAAGAACTCCGCCTGGGTGGGCGCGGGGTCGGGCACCGGTTCGCCCACGCCCCGCAGGTCAAGCACGGTGTCGGCG
>NZ_POTZ01000011.1 GCF_003236365.1 Streptomyces sp. NTH33
GTCAGGGGGCGTGGCAGGGGGCGTGGCAGGGACAACAGGGGCGTACGTCCACGTCAGTGCGCCGGTTTGAGCGGCAGCAGGGCGCTGATGCGGAAGCCTCCACCGGGGCGGGGGCCCGCGTCCAGGGTGCCGCCGACCATGCCGACGCGTTCGCGCATGCCGATCAGGCCGTGGCCCCCGCCGTCGGCGCCGCCCTCCTCGTACAGCTCGTGCGGGGCGCCCTTGCCGTCGTCCTCGACGAGCAGGCCGAGGCCGTCGTCGAAGTAGACCAGGCGCACGCTCGCGCCCGTGTTCGGCCCGCCGTGCTTGCGGGTGTTGGTCAGGGCCTCCTGCACGATGCGGTACGCGGTGAGCTCGACCCCGCTGGGCAGCGGACGCGGAGTGCCCTCGATCCTGAAGTCCACGGGCAGTCCGGAGCCCCGGCACTGCTCGACCAGCTCCTCGATCTGGTCGACGTCGGGCTGCGGCACGTACTCGCCGCTCTCCCGGGGCTCGCCGGTGCGCAGCACGCCCAGCAGGCGGCGCATCTCGGCGAGGGCCTGGCGGCCGGTGGAGGAGATGGTCTCCAGGGCCTTCTTCGCCTGGTCGGGCGCGGCGTCGAGGACGTAGGCGGCGCCGTCTGCCTGCACCACCATCACCGACACGTTGTGCGCGACCACGTCGTGCAGCTCGCGCGCGATCCGGGCGCGCTCGGCGGCGACCGCCACCTTCGCCTGCGCCTCGCGCTCCTTCTCCAGGCGGGCGGCGCGCTCCTCCAGCTGCGCGAAGTAGGCACGGCGGGTGCGCATGGAGTCGCCGAGCACCCAGGCGAGGGCGAACGGCACCGTCGTGAAGACCGCCACGGCGACGTTGCCGAGGGCGCTCGCGTCGTCCTGCGGCCAGCGGATCTGCGCGAGGGCCGCCGCGCACAGCCCGCCGGCCAGGGCGAACCGGGAGGCCCAGCGGGCGCCGTCCGCGGCGACGGTGTAGACGATCACCAGCATGGCGAAGTCGGCCGGCGTCGTCTGGACGTCCAGGACCAGCTGTGCCACGCCGGTCGCCGCCGCCAGCAGCAGCATCTTCTCGGGCATCCGGCGGCGCAGGGCGACGACCGCGCACAGCACGACGGAGACGGCCAGGGCCGCACCGGGTGATCCGTGGTGGTCCGGCACCCTGTGGATGCTCGCCGCGCTCACGCCGGAGATCCCGAGCAGGACCAGGGCCCAGAAGCCGTCGACCCACATCGGGTGCCTGCGGAGGAAGTCATAGAGGCGCTGCACGTAACCCAGAGTAGGCAAGCGGGACAGGCGCAGGGGTCAACCGGAGGGCCGATCCGCACGCGGCGCCCGTACTCCCCAAGGTGGAGGCCGCGATCACCTGTGCGCCTAGTCTGGCGGGGTGGCGGACAACACAGAGGGCGGCACCGCGGACACCGGGACGGACACCAGGACGGACGTCGGGGCGGACGGCCCGGCGGAGGAGTGGCGCGGCTGGCGGGCGGCGGCCGAGGAGGCCCTGTACGGACCGGGCGGCTTCTACCGGCGGCCCGAGGGGCCGGCCGGGCACTTCCGTACGTCCGTGCACGCCTCGCCGCTGTTCGCGCGGGCCGTGGCGCGGCTGCTGTGCCTGGTCGACGAGGCGCTGGGCCGCCCGGCGGAGCTGGACTTCGTCGACATGGCGGCCGGGCGGGGCGAGCTGGCCGCCGGAGTGCTCGCCGCGCTGCCCGCGGACGTGGCCGCACGCACGCGCGTGCACGCCGTCGAGATCGCCGGCCGGCCCGGCGGCCTCGACCACCGGATCGAGTGGCTGCCCGAGCCCCCGCGGGGGATCACGGGGCTGCTGTTCGCCAACGAGTGGCTGGACAACGTGCCGGTGGAGGTCGCGGAGGTGGACGCCGCGGGCGTACCCCGGCGCGTTCTCGTACGGCGGGACGGCACCGAGCGGCTCGGGGAGCCGGTGGCGGGAGCGGAGGCCGAGTGGCTGGCGCGGTGGTGGCCGCTGCCGGCCGAGCAGGGGCTGCGCGCGGAGATCGGGCTGCCCCGGGACACCGCCTGGGCCGCCGCGGCCGCCCGCGTGGAGCGGGGTCTGGCGGTCGCCGTCGACTACGCGCACACGGCGGACACCCGGCCGCCCTTCGGCACGCTCACCGGCTTCCGGGAGGGCCGGGAGACGGCGCCGGTACCGGACGGCTCGTGCGACATCACGGCGCACGTGGCCCTGGACGCGTGCGCCGCGTACGCGCCCCCGGGCGCCCGTCTGCTCACCCAGCGCGATGCACTGCGCGCCCTGGGAGTCACCGGCGCACGCCCCCCGCTGTCGCTCGCCTCCGCGCACCCCGAAGAGTACGTACGTGCCCTGGCACACGCCGGGGAGGCCGCCGAGCTCACCGCGGCCGGGGGGCTCGGTGACTTCGGCTGGCTGGTGCGGCCGGTCGGCGTGCCCGGGCCGGCGGCCCTATTTGTCGATGTCCCCGACCACGAAGAACATTGACCCCAGGATCGCCACCATGTCCGCCACCAGCGTGCCCGGCAGCAGCTCGGTGAGCGCCTGGATGTTGTTGTACGAGGCCGAGCGCAGCTTCAGCCGGTACGGGGTCTTCTCGCCCTTGCTGACCAGGTAGTAGCCGTTGATGCCGAGCGGGTTCTCGGTCCACGCGTACGTGTGCCCCTCGGGCGCCTTCAGGACCTTCGGCAGCCGCTGGTTGATCGGGCCCGGCTCCAGCTCGGCCAGCCGGTCCAGGCAGGCGTCGGCGAGGTCGAGCGCGTTGTGGGTCTGCTCCAGCAGGCACTCGAAGCGGGCCAGGCAGTCGCCCTCCTGCCGGGTGACGACCTTCAGGGTGTCCCGCAGCTCCCCGTAGGCGAGGTACGGCTCGTCGCGGCGCAGGTCGAAGTCGACGCCCGAGGCGCGCGCGATCGGACCGCTCGCACCGTAGGCGTGCACGGCCTGCGGCGTCAGGACTCCCACGCCCCGGGTGCGCCCCCGGAAGATCTCGTTGCCGAGCACCAGGTCGTCGAAGACGTCCATGCGCGAGCGCACGGCGGCGACCGCGGCACGCGCGCGCGTGGCCCACCCGGCCGGCAGGTCCTCCTTCAGGCCGCCGACCCGGTTGAACATGTAGTGCATCCGGCCGCCGGAGACCTCCTCCATGACGTTCTGCAGGACCTCGCGCTCCCGGAACGCGTAGAAGACCGGCGTGATGCCGCCCAGCTCCAGCGGGTAGGAGCCGAGGAACATCAGGTGGTTGAGCACCCGGTTGAGCTCCGCGAGCAGCGTGCGCGTCCACACCGCGCGCACGGGGACCTCCATGCCGAGCATCCGCTCCACGGCGAGGACCACGCCCAGCTCGTTCGAGAAGGCCGACAGCCAGTCGTGGCGGTTGGCCAGCATGATGATCTGACGGTAGTCACGCGCCTCGAACAGCTTCTCCGCGCCGCGGTGCATGTAGCCGATCACCGGCTCCGCGCGCGAGATGCGCTCGCCGTCCAGCACCAGCTTCAGCCGCAGCACTCCGTGCGTGGACGGGTGCTGGGGTCCGATGTTGAGCACCATGTCGGTGCCCTCCGCGGCGCCGCCGATCCCGACCGTGGTCTGGGTCGTAGGAGTCATGGACACAGTCTCCCCTACGTACGCTTGCCTCATGGAGACGGGGAGCGCGGACAGCGTGGACGAGGAGCGGGCGGCCGGGGGCGAGCCGGTGTGGATCCCGCTGCCGCGCGGCCTGCTGCAAATGCGGCGGCTGCTGCTGGTGGTGTGGCTGGGCCCGCTCACCCTGGTGGCGGGACTGCTGCCGGGACTGCTGGCCGGTCCCCTCTGGTCGGCCTTCGCTCTGCTGCCGCTGGCGCTGACGGCGTGGGTCTGGGTGCTGCTCGGCCGCAACTGGCGCTCCTGGCGGTACGCCGAGCGCGCCGACGACCTGCTGATCAGCCGGGGCGTGCTGTGGCGCGAGGAGACCGTCGTGCCGTACGGGCGAATGCAGCTGGTCGAGGTCACCTCCGGGCCGGTCGAGCGGCACTTCGGGCTGGCCACCGTGCAGCTGCACACGGCCGCCGCCGCGACCGACGCGACCATCCCCGGCCTCGACCCGGCCGAGGCGGAACGGCTGCGCGACCGGCTCACCGAGTTCGGCGAGGCACGATCGGCGGGGCTGTGACGGCGGGGGGCGAGGAGACCGTACGCGACGGGCGGCCCGTGGCCGAGCGACGGCTGCACCTGGTGACCCCGCTCAGGCGGGCGTGGGCGCCGGTCGCCGTACTCGCGGGCTGGGCCGTGCACGACCCCGGCCAGGCGCAGCGGCAGCTCACCCGGCTGACCACGACCACCCTGCTGATCGGGCTCGCGGTGCTCGTGCCCGCGGCCGCCCTCTACGGCTTTCTGTCCTGGTGGTTCACGCGCTTCGCGGTGACCGACACCGAACTGCGCATCCGCACCGGCCTGTTGTTCCGGCGCACCGCGCACATCCGGCTGGAGCGGATCCAGGCCGTCGACGTCACCCGGCCGCTGCTCGCGCGGGTCGCGGGCGTGGCCAAGCTCAAGCTCGACGTCATAGGGACGGACAAGAAGGACGAACTGGCCTTCCTCGGCGAGGAGGAGGCCCGGGTGCTGCGCGCCGAACTGCTGGCGCGGGCGGCCGGGTTCGCGCCCGAGTCGGCGCACGAGGTCGGTGAGGCACCCGCGCGGGAGCTCGTGCGCGTACCCGCGCGCGTGATCGCCGTCTCGCTGCTGCTGACCGGCGCGGTCTGGGGCTCGCTGGTCGCCGCCGTCGTCGTACCGCCGCTGCTGTGGCTGGCCACCGACAGCCTGTGGACGGTGCTGGCGGCCGCGGTGCCGCTGTTCGGCGGAGCCGTGACCAGCAGCGCGGGCCGCTTCGTCGCCTCCTACGGCTGGACGGTGAGCGAGTCGCCCGACGGGCTGCGGACCGACCGGGGACTGCTGGACCGCGCCCACGAGACGGTGCCGCCGGGACGGGTGCAGACCGTACGGATCGTGGAGCCACTGCTGTGGCGGCGGCTCGGCTGGGTCCGGGTGGAGCTGGACGTGGCCGGGTCGTCCGACTCCGTGCTGCTGCCGGTCGCCCCGCGCGAGGTCGCCGAGTCGGTCGTCGCGCGGGTGCTGCCGGGGACGACGGTGCCGCCGGCGGCCTCGCTGACGCGTCCGCCGCGGCGCGCCCGGTGGTGCCTGCCGATGTGGTGGCGCGGACACGGAATCGCCGTCACCGACGCGGTGTTCGCCGCGCGGCACGGGATCCTGTGCCGCCGCCTCGCGCTGGTGCCCCACGCCAAGGTGCAGAGCGTACGGCTGTCCCAGGGCCCGTGGGAGCGCGCACGGCGCGTCGCCGACCTCCGCGTGGACACCGGCGCGAACAAGACCGTGACGGCCCGTCTGCGGGACGCCGGGGAGGCGGCGGAGCTCCTGCGGGTCCAGGCGGAGAGGTCCCGCACCGGGCGCCGGACCGCGCGGCCGGACCGCTGGATGGCCTGAGCGCGGCCCGGCGGGTGTCAGGAGGCCGCGGTGCGCAGGCCCTGCATGTCGATCGGTTCCGTCTCGTCGTGGGCCGTCAGGTCGATGACCTGGCCCGCGGCCGGCTTGTACTGGGACTCGGCCTCCGCCTTGTGGAGGGTGAGGGCCTCCTGGCCGACCACGTCGGCCAGGTCCTCGTTCTGGACGGTGTCCAGGTCGGTGGACGGCGTGTCCTTCTTCGTGCCGAAGAAGTCGAATCCGCCCTCGGCCACCGGGCGCCGCGCGGGCGCGGCCGGTACGACGGCCACCGCGGTCGGCACGGTGAAGTGCCCGGAGGGCAGCCGCGGCGCGGACCTGGCCGAAGGCGCCGGTTCGGCCGGCTCCACCGGCTCGACCTGCTTCGCCGACTTCACCGGCTCGACCTGCTCGACCGACTTCACCGGCTCGACCGAGTCGCTCGCCGCGGTCGGCTCGGTCGCCTCGGTCGTGGTGGCGGCCGCGTGCTCGTGCGCGTCGGCCGCTTCGGGCTGCCCCTCCGGCCCGTCCCCCTCCGGTCCGTCCTCTTCCGGTCCGTCCTCCCCCGCGATGCCGGCGTCGGCACCGTCGTCGTACTCCGACGGGGCGTCAGACTCCTTGACAACGGCCTCGTTGGCCTCCTCGCCGTCCGTGCCGAGCCGCGACAGCGCCGCCTGGGCCCGCAGGAACAGCTTGGAGCCCTCCGGGGAGAACACACCGGGAACCTCGGCCTCCGGCTTCTCCTCCGTGGCGGCCTCGGCCGTGTCGGCCGTCGGCGCGGCGGGCAGCGCAAGGGTGTCGGGGCCGGCCTCTATCTCCAGCAGGCGGCGGCCCTCCAGCGCGCTCGCCCGCTCCGTCTCCGCCGTGGCGTACCGCCGCAGCAGCGCCGCGTGCTCGTTGCGCAGCCCCGCCAGCTCCGCACGCCTGGCCCGCAGCTTCTGCTCGAGCCGGACACGCAGCTCGCGCGACTCCTCGAGATCCGTCTCGAGTTCGGCGACCCGCTCCTCGAAGCGCCACTCGTCGCTCGCACGCGCGCGCGTGAGGTCGGCGACCTGACGGCCGGCCTGCACGTCCCAGCGGCGCATGACGGCCGCGCCGAGGACCGCGGTCGCCGCGGCGACCGCGGCGAGCGACCGCAGCACGATCGCGTCCGTGAACACCCAGGGAGCCAGGGCGCAGACGAGCGAGACGCCGGCGATCGCCGAAGGAGGCAGCAGCCTGTGCAAGGGCGGGGAATGGCGGTGACGTCCACGTGGCATGGCCAGAAACTTACCGCGCGTAGGCGGGTCGCGGCAGGCCGCCCGGCAAAAAGACAGCCATACCGAAACCTTCGGGCGGCAGCGGCGGTTCCGGCCGCCTTTGCCTTCGCTTCAGCAAGATCATTTCAGCGGTCGCTCAGGCGGGCACTCATCCACTGCAGCGTCGCCGGGATCTCGCGCCGCCAGGTGTTGAAGTTGTGACCGCCGCCGTCGAGGATGATCGACGAGATCCGTGTCCTGTCCGTCCCCCTCACCTCGTCTATGAACTTGAGCGTCGCGTTGTAGTTGGCCTCGCCGACCCTGCTGCTGGTGACGAGCAGTGATGTGTCGGGCGCGGGCAGGTGCTTGATGCTCCATCGCAGGTCGGCGCGGTTCCGCAGCTGCTGGTTCCCCTGGAAGAGATCGCCCGTGGTCGGGTCGATCGGCGCCTTGTAGTACGGGGACAGGCCCGCGCCCGCGGCGTACACCTCGGGATGGTGCATGGCGAGTTTCAGCGCGCAGTAACCACCCGTGGAGTTGCCGACGATGCCCCAGCCGACCGGCTTCCTCGCGACCCGGTAGTGGGCGGCGACGGCGTCCGGCAGGTCCTTGGCGAAGAACGTCTCGGTCTGCGGGCCGCCCGGGATGTCCACGCACTCCGTGTCCCGCGGCGGTGCCACCGTCGGGCGCAGCATCACCAGGATCATCGGCTGCATCCGCCCCTCCTCGGCGAGATCCCGCGCCGTGCGCGGGTAGTGCAGCTTGCCGATCAGCGCCTGCGCGGTGCCCGGGTAGCCGGTGAGGACCACGGCCACGGGGAAGGTGCGCCTGCGGTACTGCGGCTGGAAGTACTCCGGCGGCAGGTATATGAACGCGGGCGTGGCGATGCGGGTCGTACGGCCCACGATGTCGACCTTCTGGATCTGGCCGGCGGTCCGCGGCCGCTCGCCGTCGCCCAGCCGCACCCGCTGGGTGCCGACCACCTGCAGCGGACCGTCGGTGCGGCCGAGCGCCGAGTTGTCGACGACGACCCCCTGGCCGTTCTCCTGCCCGAACAGGTCCGCCCAGCTGGCGTAGAAGCCGAAGGCCTGGTTGGCGGCGAGCCCGACGCACGCGAACAGCACCAACTGGGTGGTCAGCAGCAGGCCGACGCGCCCGCCGACCGCATGCCAGGTGCGGCGGGCCAGACGTGGCCAGAGCCACACCGTGCCGACGAACAGCAGCACGGCGAACAGAATCGCCAGTGCCAATACCTTGTTGCTCGTAAGACCCATGGGCTCTTACCCGCCTGCACTTCCCGCCCGGGCCCGCCACCGCCTCGCGAGGGCTTGCCCTGGCCTTTTACCTGGCCTTTGACCCGACTTTCCGGCGGGGAGGGAACCTGACTCCCCCGAACACCGTCCTAGAGGGCGCAATGTCGCCGGATGCCCGGGATCGGCACCGGATTCAAGGTCTCTCGCAGAACTACGGGATGCGATGTCCGTCAGGATAGATGGGGAAATGTCAGACAAGGTTCCGCACCGACCGGGCCGGGTGCGGCGCATGTTCCGCGGCCCGCGCCCCGAGGCCGTCCCCGCTCTGGTCGGCAGGGCCTGCGCGGTCGTCGGCCTCCTGGACATCGCCGCGGGTGTCTTCCCGCGCTTCAGGCACAGCCGTATGCACGCCATGGCCGAGGTGCTGCCGGGCTCGTTCGGCCCGTTCGCCGCGGCCCTCTCCCTCAGCGTGGGCGTGCTGTTGCTGCTGCTCGCGCACGGCCTGAAGCGGCGCAAACGGCGGGCCTGGCGCGCGGCCGTGGCACTGCTGCCGGCCGGCGCGGCGGCGGAGTTCGTCTACCGGCACTCCGTGGTCGGGGTGATCATCTCGCTCGCGCTGCTCGCGCCGCTGCTGATACACCGCCGTGAGTTCGCCGCACTGCCGGATCCACGCAGCCGCTGGCGGGCGCTGGCCAACTTCGTCCTGATGAGCGCGGGTTCGCTGGGCCTCGGCATGGTCATCGTCACCGTGCACGGGCACCGGATGGTCGGCAACCCCAGCGTGGCGGACCGGCTGACCCACGTCGTCTACGGCCTGTCCGGCTTCGAGGGCCCGGTCGACTACCAGGGCAGCACCTCCTGGACCGTCGCCTTCTCCCTCGGCGCCCTCGGCTGGCTCACCGCGGTCACCACCGTCTACCTGGCCTTCCGCCCCGAGCACCCGGCCGCGCATCTGACCGAGGAGGACGAGAGCAGGCTGCGCGCCCTGCTGGCCAAGCACGGCGGCCGGGACTCCCTCGGCCACTTCGCGCTGCGCAGGGACAAGGCGGTCGTTTTCTCCCCCAGCGGCAAGGCGGCGGTGACGTACCGCGTCGTCTCCAGCGTGATGCTGGCCAGCGGCGACCCGATCGGCGACGTCGAGGCCTGGCCGGGGGCCATCGAGCGGTTCATGGACGAGGCCAGGGCCCACTCCTGGACGCCCGCCGTCATGGGCTGCTCCGAGACCGGCGGCGAGGTGTGGACCCGGGAGACCGGTCTGGACGCTTTGGAACTGGGCGACGAGGCGGTGGTCGACGTCGCGGATTTCTCGCTCGCCGGACGTGCGATGCGCAATGTCCGTCAAATGGTCAAGCGCATCGAGCGGGCCGGCTACGAAACCCGGGTACGGCGCATCCGTGACCTCGGGAGCACCGAGCTGGAGCGGATCCGGCGGGCCGCGGAGGACTGGCGCGGCACCGACACCGAGCGCGGCTTCTCCATGGCGCTCGGCCGTATCGGCGACCGCGCCGACGGGGACTGCCTGATCGCCACCGCGCACAAGCAGGACGACGCGCCGGGCGAGTACGGCGACCTGAAGGCGATCCTGCACTTCGTGCCCTGGGGCGAGGACGGCGTCTCCCTGGACCTGATGCGGCGCGACCGCTCGGCCGACCCCGGCATGAACGAACTGCTGATCGTCGCGGCGCTCCAGGCCGCCCCGAAGTTCGGCATCACCCGCGTCTCACTGAACTTCGCGATGTTCCGCTCGGCGCTGGCACGCGGCGAGAAGATCGGCGCGGGGCCCGTGCTGCGGGCCTGGCGCGGACTGCTGGTGTTCCTCTCGCGCTGGTTCCAGATCGAGTCGCTGTACAAGTTCAACGCCAAGTTCCAGCCCCGCTGGGAGCCGCGGTTCGTCGTCTACCGCGCCTCCGCGGACCTGCCCCGCATCGGCTTCGCCGCCATGCAGGCCGAGGGCTTCGTCAACCTGGCCCTGCCCCTGCCGCGCTTCCTGCGCCGCCGCACCGCGACCGAGCGCCCCTGCGCCCACTCGGTCGCGGAACGGGACGTACGCGCGGCATAGGGCCTGCCCGGCGGGCGCCCCGGCCCGGCGCTGTCGTCCGGGGCGTGGAGGGTGCGGTCGGGTGCGGGGCCTACGCTGAAAGTATGAGCAATCACAGCGGGCGCGGCCGAGTGGCGGGCCTTCCGGTATGGGACCGGTGCGCGGTCATGGGGGTCGTGAACGTGACCCCCGACTCCTTCTCCGACGGCGGCCGCTGGTTCGACACGACCACCGCCGTCAAGCACGGCCTGGACCTCGTCGCCCAGGGCGCGGACCTGATCGACGTGGGCGGCGAGTCCACCCGCCCCGGCGCCACCCGCGTCGACGAGGCCGAGGAGCTGCGGCGCGTCGTCCCCGTCGTCCGCGGCCTCGCCTCCGAGGGCGTCACGATCTCCGTGGACACCATGCGCGCCCGCGTCGCCGAGCAGGCGCTCGCGGCAGGCGCCGCACTTGTCAACGACGTCAGCGGCGGCCTCGCCGACCCCGCGATGATCCCGGTGGTCGCGGACACGGGCGCCCCGTTCGTCGTGATGCACTGGCGCGGCTTCCTGGAGGGCGGCGCCATCCGCGGGGCGTACGACGACGTCGTCACCGAAGTCGTCGACGAACTGCGCGCACGCGTGGAGGCCGTTCTGGAGGGCGGTGTCGCCGCCGACCGCGTCGTCGTCGACCCCGGTCTCGGCTTCTCCAAGGAGACCGGGCACGACCTGGCGCTCCTGGCCCACCTCGACCGTCTGCGGGACCTGGGACACCCCGTCCTCGTCGCCGCCTCCCGCAAGCGGTTCCTCGGCCGGGTGCTGGCCGGCCCCGACGGCGCGCCGCCGCCCGCGCGCGAGCGGGACGCCGCCACCGCCGCCGTCTCCGCGCTCGCCGCGCACGCCGGCGCCTGGGCGGTGCGCGTGCACGAGGTCCACGCGACGGCGGACGCGGTACGGGTCGCCCGCGCCGTGGAGGGGGCGCGCACCACCGGCGGCCGCACGCCGGGCGCGGGCTCTCCCGAAGGAGCCCGGTGAGCGCCCCCCACACCGATGTCGAACAGGTGGAGGCCGCCAACACCGCCTTCTACGAGTCGCTGGAACAGGGGGATTTCGAGGAGCTGTCCGCGCTCTGGCTCACCCCTTCCGACCTGGGCGTCGACGAGGAGTACCACGACCCGGCCGACACCGGCGTGATCTCCTGCGTGCACCCCGGCTGGCCCGTGCTCACCGGACGCGGCGAGGTCCTGCGCTCGTACGCGCTGATCATGGCCAACACCGACTACATCCAGTTCTTCCTCACCGACGTGCACGTCTCGGTGACCGGCGACACCGCCCTGGTGACCTGCACCGAGAACATCCTCAGCGGCGGCCCCGCCCCCGCCGACGGCGGCGAGCTCGGCCCGCTGGTCGGACAGCTCGTCGTCGCCACCAACGTGTTCCGGCGCACACCCTTCGGCTGGAAACTCTGGTCCCACCACGCCTCCCCGGTCCTGGCCGAAAGCGGCGAGGACGAGGAAGACACGGACGACGACACACCCGCCTGAGAGGGCCTGAGAGGGCGGACACCTGGTGCGGGGCCCGGGACGTGGCCGGAATCACGGGCCGCGGGGAAAGGACCGGCCACCGTCCCGTGAGCAGCCGGGTTCTCCAGGGAAAACGCACGGTGAAACCTCCCGGACCCGGCTCGCCCGGCCTCCCCCGTGGCCCGGCTCTGTCAGTGTCCGCAGGTAGATTCGTTCGAGACCGGTGTGCCGCCCGCACGCGGCAGGAACCGGCCGCCACCGACGACTGCAGGAGTGATTCGCGTGGATCGTGTCGCGCTGCGCGGCCTGAGGGCCCGCGGGCACCACGGTGTGTTGCCCAAGGAGCGCGAGGAGGGCCAGACCTTCCTCGTGGACGTCGTCATGGGAGTGGACACCCGGCCGGCCGCGGCCGACGACGACCTGGCGAGGACCGTGCACTACGGCATCGTGGCCGAGGAGGTCGTGGCCGTGGTGGAAGGCGAGCCGGTGAACCTCATCGAGACGCTCGCCGAGCGCATCGCCCAGGTCTGTCTGAAGCACGAGGGGGTCCAGGAGGTCGAGGTCTGCGTCCACAAGCCGGACGCACCGATCACGGTCCCCTTCGACGACGTGACCGTCACCATCACCCGGAGCCGAGTATGAACGCACCCTTCACCAAAGGGCACGGCGACCCGACCGTCCAGCCGGTGCCCGCCGCCGTCGTCGAGAGGGTCGACGCCGCCGACAGCACCCTGCAGAACCCCAAGCGGGCCGTGATCTCGATCGGCTCCAACCTCGGCAACCGCCTGGAGACCCTCCAGGGCGCCGTGGACGCCCTGGAGGACACCCCCGGCGTCCGCATCAAGGGCGTCTCCCCGGTCTACGAGACCGAGCCGTGGGGCGTCGAGCCCGGCACCCAGCCGTCGTACTTCAATGCGGTGGTGATCCTGAGGACGACCCTGCCGCCGTCCTCCCTCCTGGAGCGCGCCCACGCCATCGAGGAGGCCTTCAACCGGGTCCGCGACGAGCGCTGGGGCCCGCGCACCATCGACGTCGACATCGTCTCCTACGCCGACGCCGTCTCCGACGACCCGGTCCTCACGCTCCCCCACCCGCGCGCCCACGAACGCGCCTTCGTCCTCGCCCCGTGGCACGACGTGGACCCGCAGGCCCAGCTTCCCGGCCGGGGCGCGGTGGCCGACCTGCTGACCTCGGTCACCCGCGAGGGCGTCCAGCCCCGGGGGGATCTGGAACTCCGTCTGCCCGAGTAGTCGTTAAGGTCTAGACGACGCAGAACCTGCGCGAGACGTGCGACCGACCACAGTCCGGGGGAGCTGAAGGGACACCGTGAGAGAGCTGCGCATCAGGGTGCTGGCCGGCGTGTTCGTCGTCGCCGGAGTGCTGTCCTGGGCGGCCGCCCGCCTGTGGAACGCGGTGGGGACACTCCCCAGCGTCCCCTTGGCAGCCCCCGTCGTCCTCGCTCTGATCGCCGCGGTCCTCCTGGCCACGGCGCTCTCCTTGCGGGCCCGGCTGAAGGCCCAGCGCGAGCGCCGTCCCGGTGCCAGGGGCGTCGACCCCCTGGTGGCGGCCCGCGCGGTCGTCTTCGGTCAGGCCAGCGCCCTGGTCGCCGCCCTGGTCGCCGGCATGTACGGCGGCACGGGCGTCGTCCTGCTGGCCCTCCTCGACATCCCGGCCCGCCGCGACCAGGCCGTCTACGCCGGCTTCTCGGTCGTCGCCGGCATCGCGGTCATAGCGGCCGCCCTGTTCCTCGAACGGGTCTGCAGACTCCCGGAGGACGACGACCACGACCACCCGGGGGCGGAACCGGTGGCGTGAGCCACCGGAGGCGTCACCAGCTCCCCCGCGGTCCGGGTCAGCGCGCCATGATGAGGCTCATCGCCTCGTTCCGCGTCGTTGCGTCCCGCAGCTGACCGCGCACCGCCGAGGTGACGGTCTTCGCACCGGGCTTGCGGATGCCCCGCATCGACATGCACATGTGCTCGCACTCCACGACGACGATCACGCCGCGCGGCTCCAGGATCTCCATCAGCGAGTCCGCGATCTGCGTGGTGAGCCGCTCCTGCACCTGGGGGCGGCGGGCGTAGACGTCCACCAGCCGGGCCAGCTTGGACAGCCCGGTGATCTTCCCCGTCACGGACGGAATGTAGCCGACGTGGGCGACTCCCCTGAACGGCACGAGATGGTGCTCACAGGTCGAGTACACCTCGATGTCCTTCACGAGGATCATCTCGTCGTGCCCCAGATCGAACGTCGTCGTCAGGACGTCCTCGGGCTTCTGCCACAGGCCCGCGAATATCTCCTTGTACGCCCGCGCCACCCGTGCCGGTGTTTCGAGCAGGCCCTCGCGGTCCGGGTCCTCGCCGACCGCGATGAGGAGTTCGCGCACGGCGTTCTCAGCGCGCTTCTCGTCGAACTCGCCGATGGTCGCCTCGCCGTCCAGCGTCACGGGGTCGGTCATGTGAAGCCTCGTTCCTGGTGTGTCTGATCTGCGGACATGCGAAATGCCGCACCCCCCAGGCTAGAACCTGGGGGGTGCGGCACACATTCCGGGGCCGGTGCGGCCCGGCGCCCGGGCCCGTCAGTTGTCCGGGCGGCCCTCCGGGGCCTGCTCCGTGACCGGGGCGGGCTCGGTGGCCGTGGACTTGACCGTGCTGATCGCCGGCGTCGCGCCGTTCGCCCCGTTGGTCAGCGCGAGCTCCTTGGGGGAGAGCACCGGCGGGCGGGTCGACGGCGTACGGCGGGAGGAGCCGGTCCAGGCGGGCCGCGGCGGGCGCTTGACGATGGGGGCGAAGATCTCGGCGATCTCCTCCTTGCCCAGGGTCTCCTTCTCCAGGAGGGCCAGGACGAGGTTGTCGAGGACGTCGCGGTTCTCGACCAGGATCTCCCAGGCTTCGTTGTGCGCGTTCTCGATGAGCTTCTTGACTTCCTCGTCCACCAGCGCGGCGACCTCTTCCGAGTAGTCGCGCTGGTGAGCCATCTCACGTCCGAGGAACGGCTCGGTGTTGTCGCCGCCGAACTTGATCGCGCCCAGACGCTCGGTCATGCCGTACTGCGTGACCATCGCGCGGGCCGTGGTGGTGGCCTTCTCGATGTCGTTCGCCGCGCCCGTGGTCGGGTCGTGGAAGACCAGCTCCTCGGCCGCGCGGCCGCCCAGCATGTAGGCCAGCTGGTCCAGCATCTCGTTGCGCGTGGTCGAGTACTTGTCCTCGTCCGGGAGCACCATCGTGTAGCCGAGGGCGCGGCCGCGGGACAGGATCGTGATCTTGTGGACCGGGTCGGCGTTCGGTGAGGCCGCCGCGACCAGGGCGTGGCCGCCCTCGTGGTACGCGGTGATCTTCTTCTCCTTGTCCGACATGATCCGGGTCCGCTTCTGCGGGCCGGCGACCACGCGGTCGATCGCCTCGTCCAGCATGTGGTTGTCGATCAGCTTCTTGTCGCTGCGGGCCGTGAGCAGCGCGGCCTCGTTCAGCACGTTGGACAGATCGGCACCGGTGAAGCCGGGGGTGCGGCGGGCGACGGCGGACAGGTCGACGTCGGGGGCGACCGGCTTGCCCTTCTGGTGGACCTTGAGGATCTCCAGACGGCCCAGCATGTCGGGTCGGTCGACGGCGATCTGCCGGTCGAAGCGGCCCGGGCGCAGCAGCGCCGGGTCGAGGATGTCGGGGCGGTTGGTGGCGGCGATGAGGATCACACCGCCCTTGACGTCGAAACCGTCCATCTCGACGAGCAGCTGGTTCAGCGTCTGCTCGCGCTCGTCGTGACCACCGCCGAGACCGGCGCCGCGGTGGCGGCCGACCGCGTCGATCTCGTCGACGAAGACGATCGCCGGCGCGTTCGCCTTGGCCTGCTCGAACAGGTCGCGGACCCGGGAGGCACCGACACCGACGAACATCTCGACGAAGTCGGAACCGGAGATCGAGTAGAAGGGCACGCCGGCCTCGCCCGCGACGGCACGCGCGAGCAGGGTCTTGCCGGTGCCGGGCGGGCCGTAGAGCAGCACGCCCTTGGGGATCTTCGCGCCGACGGCCTGGAACTTGGCCGGCTCCTGCAGGAACTCCTTGATCTCGTGTAGCTCCTCGACGGCCTCGTCCGCGCCGGCGACGTCCGCGAACGTCGTCTTCGGTGTGTCCTTGGTGATGAGCTTGGCCTTGGACTTGCCGAAGTTCATGACCCGGGAGCCGCCACCCTGCATCTGGTTCATCAGGAACAGGAAGACGACCACGATGAGGACGAAGGGCAGCAGGGAGAGCAGGACGCCGACGAAGGCGTTCTGCTTGGTCGGCGAGACCGTGTAGCCCTTCGGGATCTGCTTGTCCTGGTACTTGGTCTGCAGCGTGTTGGCGATGGTCACGCCCTGGTCGCCGATGTAGCTCGCCTGGATCTTCGAGCTGCCCTCGACCTTCTGGCCGTCCTTGAGCTCGACCTTGATGGTCTGCTCGTCGCCGGTGGTCAGCTTGGCCTGCTGGACCCGGTTGTCATTGATCGCTGCTACGACCTGGCCTGTGTCCACCGTCTTGTAGCCGCCGGACTCGCCGACGACGTTCATCAACACGACCACGGCAAGGACGGCCAGCACGATCCACATGACCGGCCCACGGAAGTATCGCTTCACGTCCATCCATACGGAGCGGTGCCGCCCCGTCCCTCCTGCCATAGTGAGTTTGATAAGACAGTTCTTCTGACGGTACCCCAGCATGGTGGCCCGAAGCCGCACAAGTGGGTCGGCGTTCCCGTCCGCATGCTCCAACGACTCCGGGGCCGCCGGGGTTCCCGATCAACGTACGGCGCATGGGCCCTTCGGAGGTCAACCGCCGTAGACGTGGGGGGCGAGCGTACCGACGAACGGCAGGTTCCGGTACTTCTCGGCGTAGTCCAGGCCGTAGCCGACGACGAACTCGTTGGGGATGTCGAAGCCGACCCACTCCACGTCGATGGCGACCTTCGCGGCCTCCGGCTTGCGCAGCAGCGTGCACACCTTCAGGGAGGCGGGCTCGCGGGTGCCGAGGTTGGAGATCAGCCAGGACAGGGTCAGGCCGGAGTCGATGATGTCCTCGACGACCAGGACGTGCTTGCCCTTGATGTCGGTGTCGAGGTCCTTGAGGATCCGTACGACACCGGAGGACTGGGTGCCCGCGCCGTAGGAGGACACGGCCATCCAGTCCATGGTGAGCGGGGTGGACAGCGCCCGGGCCAGGTCCGCCATGACCATGACCGCGCCCTTGAGGACGCCGACGATCAGCAGGTCCTTCCCCTCGTACTCCGCGTCGATCTTCGCGGCCAGCTCGGCCAGCTTCGCGTCGATCTCTTCCTTGGTGATGAGTACCTGCTTGAGGTCGGCACCCATGTCTTTCGCGTCCACCCGCATCACTTTCGGTCGGTCGTCACACCGGCTGTTCCGGCCCGCCCCGGCGGGGCGGGCGGCCGCCGCGGCCTCCCCAGGGGGAGAGACCTTCGGCTCTCCCCCTGAGGGAAGGATTCAGCCTTGCCGAATCACCAGTCTGCCACCCTGCCGCTGGGCGACGACCCGGCCCGGGAGGTTGATGGCCCCCTGACCGCGCCAGCCGGTGATCAGCCGGTCGAGTTCCTCGATGTGCCGGGCGAACAGGGAACCGGGCGGGGCGCCGGCGTCGATGGCGGCGCGGCGCAGGATGCGGCGGCGCACGGCGGGGGGCAGTTCGTGGAGCTTGGCGCACTCCAGGCGGCCGGCGTCGTCGCGGACGGCGGCCTCGGCCTGGCTGGCCCACACGTCGAGGGCGTCGGCGTCGTCGCGGGAGAGCTGGGCGGTGCGGGCGAGGGCCTCGACGACGCCCTTGCCGAGGGCCTTCTCCAGGGCGGGCAGGCCCTCGTGGCGCAGCCGGGAGCGGGTGTAGGAGGGGTCGGTGTTGTGCGGGTCGTCCCAGACGGGCAGGGACTGGACCATGCAGGCCGTGCGGGCGGTCTGCCGGTCGATGTGCAGGAAGGGGCGGCGGTAACGGCCGCCGGCCCCCGAGACCGCGGCCATTCCGGACAGGGAGCGGATGCCGGAGCCGCGGGCGAGGCCGAGCAGCACGGTCTCGGCCTGGTCGTCCCGGGTGTGGCCGAGCAGGACGGCGTGGGCGCCGTGGCGGTCGGCGGCGGCGTCGAGGGCGGCGTAGCGGGCGTCGCGGGCGGCGGCTTCCGGTCCGCCGTCGCGGCCCACGGTGACGGCGACGGCCTCGACCGGGTCCAGGCCGAGTTCGCGCAGCCGCTGGGCGACCTCGTCGGCGCGCCGGCCGGAGCCGGCCTGGAGCTGGTGGTCGACGGTGATGCCGCCGGCCCGGACGCCGAGCTTGGGGGCCTCGAAGGCGAGGGCGGAGGCGAGTGCCATGGAGTCGGCGCCGCCGGAGCAGGCCACGAGCACGAGCGGCGCGTGCGGGCGCGCGTGCGGGGCCGGTGGATTCTCGGGGTCCTGCGGGGCCGGCACGCCGTGGCGGGCCCGCGGGGCGGTCTGTGAGGCGGTCTGCGGGGCGGACCGCGGAGTGCGGCCCGGTGCCGACACGCCGTGCGGCGACTGCCCGGGGAACTGCGCGGCCCCGGGGTCCGGCCGGTCGTGCGGGGCCGGTGGCACGGGGCGGGACGGGATCTGCTCGTTCAGGATGTCGTGGAGGACGCGGCGTACCGCCAGGCGTATCGCCGCGACCGCAGGATGGGGACCCATGTCCGGTTCCCTTCACGGAGTTTTCGGGGGTGAGCCCGATATCGGTCACTCACCGTGTGTAGATGGTGACAGAATCGGGGCGTTCCCCGAGCATCGCACGCCTATCCCTCGCTCACGGTCCCTCGGACGGGTGATTGGAGTGTCGTCCGCCTGCCGTCGGCCGGATCCGGTCCACGGCGATCACCGGCGCGGTCACGGCTCGGCCCTGCGGTGCACCCGTGCGATCCAGTCCGCCGGTTCGGAGATCTCCGCCTTGGTGGGGAGGGTGTTCGGAGAGGTCCACACCCGGTTGAAGCCGTCCATGCCGACCTGCTCGACGACCGCGCGGACGAACCGCTCGCCGTCCCGGTACTGCCGCAGCTTGGCGTCCAGGCCGAGCAGCTTGCGCAGGGCCATGTCCAGGCGGGAGGCGCCCCTGGCACGGCGCTGCTGGAACTTCTCGCGGATCTCCGCGACGGTCGGTACGGCGTCCGGGCCGACCCCGTCCATCACGTAGTCGGCGTGGCCCTCCAGGAGGGACATCACGGCGGTGAGGCGGCCGAGGATCTCCCGCTGGGCCGGGGTCTGGACCAGCTCGACCAGGGAGCGGCCGCCGTCGTCCTCCTCGCCCTCGGGGCGGCCGCCGACCAGCGACTGGGCGGCATCGCGGATGCGCTCCAGGAAGGCCATGGGGTCGACGTCGGTCTCCGCCAGGAAGGACTGGATTTCGCCCTCGAGGTGGTCGCGCAGCCAGGGCACGGCGGTGAACTGCGTGCGGTGCGTCTCCTCGTGCAGGCACACCCACAGGCGGAAGTCGTGGGGCTCCACGTCGAGCTCGCGCTCGACGTGGACGATGTTCGGCGCGACGAGCAGGAGCCGGCCGCCGCCGTTCTCTCCGGTGGGGAGGTCGCGGGCGGCCGGGGCGAAGGTCTCGTACTGGCCGAGGACGCGGGAGGCGAGGAAGGACAGCAGCATGCCGAGCTCGACGCCGGTGACCTTGCCTCCGACGGCGCCGAGGACCGCGCCGCCGGGGGTGCTGCTGCGGCGCTGCTGCATCTTGTCGAGGAGCGGTTTGAGGATCTCCCGGAAGCCGGCGACGTTCGCCCGGATCCAGCCGGGGCGGTCGACCACGAGTACGGGCGTGTCGTGGGTCTCGTCGGTGCCCAGTCGGGTGAATCCGCGGACATGTTCCTCGGAGGCCTTGGCATGCCGGCGCAGTTCCGCGACGACGGCCCGGGCCTCGTCCCGGCTCACCTCGGGGCCCGGCCGTACGAGCCGGGTCGCGGTCGCGACCGCGAGATTCCAGTCGACCATCCCGGGAGTTGCGGCACCACCGATGCTCGTCATGGGTCAACGGTACGTGAGCGCTGCCGCTGCTGGCAGGACGGCGAGGCGGGGCAGGCGGGCGTGTGCCCGGGAGGCACCGGCGCCGGCCGGTGGGTCAGCGGCAGGAACAGGTGGTCAGGGCGGTGACTGCCCGGTCCAGGGCCGACTGGGCCGCTTCCTGGCCGGCGGTGTTCTCCGTGAGGAAGGCGAAGGCCAGGAGGTGGCCGTCCTGGGTCATCACCGTGCCCGCCAGGGTGTTGACGCCGGTCAGGGTGCCGGTCTTGGCACGGACCAGGCCGGCCGCGCCGTCCGCACCGGCCGCGCCGTCCGCACCGGCCGCGCCGTCCGCACCGGCCGCGCCGTCCGCACCGTTCACGTAGCGGCCGCTCAGGGTGCCGGTGAAGCCGGCGACCGGAAGGCCGGTGAGGACCGGGCGGAGTTCGGGGTGGGCGGGGTCGGCCGCCTTGAGGAGCAGGGCCGTGAGCAGGTCGGCGGTGAGCCGGTCGGCCCGGTCGAGGCCGCTGCCGTCGTGGAACGCGGCGCCCGTCAGGGGGAGGCCGAGCTTTTGGAGCCGGGCCTCGACCGCGGCCGCGCCGCCGGCGAAGTCGGGACGGGCTCCGGCCGCGAGGGCCGTGTGGCGGGTCAGGGCCTCGGCGATGTCGTTGTCGCTGTTGGTGAGCATGCGTTCGACCAGGGTGGACAGCGGGGGCGAGGAGACGGTCGCCAGGGTCTTGGCGCGCGCGGCCGCCCGGGACGGGCCGGCGGCCGTGGTCCGGATGCCTGCGTCGGACAGCAGGCGCGCGAAGGCGTCCGCCGCCTGAGCCGCCGGGTCGGCCACGCGCGGGGCGGGGCCCCTGGTCGAGTCGTCGGTGCGGGCCGCGTCGGTCATCAGGGCCGTGACCCGGGCGATGTTCTCGTTGACGCCGATGGGGTGCAGGTCGGAGCCGGCGTACAGCGAGGTGTCGTACGACAGTGTCACCTTCGTCACACCCCGCTTGGTCAGCGCGGCCGCCGTCTCGTCGGCGAGGGTGCGCAGGCTCGCCCAGCCCTGGGCGTCCTCGCGGGCGGTGAGCGTGGGGTCGCCGCCGCCGACCAGCACGAGTTCTCCGGTGCCGGGCTCCAGGACGGCACGGGTGGTGAGCCGGTGGTCCGGGCCGAGGGCGGACAGCGCGGCGACGCCGGTGGCGATCTTGGTGGTGGAGGCGGGGGTGAGCGCCTCGCCGGCCCCCTGGCCGTACAGCCGCCTGCCGGTGGCCATGTCGACGACGGAGGCGGAGCGGCGGGTGCCGAGGGCCGGGTTCTGCAGCAGCGGGTCCAGGACGGCTGGGAGACCCGAGCCGTCGGACACCGGCTCCACCGGGCCGCCGGCCCCGCCGAGCCCCACCAGCACCGGCAGGGCGCTGGGCGCGGGCCGGGCCCCGCCGGCGGACGTGTCACGCGTACGCGACGTGTCGGACGTATCGTTTCGGCGGCCGTGATCTGCGCCACCCGTGTGCTCCAGGGCAGCCGCCCGGTGCCGCTCGGCCGTACGCTTTCCGGAGGAGTCCCAGGGACCGGCGGCGGTCACCGCACCGGCGGCGAGCACCAGCCCGGCCGTGGCGGCACCCGCCGTGTACTGCCAGGTCCTCGGTGTCACGAGCCGCGGCCCGGCGGCCCGCGCAAGCCGCGCGACCCGCGGTTTCACGGCCTGCGCCACCCGTGCCAAACGCGGTCGCGCGGCCCGCGCGAGGCGGGCCAGACGCGGTCTCACGGCACGCCAGGCCCTCAGCTCCGGCACGACCACCAGCCCCTTTCGCGATCACACACCTGCGTGAGGGACACTTAACCACCAGAACTATGTGCTGATCATGGAGGAGCCACCGGTGGAGTTCGACGTCACGATCGAGATCCCTAAGGGTTCGCGGAACAAGTACGAGGTGGACCACGAGACCGGTCGTATCCGCCTGGACCGTCGACTCTTCACTTCGACCAGCTACCCGGCCGACTACGGCTTCGTCGACAACACCCTCGGCGAGGACGGCGACCCGCTGGACGCGCTGGTCATCCTGGACGAGCCGACGTTCCCCGGCTGCCTCATCAAGTGCCGCGCCATCGGCATGTTCCGCATGACGGACGAGGCGGGCGGCGACGACAAGCTGCTGTGCGTCCCGGCGTCCGACCCGCGCGTGGAGCACCTGCGGGACATCCACCACGTGTCGGAGTTCGACCGCCTGGAGATCCAGCACTTCTTCGAGGTCTACAAGGACCTGGAGCCCGGCAAGTCCGTCGAGGGCGCCAACTGGGTGGGCCGCTCCGACGCCGAGGCCGAGATCGAGCGTTCCATCAAGCGCTTCCAGGAGCATGGCGGTCACTGAGTCGTCCGTCGCTCTCGGGCCGTACCGCCCACCAGCCGGGGCGGTACGGCCTGCTCCTGTCCGCGCACGGCTTCCTGTCCGTGTACGGCCAGGTCTGCCCGCCCATACTGAGGCTGACGGAAGGTGTCGTTCAGGGAGCGTTGCCCAGTGACGGACGCGGAGGACCTCAAACCGCAGTCGGACGAGGCGAGGAGCGCGTTCAGGGTTCCCGCGGGGAACTCGATGACCCAGGTCCAGCTGATCCCGGTCGTCCAGCCGGGCGACGGCGAGTCGTCCACGACGTCGGAGTTCGCCGTACCCGAGGGCCTGGCCGTCCCCCGGACGGGGACCGAGTCGGAGACCACCTCCGAGTTCACGCTCCCGGAGGGGCTCGAGGTTCCGCAGCCGCCGGCCGCGGAGCCCGAAGGGTCCGCGTTCAGCCCGCCGAGCACCTACAGCGCCCGCCAGGCTCCGCCCGCCTTCACCCCGCCGGGCGGCATACCGGTGGTCAGCCTGGCCAAGGACGTCCCCTGGCAGGACCGGATGCGCACCATGCTGCGCATGCCGGTGGCCGAGCGCCCTGCGCCCGAGCCGGTGCAGCGGGCCGAGGAGGGCGGCCCGGCCGTCCCGCGCGTGCTCGACCTGACCCTGCGCATCGGCGAGCTGCTGCTCGCGGGTGGTGAGGGTGCCGAGGACGTCGAGGCGGCGATGTTCGCGGTCTGCCGGTCCTACGGCCTGGACCGCTGCGAGCCGAACGTCACCTTCACCCTGCTGTCGATCTCCTACCAGCCGTCCCTGGTGGACGACCCGGTGACGGCGTCCCGGACGGTACGGCGCCGGGGCACCGACTACACGCGTCTGGCAGCCGTCTTCCAGCTCGTCGACGACCTGAGCGACCCGGAGACCCACGTCTCCCTGGAGGAGTCCTACCGGCGGCTGGCGGAGATCCGCCGCAACCGGCACCCCTACTCCGGCTGGGTGCTGACCGCGGCCGCCGGGCTGCTGGCGGGCACGGCCTCCGTGCTCGTCGGCGGCGACCTGATCGTCTTCGTGGCGGCGGCGCTCGGCGCGATGCTCGGCGACCGGCTGGCGTGGCTGTGCGCCGGGCGCGGGCTGCCGGAGTTCTACCAGTTCACGGTCGCAGCGATGCCGCCGGCCGCGATCGGCGTCGCGCTCAACGTGACGCACGTCGACGTGAAGGCGTCCGCGGTCATCACCGGTGGACTGTTCGCGCTCCTGCCCGGGCGGGCGCTGGTGGCGAGCGTGCAGGACGGGCTGACCGGCTTCTACATCACCGCCGCCGCGCGCCTGCTGGAGGTCATGTACTTCTTCGTCGGCATCGTCACCGGGGTGCTGCTGGTCCTGTACTTCGGGGTGAAGCTGGGTGCCCAGCTCAACCCGGACGCGGCCCTCGGCGCCAGCGAGCGGCCCGTGCTGCAGATCGTCGCGTCGATGCTGCTGTCGCTGACCTTCGCCGTCCTGCTGCAGCAGGAGCGGTCCACCGTGCTGTGGGTGACGCTCAACGGCGGCGTCGCCTGGTCGGTGTACGCCGCGATGCACAACGTCGGCGGGATATCGCCGGTGGCGTCCACGGCTGTGGCGGCGGGCCTGGTGGGCCTGTTCGGGCAGTTGCTGTCGCGGTACCAGTTCGCGTCCGCGCTGCCCTTCACGACGGCCGCGATCGGTCCGCTGCTGCCCGGTTCGGCGACGTACTTCGGTCTGCTGGCGATCGCGCAGAACAACATCGACAAGGGGCTGTTGTCGCTGGCCAAGGCGGTGTCGCTCGCCATGGCCATCGCAATCGGCGTGAACCTCGGGTCGGAGATCTTCCGGCTGTTCCTCAGGGTGCCGGGCGGCGCCTCGGCGGCGGGGCGCCGGGCCGCCAAGCGCACGCGCGGGTTCTGACCCGGAGCGCCCGGGCGCTCCTCTCAGGGGGCGCGGTGGTAGCCGCCGTCGTCCGGGTGCTGCGGGTTCTGGTCGTAGTGCCCCTGCCCGCCGTAGTGGCCCTGACGGCCGTAGCCCTGCTGGTCGTGGCCCTGCTGGTCATAGCCCTGCTGACCGTAACCCTGCTGGTCGTGGCCCTGCTGGTCGTGGCCCTGCTGACCATAACCCTGCTGGTCGTAGCCCTGCTGGTCGTAGTGGCCCCGCCGGCCGTAGCCCTGCTGGTCGCCGTACGGCTGCTGGGGGTACTGCTGCTGGGGGTACTGCTGCGGCTGGTTCTGGTTGCCGTTCTGGCCGCCGCCGTACTGGTGCGGCGGCTCGATGCGGCGCAGGCGGGTCGTGGCGTCGTCCATGACCGGCTGCTGGTACTGCTGCTGATACGGGGCGGGGGTCTCCTGTGCGGCCGGCTCCTCCGGCCCCTCGGGGTTCTTCTTCCCCTGGGAGCGGGCGCGCAGGAACTCGATGATGATCGGGACCACCGAGAGGAGGACGATCAGGATGAGGATCGCCTCGATGTTCTTCTTGACGAAGGCGATGTTGCCCAGCCAGGAGCCGAGGAGGGTCACCCCCGTGCCCCACAGGATGCCGCCGATGACGTTGAAGATCAGGAACGAGCGGTACCGCATGCCGCTGACGCCCGCGATGATCGGCGTGAACGTGCGCACGATGGGCACGAAGCGGGCCAGGACCAGGGACTTGGGGCCGTGCTTCTCGAAGAACTCGTGCGCCTTGGTGACGTTCTCCTGCTTGAACAGGCGGGAGTCGGGGCGGTTGAAGAGCGCCGGTCCGACCTTCTTGCCGAACATGTAGCCCGCCTGGTCGCCGAGGATCGCGGCCACACAGATGAGGACGATCACGAGCCACAGGGGATAGCGCAGCTGACCCGACGTGACCAGCAGGCCGGTGGTGAACAGCAGCGAGTCGCCCGGCAGGAAGAAGCCGATGAGGAGACCGGACTCGGCGAAGACGATGAGGAGCAGGCCCCAGAGTCCGAAGCTGTTGAGCAGGTAGTTCGGATCCAGCCAGCTTGGGCCGAGGGCAAGCGTCATCACGGTTCCGGACTCCTGACGGGGTGGGGAGATACGGCGTCGGGGCGTCGAGGCACGGCCTCGGTGCACTGCCGCACAAACTACCAACGCAATGTGTACACCCTGGGTTCCACTCGGGCCGAGTGGGGCGCCGTACGGCGGCGGTCCTGGCCCGGGAGTGCCCCGTACCGGGCGGCCCGGGCCAGGTGGTCAGGAGGTGTGCCGGCCGGCGTTGGCGAGGATCGCCTCGCGCAGGTACGCGGCCAGGCCCGGCCGGATCTTCTCGTAGGTCGCGGTGAAGCGCGGGTCGGTGACGTACATCTCCGCCAGGCAGGTGTGCATCTCGTGCGCGCAGTCGTAGTAGCTGCCGGAGATGAACCGGCGGTGCTCCTCGGCCACGTCCATGGCGGCCTGTGAGCCGGCCGGTGCGCCCGCGTCGAGCAGCGCCGCCATGCGCCGGTGGATCGCGTCCTGCTCCTCGGTGAGCCGCTGCCAGTCCTCCTTGGTGTACGAGGCGGTACGGCGCCGGGACTGCCGGTAGGCCTCCGTGCCGCCCCAGCGCTGCTGGACCTCCTCGGCGTATCGCTCGGGGTCGTGGTCGCCGAAGACCTCGAACCGCTCCTCGGGTGTGAGGTTGATGCCCATCCTCTGTGCCTCCATGGCGTGCTCCACGGCCGCGGCCATCCTCCGCAGCTTCTCGATCCGGGCGGTCAGCAGTTCGTACTGGCGGCGCAGGTGCGCCCCCGGGTCCGCTTCCGGGTCGTCGAGCAGGGCCGCGACCTCCTCGAGCGGGAAGCCGAGCTCCCGGTAGAACAGGATCCGCTGCAGCCGGTCGAGGTCGGCGTCGCTGTAGCGCCGGTGGCCCGCGTGGCTGCGCTCGCCCGGGACGAGCAGGCCGATGTCGTCGTAGTGGTGCAGTGTGCGCACCGTCACTCCGGCGAAACCGGCGACCTGTCCCACGGTGTAGCCCACTTCCGCTCCTTTCTCGGTACGCGCTCCACAGTGGGTCCTCACGTCGCGTGAGGTGCAAGCGCGTTTCCCCGGGAGTGCCGGGGCGCTTCCCGCTCCGGATGTTGTGTCGCTTTCGTCCGCTTATCGTGAGCCCGTGGCCCAGGACACCGCACAGCAGGCACCCGCCGCCCCGGCGGCCCCGGCCCGCGCCCTGCTGCCGCTGCTCCTGCCCGCACTGGCCGTCGGTGTCGGTTCCAGCCTGATGTTCCTGCTGGTGAGCGGGCTGGCCGAGGAATTGCAGGGAGCACTCTGGCAGGACCTGCCCGACGCGCTGGGCATCGGCCGGTACTCGGTGGTGTGGATGCTGGCCGTGCTCACCGCGACCGGGGTCCTGGTGGGTCTGGTGGTGTGGAAGGCGCCGAGGCACGCCGGTCCCGATCCGGCGACGCTGGGCCTGACGGCCGCCCCGATCCGGCCGGCCGTGCTGCCGGGGCTGCTGGCCGCCACCATGCTGATGCTGGCCGGCGGCCCGAGTCTTGGTCCGGAGAACCCCGTCATCATGGCGAATGTGGCCCTGGCGTTCTGGCTGGGCCGCAGGCTGCTGCCCCGGATGCCGGGCGCGCTGTGGCCGGTGCTGGCGGAGGCGGCGACGATCGGTGCCCTGTTCGGCACGCCGGTGGCCGCCGCGCTCGTGATCTCCGAGGCGCTGGCCGGGCGGCCGGCCAAGGGCGCGTTGTGGGACAACCTGTTCGCGCCGCTGGCCGCCGGGGCGGCGGGCGCCATGACGACCGCCCTGGTGGCCCACCCCACCTTCGACCTGGGCCTGCCTCCCCTTGGCCGCCCCCGCTGGGACGACCTCCTGGCCGCGCTGGTGATCGCCTCCGCGGCCGCGCTGCTCGGCCTCGCCGCCGTGTACGCCTTCCCGTACGTCCACCGGGTCTTCTCGCGGCTCGGGCACCCGATGGTGGCGCTGCCCGTCGGCGGGCTCGTGCTCGGCCTGCTGGGGGCGCTGGGCGGCCATCTGACGCTCTTCAAGGGGCTGTCGGAGGTCGCGGAGCTGGCCCGCGACCCCGACGGCCGGACGGCGGGGCAGTTCGCGACCCTGGCCGTGGTGAAGCTGGCCGCGCTGCTGGTCGCCGCGTCCTGCGGCTTCCGCGGCGGGCGGATCTTCCCCTCCGTGTTCATCGGCGCCGCGTTCGGGCTGACCGCGCACGCGCTCGTGCCCGCGGTGCCGCCGGCGCTGGGCGTGGCGGCGGGTGTCCTGGGCATGCTCATGGCCGTCACCCGGCAGGGCTGGGTGAGCCTGTTCACGGCCGCGGTCCTCGTGTCCTCGCCGACGGTCCTCGCCCTGCTGTGCGTCGCCTCGTTGCCGGCCTGGCTGCTGGTGACCGGCCGGCCGCAGATGCAGCTCTCGAAGGACGGGAGGGCGATCCGCTGACCCTCCCGCTCCGGCTCCCCTCGACCTTCACTCACCCCGTAGGAGACAGTCCATGCCGCTCCACCGAGGACACGAGAAGCCCGACGAGCGCCCCCTGTCCGTCAACCCCTTCTACGGGGAGGCCAACCCGGCCGTGGAGATGGCCGAGGCGCCGCCCAAGCACCGGCTCGCGGAGGCGCCCCTGACGCCCACGACGGCGTATCAGCTGGTGCACGACGAGCTGATGCTGGACGGCAACTCACGGCTGAACCTGGCCACGTTCGTCACCACCTGGATGGAGCCGCAGGCCGGCACGCTGATGGGCGAGTGCCGGGACAAGAACATGATCGACAAGGACGAGTACCCGCGCACCGCCGAGCTGGAGCGGCGCTGTGTGGCGATGCTCGCCGACCTGTGGAACGCGCCGGACCCGTCGGCGGCCATCGGCTGTTCGACGACCGGGTCGAGCGAGGCGTGCATGCTCGCCGGGATGGCGCTCAAGCGGCGCTGGGCTGGGGGTCCCCCCAGGTCGTCAAGGCACTGGGGGAACAACGAAGACCGCCGGCCCGCGCGGGACGTGCGCCCGAACCTCGTCATGGGCGTCAACGTCCAGGTGTGCTGGGAGAAGTTCTGCAACTTCTGGGAGGTGGAGGCCCGTCGGGTCCCCATGGAAGGCAGCCGCTTCCACCTCGATCCGCAGGCCGCCGCCGAGCTGTGCGACGAGAACACCATCGGGGTCGTCGGCATCCTCGGCTCCACCTACGACGGCTCCTACGAACCGGTCGCCGACCTGTGCGCCGCGCTGGACGCCCTGCAGGAGCGGACCGGCCTGGACGTCCCCGTGCACGTGGACGGCGCCTCGGGCGGCATGATCGCGCCCTTCCTCGACGAGGACCTGGTGTGGGATTTCCGCCTGTCGCGGGTGGCGTCGATCAACACCTCGGGGCACAAGTACGGGCTGGTCTACCCCGGTGTCGGCTGGGCGCTGTGGCGCGACAAGGAGGCGCTGCCCGAGGAGCTGGTCTTCCGGGTCGACTACCTGGGCGGCGACATGCCGACGTTCGCGCTGAACTTCTCCCGCCCGGGCGCCCAGGTGGTGGCGCAGTACTACACGTTCCTGCGGCTGGGCCGCGAGGGCTACCGGCTGGTGCAGCAGGCCACCCGCGACGTGGCCCGCCACCTCGCCGAACGGATCGAGGCGCTCGGCGACTTCCGGCTGCTGACCCGCGGCGACCAGCTGCCGGCGTTCGCCTTCACGACGGCGCCGGACGTCACGTCGTACGACGTGTTCGACGTCTCCCGGCGGCTGCGCGAGAGCGGCTGGCTGGTGCCCGCGTACACCTTCCCGCCGAACCGGGAGGACCTGTCCGTCCTGCGCGTGGTCTGCCGCAACGGCTTCTCGGCGGATCTCGCCGAACTGTTCGCCGAGGACCTCGCCCGGCTGCTGCCGGGCCTGCGCCGGCAGCCGCACCCCCTGACCCGGGACAAGCGGGCGGCCACCGGCTTCCACCACTGACGGCCGTACAGCCCCACCACTGACGGCCGCACAGTTCCACCACTGACGGCCGCACAGCGCTCAGCGGTCGTCCTCCGGATGCCGCTCCCCCGTCGCGTACGGGTTCTCCTCGCCCTCGGCCAGGACGCCGACGAACGGCTCGCCCTCACCGGCGAAGGTGTAGGCGCCCCGTTCGAGACGTTCGACCAGGCCCCGGGTCCAGGTGGCGTCGGAGTCGGCCCGGTGGACCCAGAGGTTCATGATCTCGCCGATGTGGCCGAGCCGCTCGGGGCCGTCCTCGGGGACGTAGTGCTCGGTGACGGCGGTCCGCCACTGCCCGATCCGCCGGATCCGCTCCCTGAGCAGGGCGATCGCCTCCTCCCTCGGCAGGTCGACGAGGAAGCCGATGGCCGCGGACTGGATGTCCATCTTCTGGTCGTAGGCGACCAGGGCCTCCCGCAGCAGCCGGAAGTACTCCTCGGTGCCCGCTTCGGTGACCTCGTATTCCGTGCGGGGCGGGCCGCCGGCCGTGGAGGGGGCGGTCTCGTGCGCGTGCAGCAGCCCCTGCCTGGCCATCTGCTTCAGGGCGTGGTAGATCGAACCGGGCTTGGCGTTGGACCACTCGTGCGCGCCCCAGTACTCCAGGTCGCCCCGCACCTGGTAGCCGTGGGCCCGCCCGTGCTGACGGACGGCGCCCAGCACCAGCAGACGGATCGCTGACATGCGCCCCAGGTTAGGGCCGCCGGCTCAGCCCGCCTGCGCCAGGGCCACCAGTTCGAACGCGGTCTTCCCGTCCAGCGACTCCCGGATGATGTCGGCGTGTCCGGCGTGCCGGGCCGTCTCCCGGATCAGGTGCAGACACAGCCGGCGCACGGAGACGCGCTCGTCCGGCGGGAACCACGGGGCGTTCAGCAGCGGGAAGGTGTCGTCGAGGCTCGGGACGGACCGGACGTACGCCTCCGTCCCGGCGGCGACCTTCTCCCAGTGCTCCAGCTGGGAGGCGACCGTCTCGTCGCCCAGGAGCTGGAAGGACTCGTGCCAGTTCGACTCGTCGCGCGCGACCGCCGGCGGCTCCTGCCTCGCCCGTGCGATCCACCCCTGCTCGACCTCGGCGACATGCTTGAGCAGCCCGCCCAGGGACAGCTCGCTCGCGCTCGGACGGCTGCGGGCCTGCTCCTCGGTCAGCCCGAGCAGCGCCCAGCGGATCCCGCCGCGCTGCTCCTCCAGGAACGCCAGCAGCGCGCCCCGCTCGTCGCCCCGCTCCTCGGCTCGCACGTGAGTGACCATGACCGGCCGCTTTTCGTCGTGTTCGTTACTTCTTGTCCGGCCCTCTCGACGCTACGGGCCCTTGCGGACAGGTTCTGTCCGCAAGGGCCCGGGGCACGGAAGTACGTCCTTACGCGAGGACTCCTGGCGCGATGACTCCTAGAAAGGGAACCCGCTCCGCCCGTGCTGGACCGAGATCCACTTGACCGTGGTGAACGCGTCCACGGTCGTCTCGCCGTTCAGGCGGCCGACGCCGGAGTGCTTCTCACCGCCGAAGGGGACGAGCGGCTCGTCGTGGACGGTGCCGTCGTTCACGTGGAACATGCCGGTGTCGATCCGCCGGGCGAAGGCGACACCCCGCTCGACGTCCGCCGTGTGGACGGCGCCGCTGAGCCCGTACGGGGTGTCGTTGACGATCCGGACCGCCTCCTCCTCGCCGTCGAACGGGATGACGAAGGCGACCGGACCGAAGACCTCCTGCCGGAGCAGGGGGGAGTCGGCGGGCACGTCCGTCAGGACGGACGGCTCGACGAGGTTGTCGGTGGTGGTGCCGTGCACCAGGGCGGTGGCGCCCTCGGCGAGAGCCTGCTGGACGGTGCTCGAAAGAGCGTTCGCCTGGGTGGAGTTGATCACCGGCCCGATGACGGTGTGCGGGTCGCTCGGGTCTCCGACCTTCAGCGACCTCACCTTGGCGACGAACTTCTCGGTGAACTCACCGGCGACCGAGCGGTCGACCAGGACACGGTTCGCGGCCATGCAGACCTGGCCCTGATGGACGTACCGGCTGAAGACGGCCGCGTCGACCGCGTAGTCGAGGTCGGCGTCGTCGAGGACGACGATCGCGCTGTTGCCGCCGAGCTCCAGCACCGCGCGCTTGAAGTGGGTGGCGCAGACGGTGGCGACGTGCCGGCCGACCGCGTCGGAGCCGGTGAAGGAGATGACCCTCGGGACCGGGTGCTCCAGGAAGGCGTCGCCGATCTCGGCTATGTCCGTGACGACGACGTTGAGCAGACCGGCCGGCAGCCCCGCGTCCTCGAAGATCTTCGCGATCAGGGTGCCGCCGGTGACCGGCGTGTCCTGGTGCGGCTTGAGCACCACGCCGTTGCCGAGGGCGAGGGCCGGGGCGACGGACTTCAGGGACAGCAGGAAGGGGAAGTTGAAGGGGCTGATCACGCCCACCACACCGACCGGCACCCGGTAGACGCGGTTCTCCTTGCCGTCGGCCGGGGACGGCAGGATCATCCCCTCGGGACGCAGCGCCAGATGGACCGACTCGCGCAGGAACTCCTTGGCGAGGTGCAGCTCGAAACCGGCCTTCAGATGCGTGCCGCCGAGCTCGGCGATGATCGCCTCGGTGATCTCCCGCTCACGCTCCTCGACCAGGCGCAGCGCCTTCTCCAGGACGGCCCGGCGGGCGTAGGGGTTGGTGGCCGCCCACTCCTTCTGGGCACGAGCGGCGCTCCGGTAGGCCTGATCCACCTCGTCGGCCGTGGCCGTGGTGATCGAGGCCAGCTTCTCGCCGTCGTACGGGTTGAAGTCGATGATGTCCCAGGAGCCGCTGCCCGGGCGCCACTCGCCGTCGATGTACTGCTGGGCCAGGTCGGTGAAGTAGGACGGCATCTGATCCCTCAATCCCCTGCTGCCGAGGCGGTCGAAGCAGTCGGAGCCCGATCAACTCCCGATCACTTCTTGTCGGTCTGATCGGATGCCATCGTACTTGCGAGCGAAGGGAGTTGAGGGTGGAAACGGCTTTCCGCCGGAGTCCCCGCGCCGACGGATCCCCTACGACAGCTGCAGCAGCCCGCGCAGCAGGTCGCGGCTCTCGTCCGGGCCGGGGCTGTCGTTCCGCAGCTCCTCGAGCGCCTTCTCGTACTGGGCGACGTCCTCGCGCTTGTCCAGGTAGAGGGCGCTGGTGAGCTGCTCCAGGTAGACCACGTCCGACAGGTCGGACTCCGGGAAGCTGAGGATCGTGAAGGCCCCGGACTCGCCGGCGTGCCCGCCGAAGCTGAACGGCATGACCTGCAGCCGTACGTTGGGCCGCTCGGAGATCTCGATCAGGTGCTGCAGCTGGCCGCGCATCACCTCGCGGTCGCCGTAGGGACGGCGCAGGGCGGCCTCGTCCAGGACGATGTGCAGGTCGGGGGCGTTCTCGGAGACGAGGTACTTCTGCCGCTCGAGCCGCAGCGCCACCCGCCGCTCCACGTCGGCCTCGCTCGCGTCCCGCATGCCGCGGCGGACGACCGCGCGGGCGTACGCCTCGGTCTGCAGCAGCCCGTGCACGAACTGCACCTCGTAGACACGGATCAGCGACGCCGCGCCCTCCAGCCCCACATAGGTGGGGAACCAGCTGGGCAGGACGTCGGAGTAACTGTGCCACCAGCCCGCGACGTTGGCCTCCTTGGCGAGGGAGAGCAGTGAGGTGCGCTCCGCCCCGTCCGTGATGCCGTACAAGGTCAACAGGTCTTCCACGTCTCGGGTCTTGAAGCTCACCCGGCCCAGCTCCATCCGGCTGATCTTCGATTCCGAGGCACGGATCGAGTACCCGGCCGCCTCGCGCGTGATCCCCCGGGCTTCACGCAGTCGCCTGAGTTGCGAGCCGAGCAGCATGCGCCGCACCACCGATCCGGGCTCTCCCGCGCTCACGTTCGCCAGCCTCCCCAACCGTCTTCAGGGGCCGCAGTCTGCCACTAAATCACTCCGAGCTGTACTCGCGCGGTTACGGAAACGGGAAGAGGCCGAAGATTCTGGGCAGTCGGCGGCGGCGAGGGAGCGGGAGAGGGGCGAACAGAGGACGGGAAGACGGCGGAAAAATAGCCGACAAGCGGTACGGGGCGACCCAATCCGGTCACGTGCACGTGCATCTGCCCTTGCATCTGTTGTACGCATCCGAAACCATGGCCTCGCACCACCGCCGCATCGCAACGACCGCGAATTCCCGGGAGTGCCTCGCATGGGGACGAATGGATCGACCATGCTCGAGCCGTTACGGCAGGGCCTTCCGCCGCTGGATCCCGCGGCCGTGGCCGGCGCCGCCTCCTGCGCTCTGCCCGCCCGCTACGAAGCGGTGCGCGAGGCGCGGCGGTTCACCCGCGGAACGCTCGACCAGTGGGAGCTGAGCGACCGGTTCGACGACATCTGCCTGGTGGTCTCCGAGCTGGTCACCAACGCCCTGCGGCACGGACTGCCCCTCGACCGGCGCCGCCCCGCCGACGAGGACCCGGGGGCCGCATGCCACGCCCCTGTGCCGGCCACATCTCTGCACGCCACGGGCTCGCACGTGCGTCTGCACCTGCTGCGCTGGCCCGAGCGGCTGGTGTGCGCGGTGCGCGATCCCAGCAGGGAAAGCCCGGTCGCCCGCGGGACGGAGGACTTCTCGGCGGAGTCGGGCCGCGGCCTGTTCCTCGTCGACTCCTTCAGCGACAGCTGGGGCTGGCACCCGCTGGCGGGCGCCCTGCACGGCAAGGTGGTCTGGGCGCTCTTCCGGCTGGGGCCCGCCGGTTGACGGACCGCGGCGTTCCACTACGCCGCGGTTCTACGCGCGTTGCCGTGCGCTGTGCGCCCCTTGTCCTGATTTTTCAGCCACCCGAGGGGACATCAGCCCGCGATCAGGTGGTCGAACTCGCCGTCCTTGATGCCCAGCAGCATCGCCTCGATCTCCGCGCGCGTGTAGACGAGCGCGGGGCCGTCGGGGAACCGGGAGTTGCGTACGGCCACCTCCCCACCCGGCAGCCGCGCGAACTCCACGCAGGAGCCCTGCGAGTTGCTGTGCCGGCTCTTCTGCCAGACCACCCCGCGCAGTCGCGTGGCCGCCATGCCGTTGTACACGTCGAACCCCCCGTACCCGCCCTCAACGTCGTGGTCCACAGGTCGCTCCCCGGTGGTGCACTGGCTGGTGTGGCCATTGATGCATCGGTCAACTGACCTGGATCATAACCCTGTTCACTTGCATATGCATGAGCAGATGCACGTGCACGGGGAGTGGTTCAGTGGTTACAGCATTGAGTTCCGCTCCACCGGAGCCGGTGAAGCGTCTGCCCCGACTCCCGCAGGACATGCGAGCGCTGTCCCCCGTCCATGATCTTCCGCGCCGTCATCCACGCCGTCATCCGCGCCGGGTCGTCCGGATCGAATCCTTCGTGCACCAGGAAGAGACGCATACCGCGGCTCTCGTGTTCCGGCCTTTGTGTGAGCGTCCGGTGAACGGGGCGGGCCGGATCGGCGTCGGTCCATCGGGTATGCGGTCCAGCAGTTCGCCGAGGTCCTTCATCCGGCCGCGCCAGAACCGCTCGTACGGGTGGAGCCGGTCCTGCACCTCGGCGAGCGGGGCCGCCAGAAGGCGGTGGATGCGCTGTCGGCCGGAGCGCTGCTCGGAGACGAGACCGGCCTCCCGGAGCGCCTTGAGGTGTTCCGGGAGGCCGGGGCACCGCATGTCGAAGCGGCCGGCCAGGGCCTGGACGGGCCGGGGTCCCTCGTCGCGCAGCAGCCGCAGCACCTCGCGGCGGCGGCCAGAAGGCTTCCTTCTCCGTCAGCCGTAGGGAAACTCCTGCACATCAAGGGGTATGCGTCCCACCGTGGCTGGTAACTTGCTGCGGTCGTACCGGCCGCCGGGCGGCCGGCCGGCCAGGACTTGGGGGCTTTGATGACGACGGCGACCAGGGCGACCAGGGTGAGCTCGGCGGTGCGGATCGCGTCGGTGGGCCTGCTCGGCGCGCTCGCGCTGACCGCGTGCGACAGCGGCGGCTCCGACTCCAAGGGCGGCGCCACCGCCACGCCGAGCGCGAGTGCAAGCGCGAGTGCGAGTGCGAGTACGTCCACGTCCGAGAACAACGGCGTAAATCTGGACGGCAGTTGGCTCGCCACCGCCGACGGCAGGGCCGTGGTCCTGATCGTCACCGGCAAGCAGGCCGCGCTCTTCTCGACCGACCGGACCAGGTGCACGGGGACCATCGGCGAGGAGGGCGGCAAGCACGTGTTCCACCTCGGCACGTGCAAGGCCCGTACGTCGGGCACGGTGGAGTCCGTCAACAAGACTACGCTCAGGGTCACCTGGGAGGGTGGTCTCGGTGAGGAGACGTACACCCGCTCGGAGGGCCCGGCGCTGCCGCCGAGCCTGCCCACGGCAAGTTTGGGTTCCTGACGCCCCGGAGGGACGGCGCCGGGGCGGGCAACCGCGGCGCACGCCCGTACGTGATGATCCTTGGACACCGCCACGACCCGAGGAACCACTTCATGCGCGCCATTCCGCTCACCGTCACCGCCCTCGCCGCGGCTCTCCTCCTCACCGCCTGCGACAGCGGCACCGACTCCGGGAGCACCGACTCCGGGAGCACCGACTCCGGGAGCAAGAACGCCGACAGCGCGGCCTGCCGGATCGGCGAGGTCGAGGTGCAGGTCGGCCCCGCCAACGCCGCGCCCGCCGCCGGGGACACGGGCAACGTGCCCGTCACCCTCACCAACCAGGGCGCCCAGTGCACCCTGGAGGGCTTCCCGGGCATCACCCTGTCCGCCGGGAGCTCCACGGCGACCGTCCCGGAGGACAGGACCGCCAGGCCGGAGAAACTCACCCTCGCCAAGGGCGGCACGGCGTCCTTCACGCTCACGTACGTGCGGGGCGAGGAGGGCGACACGAAGAGCCTCGCGGCGACGTCGCTGAAGCTCAGCCTGCCCGGAGCGGCCGGCAGCCAGGACTTCACGTGGTCCTACGGTCCGGTGCGGGGCAAGAAGGACGCGGGCGACCCGGACGCGTCGGTGACGGCCCTCCAGCAGGCGGGGGACTGACGGCGGCGCCCCCGGAGTGTCAGCGCAGCCGGGGGCGGGACCTCACCTCGGCCCGGTCCGCCGCCTGGGCGCCCTCCGTCCAGCCGGCCTCGTCGGTCACGCCACGCAGGCGGGTGGTGGCCGTCTCCGGGAACATGCGGTCCAGGCGGTCGGCGACCGCGACGTCCCGGCTCGCCAGGACGGGGAGCAGGTCCTCGGTGACCTGGGCCTCGGCGGCGGCCGCGAGGCGGGTGCCGATGCGGTGGGCGTAGGCGGCGAGGAAGGACTGCCGGAAGGTCCTGGTGCGCCTGCGCCCGCTCGCACGCTGTGCCGCCTCCGCCCTGGTCATCGCGGTCGTGGCCTGGACCAGCAGTGAGGTGTGGAGCAGTTCGACCGCTTCCAGGTCGGCCTCGAAGCCGACGACCGTGGAGAAGCCGAGGGGTTCGTTCCACACGGCCCGGCAGTGGTTCGCCGTGGCGACCGCGTCCAGCAGCACCGCCTTGGCCTGTTCGTACGGCGGCTCGACACCGATGCGGCAGGCGCCGGGGGCGTCGGGTGACGGGGCACGAGCGGCGAGCAGCGCCTCGTCGATGCTGTGCTGCGCCATCAGCTCCTGCGCCTTCGTGCTCAGCGCCTCCGCCTCCTCCGGGAAGCCGGTCGCCTCCGCCTTGGCGAGCAGCGCCCGGATCCGGGTCAGCATGCGGGACTCGGGCCGGGGCGCGTGCGCGGACTCGTCCAGGGGTTCGAGCGCGGGCAGCCGCAACAGCAGGCGGTACAGCTCCAGGACGGCGGTGGCGTACGAGAAGCGGTCGGTGCGAGGCGGTTCCTCGGTGGTCAGCTCGTCGAGCTGGGCGGCCCAGCGCGGGCCGCGCGGCCGGTCGTGCCCCGCCTGCGCGCGGACGAGCGCCGCCAGCAGCCGTACGTGGACGTCGTCCAGTTCCCGCCGCGCGATCCGTACGACATCGGCGGGCTGCCAGCCGCGTCGCCACGCCGCCGCGACCAACTCCTGCCCGCGCCGGGCGAGTTCGGCGTCCGCCGCGGGGTCGGCCGCCAGCAGGGAGGCACCGGTGTCGAGGGCGTCGTCGGAGGAGGCGTACAGGGCGGCGTCGAACGCGCGGTCGACAGTGCTGGGGCTGGTCACGTGTCGATCGTGCCATGGAGTGCGACACCTCCATCCACAGCCTGTGGACAGACATCCGCCGACCAGCTGTCAACTCACGGTTGACGCTGCCCCTGCGTCAACCTACGGTTGACACATGACGAACCCCGCCATCAGGTCGAACATCCGTCTGGACGACCTCATCTCGGCCATCAAAAAAGTCCACCAGGAGCCCCTCGACCAGCTCCAGGACGCCGTACTCGCCGCCGAGCACCTCGACGAGGTGGCGGACCACCTCATCGGTCACTTCGTCGACCAGGCACGGCGCTCCGGCGCCTCCTGGACCGACATCGGCAAGAGCATGGGCGTCACCCGGCAGGCCGCGCAGAAGCGGTTCGTGCCCAAGGAATCGGCCGACCTCGACCCCAGCCAGGGCTTCAGCCGCTACACGCCACGCGCGCGCAAGGTCGTCATGGCCGCCCACGAGGAGGCCAAGGCGGCCAGGAGCGCCGAGGGCACGCCCGCCCACCTCGTCCTCGGCCTGCTCGGCGAACCGGAGGCCATGGCCGCCCGGGCCATCGCCGACCAGGGCGTCTCCCTGGAGGCGGTCCGCGAGGCCGCGACCGCCGCCCTGCCCCCGGCGTCCGCCGACGCCCCCGAGCTCGTCCCGTACGGCCCGGCCGCCAAGAAGGCCCTGGAGCTCACCTTCCGCGAGGCCCTGCGCCTCGGCCACAACTACATCGGCACCGAACACATCCTGCTGGCCCTGCTGGAGCTGGAGAACGGCGAGGGCGTCCTGAGCGGCCTCGGCCTGGACAAGGCACGCACCGAGGAGTACGTCGCGGCGGCCCTGGCGAAGCTGATGGAGGACCGCGCGCAGCAGGAACAGGGAGACGGGCACGAGGGCTGACCGCCCCGC
>NZ_POTZ01001190.1 GCF_003236365.1 Streptomyces sp. NTH33
GACGCCGTGCTGACCGACGCCGGCCTGGAGGTCGTCACCAGCGGCATCCGGATACCGCGGATGAACTCGATCGTAGAGCGCCGGATACAGACCTGCCGCCGCGAACTGCTGGACCGCACCCTCATATCAGGGTTTGATCAAGTTCCGTAGGTGTCCGGATCGTTGGTGATGCCCAGGATGGGGAGTGCCCGGTGGGGCTCGTCGCGGATCGCCCGGGTGGTCTTGGCGATGTTGTCGGCTCCGAGGGTTTTCAG
>NZ_POTZ01001191.1 GCF_003236365.1 Streptomyces sp. NTH33
GCCATCAATGGCCCCAGCTACCGGCTCAAGAACCGCCTCAAGGCCATCGAGCGAGAGACCGACGTGGCCTGACAGCTGGGGACGTTCGTCTGTACGCACCTGGAGAGAAAAGCCCGTACGCCGACACGAGGATCTCGCGGTAGCCGTCGGCGGTGACCGCGATGGCCACGTAGATGGGCCGGTTGGCGACGTGACCGTCCCTGATCTTGACGTGCACGGCGTCGATGAAGACGACCGGGTAGACCGGATCGAG
>NZ_POTZ01001192.1 GCF_003236365.1 Streptomyces sp. NTH33
GGCCGGGACGCGGAGCCGACGGCCGGGGTGATCGACTCGCAGTCCGCGCGCGGCACGTCGACGGTGGAGGCCGCGACCAGTGGCTATGACGGCGGGAAGAAAATCAAGGGCCGTAAGCGGCACATCGGAGGTTGTCAATTCCTTTGTGTATGTAGAGGTGCACGGTCTTGCCGGTCGGGCCCGCGGGGTGGTTACTTTCGGTGATCTTGCTGGGGTCAGAGAGGGAGGCGGTCGGGGAAGGCGAGCATGAAGT
>NZ_POTZ01001193.1 GCF_003236365.1 Streptomyces sp. NTH33
CACCACCGGGCCGAGCTCGTGGTGGATGCGCTGAAGATGGCTGCCGGCCGCGGCGCGCTGAAAGAGGGCTGCATCGCGCACTCCGATCGCGGCAGTGAATACACGTCCGGTGAATACCGCAGTTTGACACGGCAGCTGTAAGTCGTGATCTTGGTTGTGGGATCAGGCCGTCACCTCGGCGATGACGTTGTTCCAGCGGCGGTGGGCCTGGGCGGCTTGGTGCTGGTGATGGCGGCGCCAGGCTGACCAGGC
>NZ_POTZ01001194.1 GCF_003236365.1 Streptomyces sp. NTH33
CACTGGTCGACGCGGGAGATGGCCGAGGCCAGTGGCCTGAGTCAGTCCACCATCTCGCGGATCTGGCGGACCTTCGGCCTCAAACCGCATCTGGTGGACACCTTCAAGCTGTCCAAGGACCCGCAGTGTCGGCGTACGGGCTGTAGTGCAGAGGTATGTACGGGCTGATGTGCAGAGCTTGAGTCCGGGTCAGCTGACGGCGGTGATGCCGCCTTCGATGGCGGTGAGGCGGTTCTTCAGCCGGTAGCTGGC
>NZ_POTZ01001195.1 GCF_003236365.1 Streptomyces sp. NTH33
GGCAGCACCGGCGCCGACCGGTCCAGCGCCTGGATCTGCGACTTCTCGTCCACGCAGAGGACGATGGCCCGCTCGGGTGGGTCCAGGTACAGGCCGACGACGTCGCGGACCTTCTCGATGAACTGCGTGTCGGCGTACGGGCTCTGGTGCAGAGGTGCGTACGGGTTGATCTGCAGAGGTGCTCCGGCGTGTCTGGCCGGGGGCTGGGCCGGTGGGAGGAGCCTGTCGCTGACGTTGTGCGGCGATGAGGG
>NZ_POTZ01001196.1 GCF_003236365.1 Streptomyces sp. NTH33
CCGCGACGCCCGCAGAGGAGTCCACGACATCAACCTCGACGCAGTGGCGATCCGGCAAGTCGGGATACCAGACACCACACCGACTCTGCAGTCAACCCCCGAAGAACTTCCGAGGGCGACCACTTAGAAGCTGTTGTCTTTCCGGACGTGAGGACTGCGTTTTCGCTGGTGGGGCATAGGGGCGGCGATCTGGTGGGAGTGACGAACTGTCATGTCGTCGCTGCTGTGGGGGTCGTGGATGCCGTCGGTG
>NZ_POTZ01001197.1 GCF_003236365.1 Streptomyces sp. NTH33
GCGTACGGCATCCGTTCCATGCCAGCCACCCCATCATGCACACGACATGACACGGGGGCGGAACCGTCCCATCACCCACGAACGGGCGACACCAGATCATCTGGAACGGGACTTAACGCCCTCTCAGGTCGTGGGCTTGATCAGGTCGAGCGCGTGATCGGGGTGTGACCTGTAGTGATCGGCTGCCGCGGCGTGGTTGTGCCAGCCCGCGAGCTCCGCGAGTGCGAGGGCGGTGTTGCGCAGGCTGG
>NZ_POTZ01001198.1 GCF_003236365.1 Streptomyces sp. NTH33
TGGGACTCCCAGACGGTGGTCCCGATCTCCGCTTTCAGCAGGCCGAAAAAGCTTTCGGCCGCGGCGTTATCGTAACAGGAGCCCGTTCTTCCCATGCTCTGCCTCAGCTTCAACTCCCTGATCAAACTGCGGTATTCACCGGACGTGTATTCACTGCCGCGATCGGAGTGCGCGATGCAGCCCTCTTTCAGCGCGCCGCGGCCGGCAGCCATCTTCAGCGCATCCACCACGAGCTCGGCCCGGTGGTG
>NZ_POTZ01001199.1 GCF_003236365.1 Streptomyces sp. NTH33
CGCAGTTCGTCGAGTGCGCTCAGGGCCTCGGACTCGGTGGCGGCGGTGTAGATGGGCTTAAGGGCGGCGGCGACCTTCTTGCGGTCGGTGTAGGAGACGTACTTCATCGACGAGCGGATCAGATGGGGCACACAGGTCTGGACCACTGCCTTCTCCCAGACCGTGTTGATCGCTTCGGGCAGGCCGCTCAGCCCGTCACAGCACACGATCAGCGCGTCGCGCAGGCCGCGGTTCTTCAGCTGGGTGAG
>NZ_POTZ01000120.1 GCF_003236365.1 Streptomyces sp. NTH33
GCCCTGCGTCCGCCCCGGGCCCGCGCCTGGTCTGCCGGTGCCCCTCACCACCGCAGTGATGCCCCCGGCAGACCAGGCGCGGGCCCGGGGCGGACGCAGGGCCCTGGCCGGACTCGTCGGCGAAGCACAACCAGGCGTCCTGCTCCCTCACCGCCGTTCCACCACCGGCCGGACTCCTCGCCCCAGGTGGCCACCGTCTGCTCGTCGCGTTCGGTGGCCCGGTGCACCGGCACCTGCGCCGTGCAGCCCCTCTGCCGCAGCAGCCGCCAGGTCCGCGGCACGCTGAGCGAGACGTGCCGGCGGCGGCTGATGACGGCGACCCCAGTGCGGCAACAAGCCCCCTGCTCGCGAGGAAACCGCAGGCAGGGGGCTTGATCCATACCGCTTACTTCTTCTTGCCCTGGGTCTTGCCGGGGATCTTGATGAGCTGCGTTTTCGCTGCTCAGAGACGGTAGGCCCGTGCGCCTGGTGGTCGTCGTTGGTCGTCATTGGCCACTGTCGAGCGCCCTCGGACGGCCCAGAGACGGCCCAGCTTTGTCTCGCTCGGCCGACGGGCGGCACTTTCGATGCGCCCTGTCTGAACCTCAGCCGACGACAGTCCGCCACGACGGCGGGTGTGCCAACCGATCACGTACGCGTGTGCCTCGCTGCACCCCCACCGGCCTCAGCCATGCTGCCTGTGCCGTCGACCAGAGCAGGTACCGACGGCCAGCGCCTGGCGACGGCGGCCGGCCGAGCCCTCAGCTTGGGAAGCTGCGATCATTTGCGGCGGATTTTCGCGCTCACCTGGGCGAACGGCCCTGGTGCTGCCTCGTCCCGCTTGGCGGCTTTCACCGTGGTTCCCCGCAGTTCCCCGCTCGACCTGGTGCGCTTGTGGTGCAGGGCTGCGGCTTGGCCCCTCGCTCCTGTAGCACGTCTCATTTGATGTCAGAGGGTACGAAAATGCCAACGATGGCGTCCCTGTGCGTGCATAATCTTGCTCATGCAGAATCTGACCCGGTGGCTGAACCGGCTTGACAGAGCCATAGCGAAGAAGGAATTCAAGTTCGCTGAATCATTTAGACAAATCCTCATACCTGGCCCCAATCAGGTCAAAACGGAAGGCCTGTTGCGGATAGAGCCAGCAAGTCACATCTACATACCGGGGTCAACTTACCAACACCTCCATGTGATGGGATGGCTTGATGCCGGTGGGAATTCTTTTGAACTGCCCGACGACATAGGTGCGGCGCTAACCCTCGTGACAGACCGAAGGGTTGAAGTGATACCTGCCCAGCCGCTCACCATGGAGGGAGAGCCCAACCGAAAGGTTTTCTTGTCCATGTCTGATCTCCCTGATCGTCGGCTCATGGGTCCGCTTGATGAAGGTTTCGACTTAGATGGGGAATTCCGCGATCTTCTGGGTGGCATACGATCCCTTGATGATCGCAAATCGGAAGTCATTAACGCTGCCATGAGGCTTCACTACGGCGCCTGCCTCCTTTTCGCGGCAGACCTCGCAGCAGCTTATACACTGATCGTAGCGGGAATCGAAACCCTTGCTGGAGAGTTTCACGACTTCAGTCCCAGTTGGGAAGTCTGGGATCAGGCTAGAAGCTGGGAAAAATTCATCAAGGCGCAAGCGCTATCGGATAAACAGGCGGAAGCGCTCAGGTCGAAGCTGCTGGAAAAGAACGCGCATATGAGGCTAGGTGAGCGATTCTCCGAATACGCCACGCGGGGGATCACCGACGCGTTCTTTGAGCAAGAACTATCCGTATGGGTGCCGGACATTGACTGGGCCAGGGGAAGCGTCACGGGCGGATCTTGGCATCCAGGGCCGCGTATAGGAGATGTCAACTCAAATGTCGATGAACTCAAAAAGGCGCTAAAGAAATCATACGCTGCACGCTCAGGTTTTGTGCATTCAGGTGAAAGGGCAGTAGACTCAATTAATCAGGCCGTAGGGGCGTATGCTGGATACAAGGCTTCTGCGCCGGTTCCGTTCGCCATCCTGAGGTCGCTACTCCGGCATCTAATCCTTAGGGAAATCGATTCCCGGTGTACAAGTCGAGAAACACCTCCGATTGAGGACCGCAAAGCCCAAAATGTTGCGACTCTACTGCAGGAGGCTGCCCCATTTCTTAGCAATACTAAGAAGAAATCGCGTTGATTGTCATCGCTGACACGACGAGGTCGGCGGAGTCTCAATGGGCGTGGCAGCGCCGGCAACTGCGATCGGTGGTCGGTCTACTGATCAGCCCTTCCGCCGACCAGCGGCACAAAAGAAGCCCACTGCTCTGACCAGATCAGATGCCGTGGCTTCTGTCGTTGTCAGTCGGCGGCGAGTGACCTCGGACGGCCCGGGGCGGCCCAGCGGCTGCCGCTAGACCACCCCTGCCCCTCCTGCCGAGCGAGTGCACCCAGGGACCTGAATACCCGGCGGCCCAGCCTGCCTCCGCCGGCGGTTCCGGGATGGGCGCGCCAGCAGCAACTACACCACACGGATCCGCAGGCCGGTTCCGTCGCTTCCGACCGAGACAGCCTGGTGCTGGGGACCGTTCGCAGCTGCTCCAGTGACAACAGGCGCCCACGAACCGCGAAGTTGGCGAGCTCTCCGCAGGTAGGCGCTGACTCTTCCTTCACGAAGACGTTCATACATCCCCTTTTCGACCCCTCTGAAGATTTCGAGAGATGCACCGTTGGGGAGTGGCATGGAATACTCGACGCCAACAAACCGATGTGAATCAATGTTGGACTCGGAGCTGACTGTAAACGTCTGCCAGTCTGGGGCTAGGTCATCTAAGGGTAAGCGCTGATAGTCTGCGGTTCTTGTTGAGGCGAATTGTGATGCAGCAGTGTTGTCGCCCGCGAATCGCAGAACAGAGTGAGTCGCATTTCTTGCCAGAATTCGGAATAGCCATTTTTTGCCGTCCTCAGGCACCTGGAATAGGACAGGCAGTTCACCCACGCTTGCCTCATACTCAGTGCGTGCAACCTCTAAGTCTGCTTCATTGGATTGAAATTCTCCGACCCCTAGAAGCTCTCGCTGCCGTGCAAAGAACTGTTCGAAGGTGGGCTTGCCCGATGTCCACTGCTGGGGTCCAGGATCCTCAGATATTAATGCATCGAACTCTTCAGACTCCCCGTCCCATAAGTCGTCATCGCCAGGCGGGTCGAGTACGTCTACGGAAACACCCTTCGTGGACAGACGAGAGGCAACGATGAGGCTCGGCAACGTTCGAGCGCCTACCTCAATGGAACCTACTTGAAGAGAAGCTGTGGCCAACTGCTGCTTCGAATGGTACGCGTTCCCGTGGGTCCCCTTGCACTCCAAGACATACACCTTGCATCCTGAGTTTCCGCCCTCGGCGCGACGGCCGACCAAGAAATAATCGGGACGCATTGTCGCCTTGTTCTTCTGGCGGACTAGGCCTACCCCTTCAATGAATCCAGCGTTGAGTGCCACATCCACGTCAACGCTCGAAAACAGCCAGCCGGGGTATTTCCGCTCAAGGACCCTTTTGGCCACCACCAGAGCTAAGCCAATTCCGAGTTGTTCTGATTGTGCCACTTTATGGTGGTGCACTATGTCGGAGCCCGCCTGAGTCAGGGCCAAGACCTTTTTTCTATTGCTCCTGAGGGTAGCGCAGTATCGTACATGCGCCCAGTGGCGAGCTATGTCAGCGAAAGGCGATGCTGTAACGAATGTGGTGGCCAACCCTAATTCGCGCAGAACCTCTGCCGGGCTGGATTCTATTCCGGTAAATAATTCTGATGGGATTGCGTACACTGGCTTGCGGTAGAGATAAGAAGCACCGCGTTTCGGTCCGACGCGCTCTCGAGCTTCCTTTTCGACCTCTTCGGCCAATTCCGGCGTCGAGCTGACAACGAGCTTGGAAGGCGTCCCCAGCTCGCGCACTAAGGCACTGAAGTCAAGATGCACGCTTCCCCCCAAGGGCGCAGCACTGCTTGAGGAGGTCGACCGTAGATGCGGATGCAGACAGGCACAAGACCGCCTGCTGCGATGCCGGCATGGGACGGGCGTGCCGGAGAGCTAGGGACACTTCCTCGCTGGCGGGTTTTGGGCCGCTGCGATGCTGCCTGGCGGACGCGACGAGGCCACTGGTCGGCCCTCTCGGGGACGGTGACAGGCTCCTCTGCACAGCCACAACTGACCACCGGCGGCCGTGACCTGCGGCCGCCGAATCGATCAACGCCATGACCTGCTGAGCTGTCGGCAGTTGTCGACGTTGGTCATCGTCGAGCGCCCTTCCACGGCCCCAGGACGGCCCTGGAGGGCGCTCGTGCGTGAGCACCGCTTTAGGAGAGAGGCTGGGAGGCTGTGCCGGTGACCTGGCGGTTCGATGCCTGGTGAGGCGGCGGCAAAATCGACCGCGAGAAGCCCTCGTTGACCGTGGCTGACCGCAGCATCTGGCACGGTTGTGGCACGAACCTCAGCGACGACAGTCAGCCACCACGGCGGGTGCGCCGGCCGACCCGGCGCGCGTGTGCCTCGCTGCACCTCACTTGCCTCAGCCATGCCGCTCGCGACGCCCGATGGCCGACCGGTGGCCACGGTGTCCGCGCCCCCGGCCTGGGCATGAGCAGTTACACACGGCGTCACTCAGGAACCCCTAGCCTGCACCCACAGGGGCGCAGGTCTGTGTGTTCCTCTTTGTCTTCTTTCCTCCTTCGCAGCATAGCGCTAATTTCCTCTCCCCTGCCATCAGCGGGCCAGGATGAAGTTCCCCAACGCAAGTCTTCGAAAGTCGACTCCAGGTCAGCGTCGCTCGAAATTGAGAAGTCTACGTGCATGGCGACCAAGCGCCATGCCGCCCACGTGACTTCCCGCTGAAATCCCTCAATGAATCCTTCCTCCTCAACCTTGCTAGTCACACCTCCATGCGCAATTCTGCTCCTGATGGAATAGAGGTTCTCATACCGCTTTGCGCGAATCGAGCGCGATTGCGGATCGGCATCCAATAGAGCAAAGCGCTCTTTCATGGCGCGCCCGGGAAGTCCGCTCTTCGCCCCAATCAGCGCATCCAGAGCCACTCCTAGCGCGAGCGTCGCATCATCCAGGTTCGAGGACCAAAGCGCCTCGGAGAACCACCTTCCGGCTACCCCAAGGCGGCGGTAGATTGGCCCCGGATTGAAAAGCGAATTTAGGACCGCATCGCACAGATCATTGTTCGCCAAGACGGCGTGTAGCGGCACCGGGTCTGCACTGTACCAGCGGCGACTACTCTCTTTTCCGACTACGTCACATATGAGAGGTTGGCTATAGAGTTCGACTATCGCATCCTTTCTTTGCATGCCCTTCTCTACGGCGCCGCGATCGAGCATTAGGCCTCGGACTCCTGGGCGATTCCAAGATCCGCGAGTAGCGTAAATCCTGTGACTCTCCTTGTCCGTGTCCAGCAGTAGGGCAGTATCGACGAGCGCTTCGAATCGCCTGGACGCCTGCTTGAAAGCCATCCCACGTTGGCCCGGCACCAGCGTGGCGAAGCAAACGGGCGGGGTCTGATGGCCCTGCTGGTTAGCGAAGTCCGTGACAATTTCTCTTGCGGCAGCCGCTCGTCCGCCCATTTGGGCAACAACGTCGGCAAGAGCTGTTCCCGCCTTACCGATAGCGCATCTGCTACCCAGTAGACGTGGCGTATCCTCCCATTCGACGTTGGCAACGGGGAACATCACCAATGCAGGGCTCGGCTTAAGGAGCTTCGAGACATTCCTGTCGATGAAGGATCGAGGATCCTTGGCTTCGGACGCTGCTACACAAAGGGAGGCGACTAGCCCCCAGAGCTCTTCCGCGTCCCACCAGTCGCGCGCGGATACTTGACTGAGCACCGCCTCGACTGCCTCTTCATAGGAAGAAATGCCCTCAGGTGTCATTGTCACTGGGCCATTGGCTGAGTCTAGAGCCGCGCCCTCCGACTGGCGGTACTCAGGCAGGAACCAGCCGTGGGTCCATGGGTCGGTGCCGGGCGCCTCCGTGATTGTCGCAGTGGCTTTGGCCAGAAGATCAGCTATGTGCTGGCGAGACACTCCCATGCCGACACTTTGACAGGAGTGGTATGCGCGTGCGACGGATTTTACGAACAACTCGGGCAGTGCTGCGGCGTGTGTCTACCAGGTCGGCGGAGCGGGTTTGGCCGGTGGCCTGCCCGGTCTGGGGTCGAGCATGATCAGGGGGCCGTACGCTGGTTGGCAACTCGGGCAGGCTTTGGGCCTGACCGCAATGTGCACGAGTGGCCCCCTGGTCTTGCTCGACGCGGGTCCCGGACCGGGGAGGTGGCTAAAGCCGTGGAGCCGACCGCCCCAGCCATGACGTGCCCCTTCTCTGACGGCAAGCGGGTGATTGCTGTGCGCGCGGCCCGGGCGCCGGCCGGGCTGGAGCGGGGCGGAGACAGGAGCGCAGGCCCGGCCGGGGGCCGGGCCGCGCGCGGTGAGCGGAGCGAGCCGCCTTGAACCAGTAGAGAAAGTTGTAACTCAGTCTCTGGCCCGGTGTTTGAAGGCGTAAGCACACGGCGGGAGTTCGGCATCCTGACGGTGTGCGAACGGCAGGAAGAGCACTGGTCGGATCACCCATGTGATGCGAGTGCTGGCGTGCGTGACCGTCACTGTGCAGGGTTCCGAGCGCAGGAGAGCTTGCCTGGTCTTGACTCGTCCCTCGTACAGCCATGCCCACGCCTCGTCGGATGCGTCGGAATCGAGCGTCGGTGAGATGGTGCGGAGCACGACAGCGATCCAGCGGTCTGCCTGCGGTGCCGAGTAGGCGTCGAAGGAAGCTCGGAGCGTCGGCCCTTCCGCAGAGGTCAGGTCTTCGGTCCAGCACTCGCACCAGTAGCCGCGGGTGGGCGCGTTCATGAGGTCGCTCCTGGTGGGTAGACCGCGAGCACGTAGCGGGTGCTGTCGTCGTAGAGGGTGAGCTGGTAGCCCGTGCCTGTGGCCATGTAGGCGAGGGCGCGTTCGTGCTCCGCTTCGTCTGTCAGCCAGTGCAGTCCCGGCCTCGCGTACGCGGTGTCGAGCTGGTCGGTGATGTGACGGGTGCGCCCTTGTAACCAGCGCAGGGCCAGTCGCGGGCTCGCTGCTTCGTGTGATCCCAGCAGGATCGAGCGCACCTCGTCCAGGGGGTAGGCGGCGGCCCGGCACTGGTAAGGGAGAGGCTGGCTGCCCACGTCCGGCGTCTCGGGATGCGTGTATGTCAGCACGGGTGCCCTCCTGCCGATCCTCGCGGTGCGGCGAACAGTTCCGCGGTGACGGTGTGGCCGGTCTGGCTGCGGTGGACGATGACCCGGTGCGCAAGGGCGCTGACCATGCCCAGGCCTCGGCCGTGTTCGGCGTGCTGGTCCTGGTGCTCGGCCTTGGGGGCCGTGCTCGTGCCTCCGTCGTCCGTGACCGAGAGGGCGATGACCTGAGCCGAGACCGCGAGGGCCAGGTGGAAGCTGCCCGCCTGCTGGCCGCTGGCCGTGTGAAGGATCGCGTTCGCGCTCAGCTCGCTCACGATCAGTTCGGCGTCCTCCGCCAAGGGGGAGCCGCGAAGGATGTCCCGCGTCCAGCGGCGGGCTCTGCTGACCTCTTCCGGAAATCCTGGGCAACTGAGCCCCCAGACCCGGGCCTTACTCGTATACTCGTGCATACAAGTTCCTTCATGCTGGTAGGCCGCCATGTGCAGCGGGTTCGGGCTAGACGAGTTTCACGCCGTCGTGGGCGCGGACGGCCGGCGGGGACGCCGCGTCGAGTGCGTCAAGGACGCGGATCGCGTACGCCTCGTCGGCAAGCTCGGAGACTTCTTCACGAGTGGCCCAACGCAGTGCGCGGGTCTCGTCGCCGGTGGTGGGCGTGCCGTCGGCGGCCTCGCAGCGGAAGACCAGCGAGACGATCAAGCCCTTCATGTTCTTGTAGACGCCAGTCAGGGTGGCCGGGAGGGCGATCTTGATGCCGGTCTCTTCGAGGACTTCACGCTGAAGTGCCTCGGGGATGGTTTCCTCGCGTTCGAGGACACCGCCCGGCGGTTCCCAGTGACCGTTGTCGCGGCGCTGTATCAAGAGGGCACGGCCCTGGTCGTCGACGACGACCCCGGCGACGCTCACGGAGTGCGGGCGGTCAGTGCTCACGTTCCTCGGCCCTCTCGGCTGACTAGGCTCTCCACAGTAGCAATGAGACTCGCCCACTCGTCTAGATACCTAAAGGAGTACAACGACGTGAGCCCTCTTCCTTCCGGCATCCTCGGTGATCTCGACCCCACGAGTGATCGTGCGGTCTTCCGGCAGATCGCCGACCAGCTGCGCGAGGCCATCGACCGTGGGCGATTCCGCGAGGGCGAAAAGCTCCCCTCCGAGGCCGAACTCGTCGAGCACTACGGGGTTTCCCGTATGACCGTTCGAAACTCCTTCTCCATCCTCCAAGGGGAAGGACTCGTGCACGCCGAACACGGCAAGGGCGTGTTCGTCCGCCCACGGCCCCCTGTACGACGGCTCGCCTCCGACCGCTTCGCCCGCAGGCACCGGGAGCAGGGCAAGTCGGCCTTCATCGTGGAGGCGGACGCGGTTGGCAGTCACCCCCAGGTCGACAGCCTGGAGGTGAAGGAGGAGAAGGCCGGCCCGGACGTCTCCGCCCGGCTCGGGTCGGTGCGGCGCGTGCTCGCCCGCCGGCGCCGGTACCTGCTCGACGGGCGGCCCGTGGAGTTCGCCACCTCCTACCTGCCGCTCGACATCGCGCGCGGTACGCCGATCGCCGAGCCGAACCCCGGTCCCGGCGGCATCTACGCCCGGCTCGAAGAGCTGGGTCACCGACTCGACCACTTCGAGGAGGAGATCCGTGCCCGGATGCCCTCCCCGGACGAGGTGCGCACGCTGCGGCTGGCCTCCGGCGTGCCGGTCATCCACCTGATCCGGACCGCTTTCGACACCAAGGGGCGGCCCGTGGAGGTGTGCGACACGGTGATGGCGGCGGACGCCTACGTCCTGTCGTACCAGCTCCCGGCGACGTGATCGCGTGAGCGGCGGTGGTGCGCGGGGGTCGTTCTCCGAACTCGTACACACCGACACGCATACTCGTATAGACGAGTGGGCAAGTCGTATGGCAAGGTGTTCGCGTGATCCCGACAAGCGGGTTCACAGAACGCCTCTTGTATAGACGAGTAGATAGGGGAACTTCCTTGCGTACCATCCGTGTCGAGACCTCGGCGGCCACGATCCTCCTGACCGAGGCCCCTGAGCCGAAGGTCCGTGACCGGCAGACCGGCGAGGTCGCCAAGGACGCCGTGAGCGGTGAGGCGCTGATGACCCTCGGCGTCGTCTACATCGAGGACGGCGAGTCCTCGCTGATCAAGGTCACCGTTCCGGAGGGCGGCGTTTCCGAAGGGCTGGTCCTCGGCTCGCCGGTCTCGCTGCCGGGGCTGGTCGCCCGCCCGTGGGAGAGCGTCTTCAACGGACAGCAGCGTCACGGCATCGCCTACCGGGCCGCCGCCGTCACCCCGGCCTCGTTCCCGGCCGCCGTGGGGGCCTCGGCCTGATGACCGACCTGACGACGATCCTGGAGGTGGGTGGCCCCCTCGCCGCGCTCGGCGGCGGGGCCGCCTACGCCCGGGCCAAGCATCCGGCCGTCTACTGGTCCGCGGTCGGGCTGCCCATATCGACCGCCCGCCTGCTCGGCTCGTACGGCTCGGTGATGGAGGCATGCGGGCTGACCGTGGCGCCGTCCCGGCTGCGGGCCCTGGCGGTCAAGGCCACCACCCGCCGGGAGGTGCGGCCCGTGCCTCCCCGCCGGGGCATCATCCGGCCCACCTCGACCGGCTTACGGCTCCGTCTTCGGCTCGCTCCAGGGCAGGAGCCAGCGGACGTCGCCGCCTCGGCCGAACGGTTGCGGCATGCCTGGGGCGTCCATGCCGTCTACGTGACGACGGTCAAGCCGGGCGTGGTCGAACTGCGCCTCGTCGGCTTCGACGTCCTGTGGCGGGTGCGGATGCCGCGCAAGCTCGACGCGGGGCTGTTGCAAGTGCCGGTCGCGCTGCGCGAGGACGCCACCCCGTTCGTACGCGACTACCGCACCGTTCCGCACCAACTGACCCTGGGCGCCACGCTGTCCGGGAAGTCCATGTACCTGCGGCACCTCATCACCGGACTCGCCCGTCAGCCGGTCGCCCTGGTCGGCATCGACTGCAAGCGGGGTGTGGAGCTGGCCCCGTTCACCGACCGGCTCTCCGCGCTGGCCACCGACCCGGAGCAGGCAGCCGAACTGCTGCCCGTGCTCGTCAAGGAGATGGAGGACCGATACGACCTGATCAAAGCCCGGCAGGGCATCGCACCCGCCACCCCGGCCGAAGAGATCACCTCCGACGTCTGGGGGCTGCCCGAGAGCGAACGGCCGGTGCCGGTCGTGCTGTTCGTCGACGAGGTGGCCGAACTCTTCCTTGTTGCCACGAAGAAGGACGAGGAACGGCGCGACGAGATGGTCACCCAGCTCATCCGCCTCGCCCAACTCGGCCGGGCCGCCGGCATCTACCTGGAGGTCTGCGGGCAGCGCTTCGGCGCCGAGCTGGGCAAGGGCGCCACGATGCTGCGGGCCCAGTTGACCGGCCGTGTCTGCCACCGCGTCAACGATGAAGCATCCGCGAAGATGGCGCTCGGCGACATCGCACCCGAGGCGGTCACGGCCGCCTGCGCCATCGCCCCCGAACGGCCGGGTCTGGCCGTGGCCGGTGACACCTCGGGCGGCTGGTCCCGCATCCGTACGCCCTACCTCTCCCTCGGCGATGCGGCCCGCATCTGTCAGGAGTCGGCGCACCTCGCGCCCGAGCTGCCCGCGCTGAAGCCGTTCCGTCCCGACGTTCCCGCCGGGCTCGTCGAGATCCCGGCGCCAGTTGTCCGGCCGCTCCCGGTGACCGACTGACCTTCGCCCCCCTCAGCACTCGGTCGGCGTGACCGCCTCACGCCATGTCCCTACCCCGTCATGCCCGATTCCGGAAGGAGCCGCGTCATGCGTGCTCACCTGGCCCGTGTCGACGCGGTGCTCGTCCAAGCGGTCATCGCGGCGGCGCTGTCCTTCGCCCACCTGCACGACGTCGCCTCGGCGGCCGGACAGGACGGGTGGAAGGCGTGGGCCTACCCCGTCTCGGTCGACCTGCTGCTCGTCGCCGCCTGGCGCCGACTGCGGTCCGGCGACGCGAAAGCGGCCGGGTGGTGCTGGTTCGTCGTCGCGCTCGCCGCGTCCCTCGGCGCCAACGTCGCCACCGCCGGACTGCTCGACATGCGCCAGGTGCCGGCCTGGCTGCGCATCCTCGTCGCCGGATGGCCTGCGGTCGCCTTCCTCGGCGGCACGCTGCTCGCCCATACGGCGTCGACGCCCGCCGTCAGTGCTCCGGACAGTGCTGACGTGGTCGACGACCAGGACGGCCAGGAGGACGCGCCCGATCCGACTCCTGAGCCGGTCGAGCCGATCGCCCCATCGGAACCGGTCCCCGCGGCTGCGCCCGAGCGGCCTGCCGTGTCCGTCCCGGCCGCGCTCGTCGAACACGCCCGCAAGGTCGCCGCCGAGCACCACCACCGCACCGGAGCACCCATCGACACCCCGACCCTGCGCGCCCGCCTCGGCGTCCCCGCACCGCTCGCCGAAGCCATCGTCGCCCGTCTTTGAAAGGAGTTCCCGTGACCGCGAACCGCCGCTTCCGCGCCCTCGTCCGCATCGGCCCCGTGCAGGTCGGCACGTCGTACGACGGCCGGGGCCGCGAGAAGCACACCGCCGCCTGCACCGCCCCGCGCTGCGGCTTCTCCGCCGACTACGACAGCCGGGCCGCCGCCGAGCTGGCCGCCCGCACCCACCGCTGCCCCGTCCGCTGAAAGGACCCGCAACCCGTGACCGTCAGCCTGCCGCTCGTCGTCGTCCTCGGCTTCTTCGCCTGGGGCGCGGTCAAGTTCCTCGGCGTCCGTACCTGGGTCGTCGTCCTGGTCGCCCTCTTCGGCTTCTGGCTCTCGCACACCTTCCTCGCCCCCGCCATCGAGTCCGGCACGCGCTCGGGCGTGGACGTCATAAACGGCTCACATGACTAGACGAGTAGATAAGGAGGGTTCCGCCGTGCTCCTGCCCAAGTACCCCGACAGCCCGACCCCGCCTCCCGCGCACACCCACACCCCGGTCGATCCGTCGCCCGTACGGCGCTCGCTGCCGCCCGTCTCGATCAGTACCGGAGCGGTCGTAGCCGTGCTCACCGGCGGTGTGGTCCTGACCGCGCTCCTGGCCGCCGTCGCCGTCTCGGCCGTCGCGGTGGCCGTCGCCGCCGTCGTCCTGCGCTCCCTGCTCCGCGAGCACCACCGCCGCTGAGCCACATACGCCTCGCCCCGGGGCGGCCACGACACCGCCAAGCATCCGGCCGCCCCGGGCTCTCGCTCCCGACCCGAACAGTCAGAAGGAGACAAGCCATCTTCACCCGCCCCACCCCGCCGCCGCTGCCCGAACTGGCCAAGCTGGCCGCACACGGCACCCTGCCCGGTATCCTCCGGCAGCTCTCCGGGCTCGGTGGCTGCACCAGCCCGATCCGCCTCGACGGCCACCGCACCGAGTACGACGTCGACACCACCACCGGCGAGATCGGCCGCGTCCTCCAGCACCTCGACTCGGCCGACCTGCCCGCCGGCCACCTCCTGGTCCGCTGCAACAACCGCCGCACGACCCGCTGCCCAGCCTGCTCCGAGGTCTACCGCCGCGACACCTTCCACCTGATCACCTCGGGCCTTCGCGGCGGCAAGGGCACTCCGGAGCACGTAGCCGCACATCCTCGAGTCTTCGCCACCTTCACCGCGCCGAGCTTCGGGCCGGTCCACAACCGCCCCACCGGTCCGGCCGGAACGGTCCGCCCCTGTCGCTGCGGCGTCCGCCACGACCAGGACGACGACGTACTCGGCTCCCCGCTCGACCCGGACACCTACGACTACGAAGCGGCCGTTCTCTGGAACGCGCACGCCGGGGCCCTCTGGCGGCGCTTCTCGACCTACCTGCGCCGGGAGGTCGCCAAGCGCGCGGGCCTGTCCCAGCGCCGGTTCCGCGAGCACGCGCGCGTGTCCTTCGCCAAGGTCGCCGAGTACCAGAAACGCGGTTCCGTCCACTTCCACGTCGTCATCCGCCTCGACGGCCCCGGAGGCGGCGACACTGCCCCGCCGGCCTGGGCCACCGCCGAGCTGCTGACCGACGCCATCCGTGCCGCGACATCGAAGGTACGCGTGGACGGGCCGGTCATCGACAGCCGCGCCCACACCTTCGCCTTCGGCCGCCAACTCGACGTCCGCACCATCCGCTCCGCCGACTTCAACAACGGCCAGGAACTGACCGAGCGGGCCGTCGCCGCCTACATCGCCAAGTACGCCACCAAGGGCGCCGAGACCGCCACGGGCGCCCTCGACCGGCCCCTGAAGTTCGCCGCCGAACTGGCCCAGCTCGACATCAGCGACCACGCCCGCCGCCTCATCCGCACCGCCTGGACCCTCGGCGCACGCAAGGACCTCGAACACCTCCGCCTGCGCGCCTGGGCCCACATGCTCGGCTTCCGCGGCCACTTCTCCACCAAGTCCCGCCGCTACTCCACCACCCTCGGCGCCCTCCGCGACGCCCGCGCCGAATGGCGCCGAGCCCAAGCCGCCGCAGCGGCCAACGGTCCCGAGACGGACACGACGTACGTCCTCGCCCACTGGGTGTTCGCCGGTACCGGTCTGTCCGACGCCGAAGCCTGGCTTGCCGCATCCCTCGAACCCGCCCCCGGAACGGAAGGAGAGCCGACCCATGGGTAGCCGACGCCTCGCTGTCGCGGAAGCGGCCTCCGAGCCGCGTGGTCTGCCGTCGCGGTACCTGACTCCTGACGACCTGGTGGCGATGTTCGACCTGCCCAGCGTCGAGACGGTCTACCAGTGGCGCCGCAAGCGCACCGGTCCCCGCGGCTTCCGGGTCGGCCGACACCTTCGCTACGACCCTGCGGACGTCCAAGCCTGGGTCGAGTCCCTGCGGGAAGGGGCTGCCGCCTGATGGCCGGGCACGTCCAAGACCGTTGGTACAGAACCGAGACCGGCCCGGATGGGAAGGTGCGCAAGGTCAAGACCGAGCGCTACGGATCCGGTCTCCGCTACCGCGCTCGCTACGTCGGCCCGGACGGCACGGAGAAGGCCAAGAGCTTCCCCGACCGTCAGAAGCGGCTCGCTGATCAGTGGCTGGCGCACATCGAGGCGGACATGGCGCGCGGGCAGTACATCGACCCGCGCGCCGCCCGGATCACCTTCCAGCAATACGCCGAGCGCTGGGTCGCCACACAGGGCGCCGACCCGAACACCCAGGCCTCGATGGAGTCGCAACTACGGCTGCACGCCTTCCCCTACCTCGGCTCGCGTCCGCTCGGCTCCTTCCAGCCGGCGCACATCCGGGACTGGGTGCGGCAGTTGCAGGAGAACGGCATCCGCGGGTCGTACGCCCGGACGATCTACTCCAACGTGCGCGCGGCGCTCAGCGCGGCCGTGGACGACGGCCACCTTCCCCGCAACCCGTGTGCGGCCCGGTCCGTCCGTCCGCCGACCGTCGACAACAAGCGCATCGTGCCCTGGACGCCCGAGCGGGTCTTCGCCGTCCGGGCCGCCATGCCCGAGCGCTACCAAGCCATGGTCGACCTGGGCGGCGGCTGCGGGCTCCGCCAGGGCGAGATCCTGGGCGTAGCTGTCGACGCGATCGACTTCGAGTCGGACACGCTCCACGTGGTCCAGCAACTGAAGCTGAGCCGCAGCAAGGCCGTGTTCGCGCCGCCGAAGGGCGGCAAGCTGCGGGACGTGCCGCTTCCCGGCCCTGTCGCCGATGCGCTTCGGGAGCACATGAAGCGGTTCCCCCCGGTCGAGATCACCTTGCCGTGGAAGGTCGCCGATGGCCCTCCGGTGACCAAGCGGCTCATCTTCACCGGGCCACGCGGCGGGCACGTCTGGCGGACGTCCCTCAACGAGGAGGCATGGAAACCGGCGCTCGCCGCAGTCGGCATCATCCCCATGCCCGAGCGGGGCCGCCCGTACGCCGAGTCCCGCGAGAACGGCATGCACGCCCTCCGCCACTTCTACGCCTCGGTGCTCTTGGACGCGGGGGAGAACATCAAGGCCCTCGCCGAGTACCTGGGTCACTCAGACCCGGGCCTGACGCTCCGGGTGTACGCGCACCTCATGCCGTCCAGCCAGGAGCGCACCCGCAAGGCGGTCGCCGCCGTCTTCGACACGGCCCGACCGGAGTCGTCCCGCACCTGACGGCCCAGAGACGGCCCAGAGGCAGCAGCAAGCCCCCTGCTCGCGGAGAAACCGCAGGCAGGGGGCTTGTTCGTGCGGGCTTACTTCTTCTTGCCCTGGTTCTTGACCGCCTCGATCGCGGCCGCGGCCGCCTCCGGGTCGAGGTACTTGCCGCCGGGGTTGAGGGGGCGGAAGTCGGCGTCGAGTTCGTAGGAGAGGGGGATGCCCGTCGGGATGTTCAGGCCCGCGATGTCGGCGTCCGAGATCTGGTCGAGGTGCTTGACCAGGGCGCGCAGGCTGTTGCCGTGGGCGGCGACCAGGACCGTGCGGCCGGTGAGGAGGTCGGGGACGATGGCGTCGAACCAGTACGGGAGCATGCGGACGACGACGTCCTTGAGGCACTCCGTCTGCGGACGCAGCTCCGGCGGGAGGGCCGCGTAGCGCGGGTCGGAGAACTGGGAGTACTCGGCGTCACGGTCCAGCGGGGGCGGCGGGGTGTCGTAGGAGCGGCGCCACAGCATGAACTGTTCCTCGCCGAACTCCTCCAGGGTCTGGGCCTTGTCCTTGCCCTGGAGGGCGCCGTAGTGGCGCTCGTTGAGGCGCCAGGAGCGGTGGACCGGGATCCAGTGGCGGTCGGCGGCCTCCAGCGCGAGCTGGGCCGTGCGGATCGCGCGCTTCTGGACGGACGTGTGGACCACGTCGGGCAGCAGGCCGGCGTCCTTCAGCAGCTCACCGCCGCGGATCGCCTCCTTCTCGCCCTTGTCGTTGAGGTTGACGTCCACCCAGCCGGTGAACAGGTTCTTCGCGTTCCACTCGCTCTCGCCGTGGCGGAGGAGGATCAGCTTGTACGGTGCGTCGGCCATGTCTCAGAGCGTAATCCACGGGTCAGGGGCCTTGTCCGGGCCGCCCGGCAGGCGGACGGGCGTGTGGGCTGTCTCTTATACACA
>NZ_POTZ01001200.1 GCF_003236365.1 Streptomyces sp. NTH33
CCGCGACGCCCGCAGAGGAGTCCACGACATCAACCTCGACGCAGTGGCGATCCGGCAAGTCGGGATACCAGACACCACACCGACTCTGCAGTCAACCCCCGAAGAACTTCCGAGGGCGACCACTTAGTGGTTCGGACCGGAAGTCCTTCGGGGGTTGATCATGTAGCTGGCTCGGCGGAGGATTCTTCGTGGTGATCGGTGGTGTGCCGGTCGAGTCTGGCCAGCAGATCGTCCAGGTCGGAGGT
>NZ_POTZ01000121.1 GCF_003236365.1 Streptomyces sp. NTH33
CCGCCGTCGAGGGCGCCGTCCCGCCCCGCCATGTCGACGTGCTGGTCCCCAACCGCACCGAGCTGGCGGCCCTCGCCGGCACCTCGGTGCCGAGGACGATCGACGAGGTCGTCGCCGCCGCGGGCAAACTGAGCGGAGCGGGCGCGGTCGTCGTCACCCTCGGCGGGGACGGCGTGCTGCTCGTGGAGGGCACCTCGCGGCTGCACATCCCGGCCTTCACGGTCGAGCCGGTGGACACCACGGCGGCCGGTGACTGCTTCTGCGGCGCGCTGGCCGTCGCGCTGGCCGAGGGCCGCACCCTGGAGCAGGCCGCCCGCTGGGCCTGCGCCGCGGCGGCCCTCAGCACCACCCGCGCCGGCGCCCAGCCCTCCCTGCCCCGCCGCGACGAGGTGGAGGCCTTCCTCGAGCGCTGATGTGGATCGAGCCGCGTAGGAAACCGCCCTACCGCTCCGCCGACCCGGCCGGCCGTGCGCTCTCCGCCCAGGCCGTCTTGCCGCCCGGACGGTGCAGTTCGCAGCTCCAGGCGTCGGCGAGTGAGGCGACGGGGAACAGGCCCCGTCCGGACTCACCGTCCGCGTCGACGTCCACTGTCGGCACGGGCGAACGGTCGCCTCGCGCGTCGGTGACCTCGATCCGCAGGGTGGTGGGCGTCAGGGTGAGGGCGAGGCGCGCGTTCCTGCGCCGCATCCGGCCGTGCAGGGCGGCGTTCGCGGTCAGTTCGGTGATGAGGAGCGAGACTGTGGCCGCGCTGTCGTCGTCGGCGGCCTCCAGCCGTCCCTGCTGCGCGGCGAGCCGGCGCTCGGCGGCATGGCGTGCGGTGCGCGCGGTGGTGGGAAACACGGTGCGGAAGTAGCCTGCGACGGCGGTTGGTTCACCGGGTGCTCAGGGGTAGGTATGGACGTGATCGTGGTCGGCCTGGGGGCGATGGGCAGTGCCGCAGTCCACCAACTCGCGCGGCGCGGGGTCGACGTGCTGGGCATCGACCGCCACAGCCCGCCGCACACCTTCGGTTCCAGCCACGGCGAGACACGGATCACCCGCCGGCTGACTCTGGAAGGCACTGAGTACGCGTCGCTGGCGGTGCGCTCCCACGAGTGGTGGCGACGCATCGAGGCGGAGACCGGTGCATCGGTGCTCACCGCGTGCGGCGTATTGAACCTGGCCGACCAGGCCGCCGACGCGGGGGCGTTCGCCGTCCACGAGCGGGCCGCGGCCGCTTACGGCATCGACTACGAGCTGCTGGACGCCGCCGCGCTGCGGGACCGCTTTCCGCAGTTCCGCGTGGAGGACACCCGCGTGGGCCTGCTGGAGCCCGGCGGCGGCTTCGTCCGCCCCGAGGCCGCGATCAGCGCCCAACTGGAGCTGGCAGAGCGGTACGGCGCGCAGCTGCACCGCGGGGAGCGGGTCCTCGCGGTCGAGGCCGCGGCGTCGGCCGTCACCGTCCGCACCGACGCGGCCACGTACACGGCCGACCAGGTCGTGCTGTGTGCGGGAGGCTGGCTGGCGGGCCTGCTCGACGATCCCGGCCTCGCCCGGCTCTTCGGTGTTTACCGCCAGGTCCTGCACTGGTTCGGGATCGAGGGCTCCAGGCAGGACTTCACCCCAGGGCGTTTCCCCACCTTCATCTGGGACGGGGTGAGCCAGGCGGATGAGTACTTCTACGGCTTCCCCTCCGTTGACGGCGCGACGGTCAAGGTGGCCACCGGACAGCTCGACCACCGCACCCCCGACCCGGACACGCTCGATCGCACCGTCGCCCCGGACGAGGCGGCCGGCTTCCACCAGGCCATGATCAGCGGTCGGCTGCCGGGGGTGTCCGCTCGCGTCGCGCGCTCACAGGTGTGCATGTACACCGTCACACCGGACGAAGCGTTCGTCATCGACCGCCTGCCGGGCCGTGAGCGCGTGCTGGTCGCCTCCCCCTGCTCCGGCCACGGCTTCAAACACTCCGCGGCGATCGGCGAGGCGCTCGCCGAACTGGTCACGGACGGCGCCACCACCCTCGACCTCACACCTTTCGCGCTCGGCCGCTTCACCCGGTAGGCCGGCATGGCGGCGGGAGAACGGCCTACAGCATTTCCTCGCCCAGCAGGCAGGCACCGAAGCGCGCCGCCCGTTCTTCCAGTTCCGTGTAGGCCATGGCGGTCGGCGCGGCCTCCCAGGTGGCGAACGCGAGCACGGAGACCGCCTCGCTGCGCGTCATCCTTTTCTCCCACGGCACGCCGGCAGCAACCCACCGCTCGGTGAGCTGGGCGTCGGACGGTCTCGAGGTCTCCTGGTCGATGCCGGAGCGGACGTCGGCGACGCCCTCGCACCAGGCACGGTGGCCTGTGGCCAGGAGGTTTTGCAGCGTGTCCCGGTTGCTCAGGTCCTGGGCGCGGGCGGCGAGGTCGAGCAGCAGGGCAGCGGGGTCGGTGTCCATGGTCGTCTCCTTCATCCACTGCAGGGGCCGCATGTCGGGCCGGGGACGGGCTGCCGGGCCTTCACTTGTGGCCGCGCAGGAAGGCGGGGACTTCCTCGCGGGTGGGTAGTTCGGCAGGGGTGCCGACTTGTCTTGAAGGAACGCGGTGACGACGGCGGCGGCTCGGTCGTTGCTGTCGTCCAGGCCGTTCCACATGTGATGCCCGACCCCGGGCATGTACTGCGTGCGCTGGATGGCGGGGTCATGGGCAAGGATGGTGGTCTCCCATTGGCGAACCTGGGAGGAACACTCGGCGATCATCAGCATGGCGGGCGTCTTCGAGCGCCTCAGTTGCGGGGCGATGGAAGGTGAGTCCTTCACCGTCTGCTGGATGCGGAGGCTGGCGGCGGGACTGAAGGAGAAGTTCTGTGGCGTGTCTTCGGGCGGGATGCGGTGTGCGTCGCGCGCGCAGTAGGCGGACGCGGTGTCGCTGCCGAGGTCGGCGGCCGTGGACGTCAGGGCGGCCGTGCCGGGCACGGTCAGGTGCTCGCGATCAGCCGGGGCCGGCCTGCGGTTTGCCCTGCTTTGCCGGGGTTACTCCGCAGGAGAAACCCACCATTGGCCAATCTGGACAGGAGGGCAGCGCCATGAGCAGTGCGACGACAGAACGCGAGGAAGCCGCGAGGCTTCCGGAAGGCGACGTGGTCCGTGTCCTGCTGGAGCAGCATGCCCAGATCCGTGACCTGTTCGACCGGGTCAACAGCTCGCAGGGCGAGCAGAAGAAGCAGAAGTTCGATGAGCTGAGGGTCCTGCTGGCGGTGCACGAGACCGCCGAAGAGATGATCTTGCGGCCCACCGCGAAGAAGACCGCCGGCGAGGCCGAGGCCGAGGCCCGTAACCATGAGGAGGAGGAGGCCACCAAGGTCCTCGCCGAGCTGGAAAAGATGGACGTGAGCAGTGCGGAGTTCGATGCGAAGTTCGCCGCCTTCGAGCGCTCCGTGATCGACCATGCCGAGCACGAGGAGCGGGAGGAGTTCCCTCCGGTGCGTCAGGGCTGCGACGAGGACCAGCTCAAGCGCATGGGCAGCCGACTGCAGACGGCCGAGAAGATGGCACCGACCCACCCGCACCCCACCGCGGCAGGATCGCCGGCCGCCCAGTGGATGACCGGCCCCTTCGCCTCCATGGTCGACCGGGTGAAGGACGCGATCACCACTGGATCCGCGGGTGGCCGCTGACACGGCGAGGCGGAGCGGGCCGGTGGTTCCGTGACCGCGTGCGCGTCCTGCGGCTTGCCGGCCGCTCCGGGACGGCGTACATGGTCTCGCGGCCGATCGGCAGGCGGCGCCGGTCGCGGCGGCCCTACCGGCCCGGGCCGGTAGGAGCTGCCGGCCCGAGCGGCCGTGTGCGGGTCGTCGGCTCAGTGCGGCGCGGCGGCGCTCACGGCCGGCCGCCCTCACGGTGAGCGAGGGCGGCGGCCATCCGTACCCTCCGGTGTCGCCTACGCCACCGCCTCCCCGGTGGCCGCCATGGTTCCCCGTACCTCGCCGGTGTCATGCGCCTCCTCCGGCCGCTGCTCGAACTGCGTGCGGTACAGCTCCGCGTACCGGCCGTCCGCGGCGAGGAGTTCCTCGTGCGTGCCGCGTTCGACGATCCGGCCCTCCTCGACGACCAGGATGAGGTCCGCGGCGCGGACCGTGGACAGGCGGTGGGCGATCACGACCGCGGTGCGGCCCTCCAGGGCCTCGGTCAGCGCCTCCTGCACGGCCGCCTCCGAGGTGTTGTCGAGGTGGGCGGTCGCCTCGTCGAGGATGACGACCCGCTGGCGGGCCAGCAGCAGCCGGGCGATGGTCATGCGCTGGCGTTCGCCGCCGGAGAGGCGGTAGCCGCGCTCGCCGACGACCGTGTCGAGGCCGTCGGGCAGGGAGCGGACGAGGTCGTCGAGGCGGGCGCGGCGCAGGGCGTCCCACAGTTCCCCGTCGGTCGCCGAGGGGCGGGCCAGGAGGAGGTTGGCGCGGACCGAGTCGTGGAAGAGGTGGCCGTCCTGGGTGACCATGCCGAGGGTTGCCCGCAGGGAGGCGAAGGTCAGGTCGCGTACGTCGACGCCGCCGACGCGCACGGCGCCCTCGTCGACGTCGTACAGGCGGGGCAGCAGCCCGGCGATCGTCGACTTGCCGGCGCCGGAGGAGCCGACGAGGGCGACGGTCTCGCCGGGCTCGGCGCGGAAGGAGACGCCGTGCAGGACCTCGGCGCCGCCGCGGGTGTCCAGGCTCGCGACCTCCTCCAGGGAGGCGAGGGAGACCTTGTCGGCGGACGGGTAGCCGAAGCGGACGCCGTCGAACTCGACCGCGACCGGGCCGTCCGGCACCTCGCGGGCGTCCGGCTTCTCCTTGATCAGCGGCTCGAGGTCCAGCACCTCGAAGACGCGCTCGAAGCTGACCAGGGCGCTCATCACCTCCACACGCGCCCCGGCGAGCGACGTGAGCGGCGCGTACAGCCGGGTCAGGAGGAGGGCCAGCGAGACGACCGCGCCCGGCTCCAGGGTGCCGCGCAGGGCGAAGAAGCCGCCGAGACCGTAGACCAGGGCCAGGGCCAGGGACGACACCAGGGTCAGCGCGGTGATGAACGCGGACTGCGCGGTCGCCGTACGGATGCCGATGTCCCGCACCCGGCGGGCGCGTGCCGCGAACTCCTCCGACTCCTGATCGGGGCGGCCGAAGAGCTTGACCAGGGTGGCGCCGGGGGCGGAGAAGCGCTCGGTCATGCGCGTGCCCATCGCCGCGTTCAGCGTGGCCGCCTCCCGCTGCATGCGCGCCATGCGGCTGCCCATCCGGCGGGCGGGCACCACGAACACCGGCAGCAGCACCAGCGCGAGCAGCGTGATCTGCCAGGAGAGGGTGAGCATGACGGCGAGGGTGAGCAGGAGGGTGACCACGTTGCTCACCACGCCGGACAGGGTGTTGCTGAAGGCCCGCTGGGCGCCGATGACGTCGTTGTTGAGGCGGGAGACGAGCGCTCCGGTACGCGTGCGCGTGAAGAACGCGACCGGCATCCGCTGCACGTGGTCGAACACGGCCGTGCGCAGGTCGAGGATCAGTCCCTCGCCGAGCGTGGCCGACAGGCGTCTGCCGAGGATGCCGAACGCCGCCTCGGCCATCGCGATCAACGCGATGAGCAGGGCCAGCCGTACGACCGTGTCCCGGTCGCCCCGCGACACGATCGTGTCGACGACACGGCCGGCGAGCACCGGGGTCGCCACGGCCAGCAGGGCGGTCACCACCCCCAGGGCGACGAACAGCGCGATACGGCGGCGGTGGGGGCGGGCGAACGCGCCGATGCGGCGCAGCGTCGCGCGGGCGAGCGGACGGCGCTCCTGCTGGGCGGTCATGACGCTGTGCAGCTGCGTCCAGGCGGTGGTCTCCATGCTCATAGGACAGAACCTAGGACCTCGAGCAACCTTGAGGTCAAGGCTTCGCCTCCGCGGCCGCTCTCCCGCCCGGGACAGGCCCCTGTCGAGTCGCGGGCGCTCACGGGATATCTTGATGTCGAGTAATGTTGCAGACGTGGAGCGGAGCACCCGGTGACTGACTCGACCATTATCTACACCCACACTGACGAGGCCCCGGCCCTGGCGACGTATTCCTTCCTGCCGGTGGTCAAGGCCTACGCGGCTCAGGCGGGTGTCGCTGTGGAGACCCGCGACATCTCGCTGGCCGGGCGCATCATCGCCGTGTTCCCTGAGTACCTGAACGAGGACCAGCGGATCCCGGACGCGCTGTCGGAGCTGGGCGAGCTCGCCAAGACGCCCGAGGCCAACATCATCAAGCTGCCGAACATCTCGGCGTCGATCCCGCAGCTGAAGGCCGCGATCGCCGAGCTGCGGGGCCAGGGCTACGCGCTGCCGGACTACCCGGACGACCCGAAGACCGACGAGGAGCGGGAGATCCGCGCCCGTTACGACAAGGTCAAGGGCTCCGCGGTGAACCCGGTGCTGCGCGAGGGCAACTCCGACCGCCGCGCCCCCGCCTCGGTGAAGAACTACGCCAAGAACCACCCGCACCGCATGGGCGCCTGGACCTCCGAGTCCAAGACCAATGTGGCGACGATGGGCGTCGACGACTTCTGCTCCACCGAGAAGTCCGCCGTCATCGCCGAGGACGGCGCCCTGCGCATCGAGCTCAAGGGCGACGACGGCTCCACCACCGTGCTGCGCGAGTCCGTGCCCGTCCTCGCGGGCGAGGTCGTCGACGCCTCCGTGATGCGCGTCGCCGCGCTGCGCGAGTTCCTGACCGCGCAGGTCGCCCGCGCCAAGCAGGAGGGCGTGCTGTTCTCCGTGCACCTGAAGGCCACGATGATGAAGGTCTCCGACCCGATCATCTTCGGTCACGTGGTGCGCGCCTTCTTCCCGAAGACGTTCGCGCAGTACGGCGAGGCGCTCGCCGCGGCCGGCCTGACCCCGAACGACGGTCTGGGCGGCATCTTCAAGGGCCTTCAGTCCCTGCCGGAGGGCGCCGAGATCAAGGCCTCCTTCGACGCCGAGCTCGCCGAGGGCCCGGAGCTGGCGATGGTCGACTCCGACAAGGGCATCACCAACCTGCACGTGCCCTCCGACGTGATCGTCGACGCCTCCATGCCTGCCATGATCCGCACCTCCGGCCACATGTGGGGCCCGGACGGCCAGGAGCACGACACCCTCGCGGTCATCCCGGACTCCTCCTACGCCGGTGTCTACCAGGCCGTCATCGAGGACTGCCGCGCCCACGGCGCCTACGACCCCTCCACCATGGGCTCGGTCCCGAACGTCGGCCTGATGGCGCAGAAGGCCGAGGAGTACGGCAGCCACGACAAGACCTTCGAGATCCCGGTCACCGGCACGGTCCGTCTCGTCGACCAGGCCGGCAACGCCCTGATCGAGCAGACGGTCTCGGCCGGCGACATCTTCCGCGCCTGCCAGACCAAGGACGCCCCGATCAGGGACTGGGTGAAGCTGGCCGTCACCCGCGCCCGCGCCACCGGCGACCCGGCCGTGTTCTGGCTGGACGAGGACCGCGCCCACGACGCCAACCTGATCGCCAAGGTCGAGCAGTACCTGCCGGAGCACGACACCGAGGGCCTGGACATCAAGATCCTGTCCCCGGTGGAGGCGACGAAGCTGTCGGTGGAGCGCATCCGCCGCGGTGAGAACACGATCTCCGTCACCGGCAACGTGCTGCGCGACTACCTCACCGACCTGTTCCCGATCCTGGAGCTGGGCACCAGCGCCAAGATGCTGTCGGTGGTCCCGCTGATGGCGGGCGGCGGCCTGTTCGAGACGGGTGCCGGCGGCTCCGCGCCCAAGCACGTGCAGCAGCTGGTCAAGGAGAACTACCTGCGCTGGGACTCCCTGGGCGAGTTCTTCGCCCTGGTGCCGTCCCTGGAGCAGTACGCCAAGACCACCGGCAACGCGCGCGCCCAGGTCCTCGCCGACACCCTCGACCGGGCCACGGCGACGTTCCTGAACGAGAACAAGTCCCCGACCCGTCGCGTCGGCGGCATCGACAACCGCGGCAGCCACTTCTACCTGTCCCTGTACTGGGCGCAGGAGCTGGCCCGGCAGACCGACGACGCCGACCTGGCCAAGGCCTTCGCGCCGCTCGCCGAGACGCTCGCCGCGAACGAGCAGCGCATCGTCGACGAGCTGATCGCCGTCCAGGGCAAGCCGGCCGAGATCGGCGGCTACTACCAGCCCGACGCGGCCAAGGCCGCCGAGGTCATGCGCCCGTCGGCCACCTGGAACGAGGCCCTGGCCTTCCTGAGCTGACCCGGGTGACCGCCCGGGCCTGACGCCCGGGAGTTCGACGCTCCTTCGCCCCTCCGCCCCGACCGGCACCCCGCCGGCCGGGGCGGATCCGTTTGTGACGGCTGTGTGTCGTATCCCACCCGGCCCTGGCACTTCGCGGCGCATACGCTTACCCTGGGTCGCATGATCATGCTAGTGACCCGCCGCCACGTCGACTACGGACGTGTCACCAGCATGGGTTGTCGCCTCGCCGTCTGATGTCCCCGCGAGCCGACGTTCCCGCGAGCCGGTGTCCCGTTCCCGCTCGCCGTTCTTCCCTCCCCCTAGGTACGCGCTCACGCATGCCCCGGGAACGTCCCCGCGGTGCACAGCGCCCGACACCCGGCCCATAGCATCCGGTATCACCGCACTTCGTACGAGGAGCACCATGAGCGACCCCACCCAGCCCGTCGACGCCGTCACCGCCGGCCGCACGCCCGACGAGGCGCCCGCCGGGCCCGACACCTCCGCCTGGTCGTTCGAGACCAGGCAGGTGCACGCCGGGGCCGCGCCCGACCCGGTGACCGGCGCGCGGGCGACGCCGATCTACCAGACCACGTCGTTCGCCTTCCGGGACACGCAGCACGCCGCCGACCTGTTCTCGCTCGCCGAGCCCGGCAACATCTACACCCGCATCCACAACCCCACCCAGGACGTCCTCGAGCAGCGGATCGCGGCGCTCGAGGGCGGAGTCGCCGCGGTGGCGCTGTCCTCCGGGCAGGCCGCGGAGACGCTCGCGCTGCTGACCGTCGCGCGCGCCGGCGACCACGTCGTGTCCAGTGCGTCGCTGTACGGCGGCACGTACAACCTGTTCCGGCACACCCTGCCGAAGTTCGGCATCGAGGTGTCGTTCGTGGAGGACCCGGACGACCTGGACGCCTGGCGGGCGGCGATCCGGCCGAACACCAAGGCGCTGTTCGCGGAGTCGCTGGGCAATCCGCGCGGCAACGTGCTGGACGTGCGGGCGGTCGCCGACGTGGCGCACGCGGCGGGCGTGCCGCTGATCGTGGACAACACGGTGGCGACGCCCTACCTGCTGCGCCCCCTCGAGCACGGCGCGGACGTCGTGGTGCACTCGGCGACCAAGTTCCTCGGCGGGCACGGCACCACGCTCGCGGGCGTCGTGGTGGACGGCGGCACCTTCGACTTCGGCGCGCACGCCGACCGCTTCCCGGACTTCACCGAGCCCGACCCCAGCTACCACGGCCTGCGCTACTGGCCGGCGCTCGGGCCGGGCGCGTTCGCCGCCAAGCTGCGCGTGCAGCTGCTGCGCGACCTGGGGCCGGCGCTGTCCCCGCACTCGGCGTTCCTGCTGCTGCAGGGCGTGGAGACGCTGAGCCTGCGCATGGAGCGGCACTCCGCCAACGCGCAGGCCCTCGCGGAGTGGCTGGAGCAGCGCGACGAGGTCTCGGTGGTCCACTACGCGGGACTTCCCTCCAGCCCCTGGTACGAGGCGGCGTGCACCTACCTGCCGCGCGGTGCAGGGGCGGTGGTCTCCTTCGAGCTGCGCGACGGGGTCGAGGCGGGCAAGCGGTTCGTGGACGGGGTGGAGCTGTTCAGTCACCTCGCCAACATCGGCGACGTACGGAGCCTGATCATCCACCCGGCGTCCACCACGCACAGCCAGCTGGACGAGGAGCAGCTGGCGGCGACCGGGACCGCGCCGGGCCTGGTGCGGCTGTCGGTCGGCATCGAGAGCCTCGCCGACCTCAAGGCCGATCTGGAGGCCGGCTTCCGCGCGTCCAAGGCGGCGTCCTGAACACCGTGATCACCCACGCGGACCCGCTCCCCCACCCGCCGGCCTCCGGGGCCTGGCGGGAGGGGGACCCGCCGGGGCGCCGCCGGTGGCACGGCCTGCGCCGACCGCTGCCGCTGGAAGCGGGGGGCGAACTTCCGGGCGTACGGCTGGCGTTCGAGACGTGGGGCCGCCTGGCCCCGGACGCCTCCAACGCGGTGCTGGTGCTGCACGCGCTCACCGGTGACAGTCACGTCACCGGGCCGGCCGGGCCCGGTCATCCCACGGCGGGCTGGTGGGAGGAGCTGGTCGGGCCGGGCCGGGCGCTGGACACCGACCGGTGGTTCGTCGTCGCGCCGAACGTGCTGGGCGGCTGCCAGGGCAGCACGGGACCGGCCTCGCCGCGGCCCGACGGGGCGCGGTGCTGGGGCGGGGCCTTCCCGTTCGTGACCCAGCGGGACCAGGTGGCGGCCGAGCGGGACCTGGCGGACGCGCTGGGCATCGAGCGGTGGGCCCTGGTGGTCGGCGGCTCGATGGGCGGGATGCGGGCCCTGGAGTGGGCGGTGTCGTACCCGGAGCACACCGGTGCCCTGCTGCTGCTCGCCACGACGGCGGCGGCGAGCGCGGAGCAGATCGCCTGGGCGAGCGTCCAGCTGCACGCCATCCGCAGCGACCCGCACTGGCGCGGCGGCGACTACCACGACACCGGTTCCGGACCGCACGCCGGTCTGGGTCTGGCCCGCCGTCTCGCCCACGTCACCTACCGCAGCGAGGCCGAGCTCCAGCTCCGTTTCGGCCGCGCCCCGCAGAGCGCGGAGCACCCGTGGCGCGGCGGCCGCTACCAGGTGGAGTCCTACCTCGACCACCACGCGGGCAAGCTGGTACGGCGGTTCGACGCGGCCAGCTACGTCGTCCTGGTCGAGGCGATGAACGCCCACGACGCCGGCCGTGCCCGGGGCGGTGTGCGCGCCGCCCTGCGCCGGGTGACCGCCCCCACGCTGGTGGGCGGGGTCGACTCCGACCGTCTCTACCCGCTCGCCCAGCAGGCGGAGCTGGCCGCCGGCATCCCGGGTGCCGACCGTCTCCGGGTGATCGAGTCGTCGTGCGGCCACGACGGCTTCCTCGTGGAGACGGAGCAGGTGGGGCGGTTGGTCCGGGAGCTGCTGGGGACGGGCTGAACCGTGTTGTCAGTGGTGTGCGGCATGATCGAGGCGTCATGTCCTTCACGACCTCAGGAGCCCTTCCGCGCCCGACACCGCACCGTCCTTCGCACTCCTCCCCGGCGCCGACGACTCCCCCGTGATCCTGCACGTGCCGCACTCGGCGCGGGAGATACCGGCCGACGTGCGGGCGGGGATCGTGCTGGACGACGGGGCGCTGGAGCGGGAGCTGGACCACATCACCGACTCGCACACCGCGCGGATCGCCGAAGTGGCGGCGGAGCTGGCCGGCCTGACGCCGTGGCGGTTCGTCAACCGGCTGTCGCGGCTGGTGGTGGATCCGGAGCGGTTCCCGGACGAGCGGGAGGAGATGCTCGCCGTCGGGATGGGCGCGGTGTACACGCGCACCACGCACCGGGACGTGCTGCGGGCGGCGGACACCGACCCCGAACCGCTGATCGAGCGGTACTTCCGGCCGTACGCCGAGGCCATGACCAAGGCCGTCGCGGACCGGCTGGCCGCGACCGGGCGGGCCGTGATCATCGATGTGCACTCCTACCCGAGCGCCGCGCTGCCCTACGAGCTGCACGGCGAGGGTCCCCGGCCTCCCGTGTGCCTGGGCACCGACGCCTTCCACACGCCGCCCGAGCTGACCGGGCTCGCCCGCAGGGCGTTCGAGCGGTGCGGGGAGACGGGGCTGGACAGCCCGTTCAAGGGCGCCTACGTCCCCCTGGAGTTCTACGAGAGCGACGCCCGCGTCGGCGCCCTGATGGTGGAGATACGCCGGGACACCTACATGACCGAGCCGGGCGGTCCCGCGGGCCCCGGGCTGGACCGGCTCGCCGAGGCGCTGGCCGCTGTCGTCGACGCCGTCCCGGCCGGCCGGTGAGGCGTGCCGGAGCGGTCACGCCCGCAGCCACTCCGTGACCACGGCCTCCCCGCCCGCGCGCAGCCGCAGCGCGAACGGGCCGGAGGGCGGTGCGTCGCCGGTGAAGCGGCCGAGGTCGTCGGCGGTGAGCGCGGCGCCCGCCTGCGGGCCGCCCAGCACCTCGATGCGGGCCGGCTGCGGCGGCAGCACCTGTCCCATCAGCCCGTCCCCGGTGACCTCGACGTCCACGGTCAGGTCACCGGCCTGGAAGGTCAGCATCCGCGGCGTGTCCGTCGCCCCCCTGACCGGGATGGCGTCGACGAGCGAGTCGAAGGTCAGCTCGGCGATGCGGACGTCCAGGTCGTGCAACGCGTAGGCGTCGACGGCCAGTTGGAGCAGGTGGTCCGGGACGGGGTCGAGAATGGCCGCGGCCTGCCGCAACTCCTGCTCCAGCGGGCCGTCGTCCAACCGACTGTCGTCCAACCGGCTTTCGGCCTGCAGCCCCGCGTCCGGCTCGTCGTCGTACGAGCCCTCCCGGCGGTCCTTGGGGTCGCTCACGTCGCTCACACTGTCCCCCGTGCGTCGAGTCGTGCGCGCAGGCGCCGCAGACAGCGCTGGCGCAGAGGTCCGATACTGCCCACGGCGACCCCCAGCGCCGCGGACACCTCCTGGTAGCTGGGCGGCGGCGAGGCGATCAGCACGCGCAGCAACTGGCGGCAGCGATCGCCGAGTTTCTCGAACTCCTGCCACAGCCGGCGGATCCGCTCGCTCTGCGCGGCGGCCTCCTCGGAGTCGAGCAGCGACTGCTCCGGCGTGCTCTCCTCGCTCACCCGGTCCAGCAGCTGCGGATCGTCCGTCACCGTCAGCCGGCTCAGGCTCCGCAGCGTCTTCAGGCACTCGTTGCGCGCGGTGCTCGCCAGCCACGAGCCCGCCTTGTCGGGTTCCCGGATCCGCCCCAGGTGCTGGGCGAAACGGAACCAGACGGTCTGGTACACCTCGTGTCCGTCGGCGTCGGAGAGCCGGTGCGCCCGCACGACGGACCACACCAGCGGGCTGAGCCCCTCCACCAGCGTCTTCCAGGCCGCCGCGTCGCCGTCGACGGCGGACCGGACGAGCACGCCGACATCTGCGCGTTCCACTGCCTCACCCCTCGGATACGGCATGTCATGGTACGCCGCGGAGGGAACGGTTCCGGCCCTCATGTCGTCGGAGCGATCGGGACGACGGGGACGGGGCGCCAGGTGGGCGGGCGCAGCGCCGGCACGTGCGCCCCGCGCACTTCGGCGTACTCGGTGTTGGCCTGGAGCAGTTGACGCCGGGCCGCACGCGGGTCGCGCTCCTTGTGCGCCGTCATGTGGGCGGCGACCATGCCGGCGGCGACGGGGGTGGCGAAGGAGGTTCCGCTCCAGTGTGCGTACCCCTCGAACATCACCTGGTCCGGCTTGGCGGAGGGGGTCTGCTGTCCCTCGCTGAGCACGCCGGTGTGGCGCGGGGACTGGCAGGTGCAGGCGTAGCCGAAGCCGTACCGGCAGATGTCGTAGGTGGAGTGCTGGTAGACGTACGGCACGGGCGCCTCGAAGCCGGTGAGCACGCTGGTCAGCCGCTCGCCGGGGGCGTACGCCTTCACCCAGGCGCCGTGGTTGCTGAAGCAGGCGCCGTGTTCGCCGTCGCCGCGCAGGGCGCCGACGGACAGGACGGAGCCGGCGTATTCGGGCAGGTCGGCGTAGGCGGCGGGCCAGAACGGGGTGGCGCTGCCGTTGTTGCCGGCGGCCGCCACGAGGAGGGTGCCCCGGGCGCGCAGTTCCCGCATGAAGGCGTCGACGCCGAGCAGTCCGTCGGTGCGGCCGTTGGAGGTGCCGGCGGACAGACTGATGATGTCGGGCCAGCCGCCGGCGTCGACGGCCTCGAAGAGCTTGTGCCCGAAGTCGGCCTCCAGGATGGCCCCGGCGTCGTTGAGGGTGCCGCGCACGGTGATGTCGGTGTTGGGTGCGACGGCCGCGACCAGCCCCGCGATGAACGTGCCGTGGCCGACGTACTGCCGCAGGACTCCGGTGTCGTCGGTCTCCTGCACCTGGGCGTCGCCCTGGACGTGGGCCAGCAGCGGGACCGAGCGGTAGTCGTGCATGAGGCCGGTGTCGACGACGAGGACGCCGACGGCGGTCTCCGCGTCGTAGGCGGTCTCGGCGGGCGCAGGGTTGGTGCCCTGGGCGAGCGGGGCGGGCACGGGCTCGTCGCCGGGGCAGGCGTTGACCGCGATGGACACCACGTGGTTGCGGCTGACCAGCCGCCGTCCGGCCCGGCCCTCGTGCGCGCGCAGGGCGCGCAGCGCGTCTGCGACGGCGCGGTCGCCGCCGCGGTCGCCGTGGCCCGGGTCGCCGACCTGGATGCGGGTGATGCCGGTGCGGTTGGTCTCGGGGCCCGCCCGGCGCACGCGGTCGGCGGTCAGACCGGGTGCCTGGGTGAAGTGCGTGCGGACGGTGTCCTCGACGAGGCGGGCCTCCTCGCCGTCGCGGGCGAGGACGACGCCCTTCTCGTAGAAGAACTCGGCCGAGTCGTCCGGGCCCATCGCCAGCGGCACGTCCGGCATCGAGCGCTGGATCTGTTCGAACTGCTCGCGGAATCGCTGAGGTGCCATGGCGTGTCCTCCCGTTGGTGCGGTGGTTCGTCAGTCAGAGCCGCGTGGAGCCCTCTTGATACAGCGTCAGGCCCGCCCGACGCGGTTACAGGGGCACCACCGGGCCACTACCATCCGACGCGTGACAGCCGGAAGTGCCTCGGTCCTCGAACTGCTGCCCATGGTGTTCGCCGCCCCCGGTGAGGCCCTGGCTCGGGCCCGAGGGCTGCTCGACGCCGGTCCGCCGCCGCTGCACGGCTCCGTCGCCCACCAGGTGATCGGCATCTGGCAGCGGGACTTCGGCGACCTGCGCCTGGCGCTGCGGCATCTGCGGCGGGCCCGGGACCTGGCGGCGCGGGCGGACTCGGCCGAGCGGGAGGCCGACGTCCTGGCCACGCTCGGGGTCGCGTTGGTGCACGCGGGGCGCACGCGGCAGGGGCTGGCGGCCTTCGAGCGCGGGGTCGCGCGCGGGACGGGACACACCCGGGCGCGGGTGCTGTACCGGCGGGCGTACGTGTGGTGGGTGCTGGGCCGGCATCGCGAGGCGCTGGAGGACGTACGGCGGGCGATTCCCGTACTGCGGCAGGCCGGTGACGTGATCTGGACGGCGCGGGCGCTGACGCTGCGGGCCACCGTGCACCTGGCGCTGGGCGCGGTGGAGCGGGCGGACGCCGACTTCACCGCGGCCCAGGCGCTGTGGGACACCACCGGCCAGGAGCACGACAAGGCCGACGCCGTGGAGAGCCGGGGCCTGGCGGCGTTCCGGCAGGGCGACATCCCGGCGGCGCTGCGGCTGCTGGACGAGGCCGAGGAGCGGTACGCCGAGCTCGGCACGCCCACGTTCATGCTCGACATCCGGCGCTGCGAGGTGCTGATGGCGGCCGGGCTCGCCCCCGAGGCACTGGCCGGGGCGGACGCGGCGATCGCCGAACTGGACGGCATCGGCGGCCAGTCGACCCGCAAGGCGGAGCTGCTGCTGGCCGCGGCGCGGGCCGCGCGGCTGGCGGACGACCCGCACACGGCGATCGCGCGCGCCGCGGCGGCCGTACGGCTGTTCGCCGGGCAGCAGCGCGCCTGGTGGGAGGCGCACGCCCGGCTGGTGCTGATCGAGGCGCGGGCCGCCACCGGGCGCCGCTCGGGGCGGCTGGTCGCGGACGCGGCCGCGCTGGCCGAGCGGCTGGCCTCCTCCGGCTCGCCGGCCGCGCCGGAGGCATCGCTGCTGGCGGGGCGGATCGCGCTCGCCCTGGGCCGGCCGGCGGACGCCGAGAGGCATCTGGCGGTCGCCGCGCGCAGCCGGCACGTCGGGCCGCCGCTCGCCCGGATGACGGGGTGGGCCGCGCAGGCGCTGCGGGCCCGGGCGGCCGGCTCGGGGCGGGGCGTGCTGGAGGCGTGCCGACGCGGGCTGGACGTGCTCGACGACCACCGGATGACGCTGGGCGCCTCGGAGCTGCGCGCCCGGGCCACCGCGCAGGGCGCCGAACTGGCCGCGCTCGCCCAGGAGG
>NZ_POTZ01000122.1 GCF_003236365.1 Streptomyces sp. NTH33
GCTGGGGGCCGGGGCGCTGGGGGAGACGTCCGCGCTCGCGTTGGCCTTGTCGTCCTTGCCGTTCTTCATGACCCCGGTCGTGTACAGGGCGGCACTGCCGATCACGACCACGCCGAGCACCGACGCGATCACGGAGTTGCGCACGTGTGCCCTGCGCCGCGCGGCGGTGCGCCGCTGCTGCTGCCGCAAGAACTTCTCCCGGGCGAGCTGACGTCGCCGCTGCTCCTGGCTGACCACCGGGTTCTCTCCTCAAGCGTCTCGTGTGTCGACCGGTACGCGTGCGACCGCTGAACCGGCCGTTCGCGTGTGACCCGTACCGTATATGGGTTCGCTGAGGATCCGGCAGCGCCGGTAGGCTCTGACGACAGTTGCAGCCACCCGTATCGAGACAACGAAGGACGATCGTGCTCATTGCCGGGTTCCCCGCCGGGGCCTGGGGGACGAACTGCTACCTCGTCGCCCCCGCCGCCGGTGAGGAGTGCGTGATCATCGACCCCGGCCACCAGGCCGCCCAGGGCGTCGAGGAAGCGGTCAGGAAGCATCGGCTCAAGCCCGTCGCCGTCGTCCTCACCCACGGCCACATCGACCACGTGGCCTCGGTCGTCCCGGTCTGCGGCGCGCACGACGTACCGGCGTGGATCCACCCGGCCGACCGGTACATGATGAGCGACCCCGAGAAGGCGCTCGGCCGTTCCATCGGGATGCCGCTGATGGGCGAGCTGACCGTGGGGGAGCCGGACGACGTCAAGGAACTGACCGACGGCGCCGGGCTGGAGCTGGCCGGCCTGGAGTTCTCCGTCGCGCACGCGCCCGGCCATACCAAGGGGTCGGTGACGTTCCGGATCCCCGAGACCGCGGACATTCCGCAGGTGTTCTTCTCCGGGGACCTGCTCTTCGCCGGCTCCATCGGACGCACCGACCTGCCCGGCGGTGACATGGCCGAGATGCTCGACTCGCTGGCCCGCGTGTGCCTGCCGCTCGACGACTCGACCGTGGTGCTGTCCGGCCACGGCCCCCAGACGACCATCGGCCGGGAGCGCGCCACCAACCCCTATCTTCGGCAGGTGGCGGCCGGCCCGGGAGCGGACGCGGACACCGCTCCCCGACGAGGAATGTGACGAGAGACTTCGTGAGCACCTTCAAGGCCCCCAAGGGCACGTACGACCTGATCCCGCCGGACTCCGCCGTGTACCTGGCGGTCCGCGAGGCGATCGCCGCCCCGCTGCGCAACTCCGGCTACGGCTACATCGAGACGCCCGGCTTCGAGAACGTGGAGCTCTTCGCGCGCGGGGTCGGCGAGTCCACCGACATCGTGACCAAGGAGATGTACACCTTCGAGACCAAGGGCGGCGACAAGTTGGCCCTCCGCCCCGAAGGCACCGCCTCCGTGCTGCGCGCCGCCCTGGAGGCCAACCTCCACAAGGCGGGCAACCTGCCGGTCAAGCTCTGGTACTCCGGCTCCTACTACCGCTACGAGCGCCCCCAGAAGGGCCGCTACCGCCACTTCTCCCAGGTCGGCGCGGAGGCCATCGGCGCCGAGGACCCGGCGCTGGACGCCGAGCTGATCATCCTCGCCGACCAGGCGTACCGCTCGCTGGGCCTGAGCGACTTCCGCATCCTGCTCAACAGCCTCGGCGACAAGGAGTGCCGCCCGGTCTACCGCGCCGCCCTGCAGGACTTCCTGCACGGCCTGGACCTGGACGACGACACCCGCCGCCGTGTCGACATCAACCCCCTGCGCGTCCTCGACGACAAGCGGGAGACGGTCCAGAAGCAGCTGACGGGCGCCCCGCTGCTGCGCGACTACCTGTGCGACGCCTGCAAGGCGTACCACGAGGAGGTACGGACCCTGCTGGTGGCCCAGGGCGTCTCCTTCGAGGACGACCCCAAGCTGGTCCGCGGCCTGGACTACTACACCCGCACCACCTTCGAGTTCGTCCACGACGGCCTGGGCTCCCAGTCCGCGGTGGGCGGCGGCGGCCGCTACGACGGCCTCTCCGAGATGATCGGCGGCCCGGCCCTGCCCTCGGTCGGCTGGGCCCTGGGCGTGGACCGCACCGTCCTGGCCCTTCGGGCGGAGGGTGTCGAACTCCCACTGCCCTCCACGACCAGCGTCTTCGCGGTCCCCCTCGGCGAGGAGGCCCGCCGTCTCCTCTTCACGAAGGTCACCGAGCTGCGCAAGGTGGGCATCGCGGCCGACTTCTCGTACGGCGGCAAGGGCCTGAAGGCGGCGATGAAGGCGGCCAACAGGTCCGGTGCCCGCTACGCGCTCGTCGCCGGCGAACGCGACCTCGCCGACGGCGTCGTCCAGCTCAAGGACATGGAGTCCGGTGAGCAGACGGCGATCGGCGTCAACGAGATCGTGGCGGAGCTGGAGTCACGGCTCGGCTGAGATCGGCTGAGAGACAGTGAGCACGGTGAGCCGGGCGGTCCGTGCCGCCCGGCTCGCTCATTGTCCGGAACCGGACGTTCGGGGCCGGCCCCGCGTATCTTCTTGCGTCCACCTCACGTTGAGCACACGTGTGTGTGCGGCACAATGGCCGTGCCCGAAGCAGGTCCGACTCACAGGTGACGGAATCGGCGTGATGAGCAAGACGACGGTCAAAGACGTGTCCGCGGAACCCGAGCCGGAACGCACGGCGCCCGCGCCGCGCACGGTGGGCGGTAGCCGCGCCTTCGCCCTGCTGCTGGTGATCACGGGCGCGGCCGGTCTGCTCGCCGCGTGGATCATCACGATCGACAAGCAGAAGATCCTCGAGGGCAAGCTCAGCGGCAAGGTCTTCACCCCCAGCTGCAGCCTCAACCCGATCGTGTCGTGCGGCAGCGTCATGGAGAGCAAGCAGGCCACCGTCTTCGGATTCCCGAACCCGCTGCTCGGCCTGGTCTGCTACGGCATCGTCATCTGCGTCGGCATGAGCCTGCTGACCCGTGCCACCTTCCCGCGCTGGTACTGGCTGACCTTCAACTTCGGCACGCTCTTCGGCGTCTGCTTCGTCACCTGGCTGATGTTCCAGTCGCTGTACCGGATCAACGCGCTGTGCCTGTGGTGCTCGCTGGCCTGGGTCGCCACGATCGTCATGTTCTGGTACGTGACCTCCTTCAACGTCCGCAACGACTTCCTGCCCGCGCCGCGCCCGGTGAAGAACTTCCTCGCCGAGTTCACGTGGGTGCTGCCGGTCACGCACTGCGGTGTGATCGTCATGCTGATCCTGACCCGCTGGGGCAGCAGCCTCTGGGCCTGATCCGTCGGACAGGCCCTGGGCGAACGGCCCTGGTGGTGGTGCCGGCGGCGTGGCATAGGGTTTCAGCGTGGAGCCCGACCTGTTCACCGCCGCAGCAGAAGAACGCCAGGAGAAGGACCCGGCCGCGAGTCCCCTGGCGGTCCGGATGCGCCCGCGCACCCTCGACGAGGTGGTGGGCCAGCAGCATCTGCTCAAGCCCGGCTCGCCGCTGCGCCGGCTGGTCGGCGAGGGCTCGGGCGGCCCGGCGGGACCCTCGTCGGTGATCCTGTGGGGCCCGCCCGGCACCGGCAAGACCACCCTGGCGTACGTCGTCTCCAAGGCCACCAACAAGCGCTTCGTGGAGCTGTCGGCGATCACCGCGGGCGTCAAGGAGGTCCGCGCGGTCATCGACGGCGCCCGCCGGGCCTCCGGCGGCTACGGCCAGGAGACCGTGCTCTTCCTCGACGAGATCCACCGCTTCAGCAAGGCCCAGCAGGACTCCCTGCTCCCGGCGGTGGAGAACCGCTGGGTGACGCTGATCGCGGCCACCACCGAGAACCCGTACTTCTCCGTGATCTCCCCGCTGCTGTCCCGCTCCCTGCTGCTCACCCTCGAACCCCTCACCGACGACGACGTCCGCGGCCTGCTCCGCCGTGCCCTCACCGACGAGCGCGGCCTGAAGGACACCGTCACCCTCTCCGAGGACACCGAGAACCACCTGCTGCGCATCGCCGGCGGCGACGCCCGCCGCGCCCTGACCGCCCTGGAGGCCGCCGCCGGGGCCGCCCTCGCCAAGGGCGAGAGCGAGATCGGCCTGACCACGCTGGAGGAGACCGTCGACCGGGCCGCGGTGAAGTACGACCGCGACGGCGACCAGCACTACGACGTCGCCAGCGCCCTGATCAAGTCCATCCGCGGCTCCGACGTCGACGCCGCCCTGCACTACCTGGCCCGGATGATCGAGGCCGGGGAGGACCCCCGGTTCATCGCCCGCCGCCTGATGATCTCCGCCAGCGAGGACATCGGCCTCGCCGACCCGAACGCGCTGCCGACAGCCGTAGCCGCCGCCCAGGCCGTCGCCATGATCGGCTTTCCCGAGGCGGCCCTGACCCTCAGCCACGCCACCATCGCCCTGGCCCTCGCCCCCAAGTCCAACTCGGCGACCACGGCGATCGGCGCCGCCCTGGACGACGTGCGCAAGGGACTGGCCGGACCCGTCCCGCCCCACCTGCGGGACGGGCACTACAAGGGCGCGGCCAAGCTCGGCCACGCGCAGGGCTACGTCTACCCGCACGACCTGCCCGAGGGCATCGCCGCCCAGCAGTACGCGCCGGACGCCCTGAAGGACCGCGAGTACTACACCCCGGGCCGGCACGGCGCCGAGGCGCGGTACGCGGACGCGGTGGAGTGGACCCGCAAGCACCTCGGCCGGAGGCGGTCGTAGGGCCCGGCGCGGATTGCCGGACAGGCCCCGGCACCCTGTAGACTCTCCCGAAGCGCTGAGTCCCGTGTCCGGCACCTCGCAAGAGGCGACGGCACCACCAGAGCGGGACATCCAGCCGGAACCCCACCGCCCCAGGGCAGCGGGGATCCAGGAGCGTCGCGCACCGGCGAACGGTGTCGCGGGCCGCCCACCACCACCCGCACATCCCGGGACCGGTCGGTGGGCCACTCGCGTGCTGCACGTATGTGCCCAGACCAGGGAGCGGCTGCCCACCAGGTCCGATGAGGATCCGGCGGGTTCCCCCGGCTGCGGATGCGACCTCCCCTAACCCTGGTGAAGCCGTATTCACACAGAAACACGAGGTGTTCGGTTCCATGGCGAACCAGTCCCGCCCCAAGGTCAAGAAGTCGCGTGCCCTCGGTATCGCGCTGACCCCGAAGGCCGTCAAGTACTTCGAGGCCCGCCCCTACCCGCCGGGTGAGCACGGCCGCGGCCGTAAGCAGAACTCGGACTACAAGGTCCGTCTGCTGGAGAAGCAGCGCCTGCGCGCTCAGTACGACATCTCCGAGCGCCAGCTGGTGCGCGCCTACGAGCGTGCCGCCAAGACCACGATGAAGACCGGTGACGCGCTCCTCATCGAGCTCGAGCGCCGCCTCGACGCGCTGGTCCTGCGTTCGGGCATCGCCCGCACGATCTACCAGGCCCGCCAGATGGTCGTCCACGGCCACATCCAGGTCAACGGCCAGAAGGTCGACAAGCCGTCCTTCCGCGTGCGTCCGGACGACGTCGTCCAGGTCCGCGACCGCAGCAAGGACAAGACGCTCTTCCAGATCGCCCGCGAGGGCGGCTTCGCCCCCGAGGGCGAGACCCCGCGCTACCTGCAGGTGAACCTCAAGGCCCTGGCGTTCCGCCTGGACCGTGAGCCGAACCGCAAGGAGATCCCGGTGATCTGCGACGAGCAGCTCGTCGTCGAGTACTACGCCCGCTGATCCAGGCCGGCCGCGGTACTTCAGCCCGCCGTCTCCCCCGCCTTTCCGGGCGGGCGAGGCGGCGGGCTCGCTTGTGTGCCTTTGGCAGCACCCGCGCGGAGCGCGATTCCGCAGGGCGCGGGCGGGAAACCGGTACGGAGCGCTGCCCCCGGCGCGATAGGCTCGGTGCACGTTTTTTTCGATGTTCTCGATGTTCTCGATGGTCTCGATGTTCAGGCACGTATCAGGGAGCGGGTGCGCACAGTGTCCGGTGGTGAGGTGGCCGGGATCCTGGTGGCCGTCTTCTGGGCGATCCTGGTCTCCTTCCTCGCCGTCGCACTGGTGAGGCTGGCCCAGACGCTCAAGGCGACCACCAAGCTCGTGGCGGACGTGACCGACCAGGCCGTTCCGCTGCTGGCCGACGCCTCCCAGGCGGTGCGCTCCGCGCAGACCCAGATCGACCGGGTCGACGCGATCGCCTCCGACGTCCAGGAGGTCACCTCCAACGCCTCCGCGCTGTCCACCACCGTCGCCTCCACCTTCGGCGGCCCGCTGGTCAAGGTGGCCGCCTTCGGCTACGGCGTGCGCCGGGCGCTGGGCGGCCGCAAGGAGGACGTGCCCGGCAGGACGTCGAGGCGTACCGTGATCGTGGGCCGCACCGTCCCGGCCGCGCGGCGGGGGAAGCGGAACAACCGGGAGAAGTAAGGACTGACGATGTTCCGCCGTACGTTCTGGTTCACCACAGGTGTCGCCGCCGGCGTGTGGGCCACCACCAAGGTCAACCGCAAGCTGAGGCAGCTGACCCCCGAGAGCCTCGCCGCGACCGCGGCGAACAAGGCGCTCGAGGCAGGCCACCGGTTCAAGGACCGCGCGGTCGGCTTCGCGCTCGACGTCCGCGACAACATGGCCCAGCGGGAGGCCGAACTCGGCGAGGCGCTCGGCATCGACGCACCCGTCGATCCCGAACTCCCCGCGCCGAGGCGGTACGCCGCCATCGAGAACCACAACAGCCCGAAGTACGCCGGGAACTCCACGGACCCGACGTACTCGTACAACCGGAATGAGGACCACTGATGGAGTCGGCTGAGATCCGCCGCCGCTGGCTGAGCTTCTTCGAGGAGCGCGGGCACACCGTCGTCCCTTCGGCGTCGCTCATCGCGGACGACCCGACTCTGCTCCTCGTCCCGGCCGGCATGGTGCCCTTCAAGCCCTACTTCCTGGGCGAGGTCAAGCCGCCGTTCCCGCGCGCCACCAGCGTGCAGAAGTGCGTGCGCACGCCCGACATCGAAGAGGTCGGCAAGACCACCCGGCACGGCACGTTCTTCCAGATGTGCGGCAACTTCTCCTTCGGCGACTACTTCAAGGAAGGCGCCGTCAAGCTCGCCTGGGAGCTGCTCACCACCCCCCAGGACAAGGGCGGTTACGGCCTCGACCCCGAGCGCCTGTGGATCACCGTCTACAAGGACGACGACGAGGCCGAGCGGATCTGGCACGAGGTCGTCGGCGTGCCCAAGGAGCGCATCCAGCGCCTGGGCATGAAGGACAACTTCTGGTCCATGGGCGTGCCCGGCCCGTGCGGCCCCTGCTCCGAGATCAACTACGACCGCGGCCCCGAGTTCGGCGTCGAGGGCGGCCCCGCCGTCAACGACGAGCGGTACGTGGAGATCTGGAACCTCGTCTTCATGCAGTACGAGCGCGGCGAGGGCACCTCCAAGGACAACTTCGAGATCCTCGGCGACCTGCCGAGCAAGAACATCGACACCGGGCTCGGCCTGGAGCGGCTCGCCATGATTCTGCAGGGCGTGCAGAACATGTACGAGATCGACACCTCCATGGCCGTCATCAAGAAGGCCACCGAGCTGACCGGTGTCGCCTACGGCGACGCCCACGACTCGGACGTGTCCCTGCGCGTGGTCACCGACCACATGCGCACCGCCACCATGCTCATCGGCGACGGCGTCACCCCCGGCAACGAGGGCCGCGGCTACGTGCTGCGCCGCATCATGCGCCGCGCCATCCGCAACATGCGCCTGCTCGGCGCCACCGGCCCGGTCGTCAGGGACCTGATCGACGTCGTCATCGACATGATGGGGCAGCAGTACCCGGAGCTGATCACCGACCGCGAGCGCATCGAGAAGGTCGCCCTCGCCGAGGAGGCGGCCTTCCTGAAGACGCTGAAGGCCGGCACCAACATCCTCGACACCGCCGTCACCGAGACCAAGCAGGCCGGCGGCACCGTCCTCGCCGGCGACAAGGCCTTCCTGCTCCACGACACCTGGGGCTTCCCGATCGACCTCACCCTGGAGATGGCCGCCGAGCAGGGCCTCACCGTGGACGAGGAGGGCTTCCGCCGCCTGATGAAGGAGCAGCGGGAGCGCGCCAAGGCCGACGCCCAGGCCAAGAAGACCGGACACGCCGACCTCGGCGCCTACCGCGAGATCGCCGACACCGCCGGCGAGACCGACTTCATCGGCTACACCGACACCGAGGGCGAGTCCACCGTCGTCGGCATCCTCGTCGACGGCGTCTCCTCCCCGGCCGCCACCGAGGGCGACGAGGTCGAGGTCGTCCTGGACCGCACCCCGTTCTACGCCGAGGGCGGCGGCCAGATCGGCGACACCGGCCGGATCAAGGTCGACTCCGGTGCCGTCATCGAGGTCCGCGACTGCCAGAAGCCGGTTCCGGGCGTCTACGTCCACAAGGGCGTCGTCCAGGTCGGCGAGGTCACCGTCGGCGCCAAGGCCCACGCCTCGATCGACGCCCACCGCCGCAGGGCCATCGCCCGCGCCCACTCCGCCACGCACCTGACCCACCAGGCGCTGCGCGACGCCCTCGGCCCGACGGCCGCCCAGGCCGGCTCCGAGAACCAGCCCGGCCGCTTCCGCTTCGACTTCGGCTCCCCCTCCGCCGTACCGCAGACGGTGATGACCGACGTCGAGCAGAAGATCAACGAGGTGCTCGCCCGCGACCTCGACGTGCACGCCGAGGTCATGGGCATCGACGAGGCCAAGAAGCAGGGCGCCATCGCCGAGTTCGGCGAGAAGTACGGCGAACGCGTGCGCGTGGTCACCATCGGCGACTTCTCCAAGGAGCTGTGCGGCGGCACGCACGTGCACAACACCGCCCAGCTGGGCCTGGTCAAGCTGCTCGGCGAGTCCTCCATCGGCTCGGGCGTGCGCCGTATCGAGGCCCTGGTGGGTGTGGACGCCTATCACTTCCTCGCCCGCGAGCACACGGTCGTCGCCCAGCTCCAGGAGCTGATCAAGGGCCGCCCGGAGGAGCTGCCGGAGAAGGTCTCCGCGATGCTCGGCAAGCTGAAGGACGCCGAGAAGGAGATCGAGAAGTTCCGCGCCGAGAAGGTGCTGCAGGCCGCCGCCGGCCTCGCCGAGTCCGCCAAGGACGTCAGGGGCGTCGCCCTTGTCACCGGGCGGGTCCCGGACGGCACCACGCCGGACGACCTGCGCAAGCTGGTCCTCGACGTACGCGGCCGCATCCAGGGCGGCCGGGCCGCCGTGGTCGCCCTGTTCACGGTGAACAACGGCAAGCCGCTGACGGTCGTCGCCACCAACGAGGCCGCCCGTGAGCGCGGGCTGAAGGCCGGTGACCTCGTCCGCACCGCCGCCAAGACGCTCGGCGGCGGCGGTGGCGGCAAGCCGGACGTCGCCCAGGGCGGCGGCCAGAACCCGGCCGCCGTCGGCGAGGCCGTGGACGCCGTGGAACGCCTCGTGGCGGAGACCGCGAAGTGATGAGGACCCAGTAGTGATGAGGAAGGGACGTCGGCTCGCGATCGACGTCGGGGACGCCCGTATCGGGGTCGCCTCCTGCGACCCCGACGGGATCCTCGCCACCCCGGTGGAGACGGTCCCCGGCCGGGACGTCCCCGCGGCGCACCGCCGGCTCCGGCAACTCGTCGAGGAGTACGAGCCGATCGAGGTCGTCGTCGGGCTCCCGCGCTCCCTCAAGGGAGGCGAGGGCCCGGCCGCGGTCAAGGTCCGCGCCTTCGCCGGGGAGCTGGCCAAGGGCATCGCCCCGGTGCCGGTCCGGCTGGTGGACGAGCGGATGACGACGGTGACGGCCAGTCAGGGCCTGCGGGCTTCCGGGGTGAAGACCAGGAAGGGACGCTCCGTGATCGACCAGGCCGCCGCCGTCATCATCCTGCAGCAGGCCCTGGAATCCGAACGAGTGTCAGGCAAAGCACCCGGCGAGGGCGTCGAAGTGGTCATCTGATCGCGGTACGGTAACGTTCCGCGCGATGCGCCGGTGTTCGAACAGCCGATGCACAGCAAGAGGCGGAACGGGTGCCGGGTCACCACGCCGCGTAACCTCCGCCTCGCGGCTCTAGGGGATCGATGACTGAGTATGGCCGGGGCCCAGGCTCCGAACCGTGGCATCCGGACGACCCGTTGTACGGGGACGGCGGATGGGGAGGACAGCAGGCCCAGGCGGGTCAGCAGCCCCCCTACGGGGGCCAACCGCAGCACCATCCGCAGCAGCCGCAGTACGGCGAGTGGGGTCACGAACAGCAGGCCGGCTACGGCGGGCAGTACCAGCAGCAGTACGGCGAGCAGGGTCACCAGCAATCCCCGCACTACGACCAGCAGGGTCACCAGCAGCCCCCGCACTACGACCAGCAGGGTCACCAGCAGCCCCCGCACTACGACCAGCAGGGTCACCAGCAGCCCCCGCACTACGACCAGCAGGGTCACCAGCAGCCCCCGCACTACGACCAGCAGGGCCACCACCAGCAGTACACGGGCCACTTCCAGGACCAGCAGCAGTACCAGCAGGGCGGCTGGGACGGCGCCGGTGGCCAGCAGCAGCCCCCGTACCCGGCTGACCCGACCGACCCGTACGGCCGGCAAGCCGCGGCCCACGGCGCCGAGCAGCCCGACTTCTACGGCACCCCCGACGCCTACCCGCCGCCCCAGCCGCCGAGCCGCCGGCGCGCCGAACCGGAGCCGCGGCCCGACTGGGACCCGGAACCCGAACCCGACCAGGACGAGCACGCCTTCTTCGCGGGCGGTGGCGACGAGGACGACGACGCCGATGCCGACGACCCGAGGAACGAGGGCCGGGGGCGCGGCGACCGCAAGGGACGCGGCGGCAAGGGCAAGGACAAGGGCAAGAAGCGCCGCAGCGGCTGCGCCTGCCTGGTCGTCGTCATGGTCTTCGGCGGTGGCGCGGTCGGTGTCACGTACTACGGCTACCAGTTCTACCAAAATCGTTTCGGCGCGGCGCCGGACTACGCGGGCGACGGGAACAGCGAGCAGGTCACGGTCGTCATCCCCAAGGGGGCCGGTGGCTATGTGATCGGGCAGGAGCTGAAGAAGGCGGGCGTCGTCGCGAGCGTGGGCGCGTTCGTCTCCGCGCAGGAGGCGAACCCCAACGGCAAGCAGATCCAGGACGGCGTCTACACGCTGAAGAAGCACATGTCGGCCGCGAGCGCGGTCCAGTTGATGCTCAGCCCCGAGAGCCGCAGCAACCTGATCATCGCCGAGGGCAAACGCAACGCCGACGTCTACAAGCTCATCGACATGCGCCTGGAACTGGACGAGGGCACCACCGCCAAGGTCGCCAAGAGCGAGTGGAAGAGCCTCGGCCTGCCCGCATGGGCGATGAACCACAAGAACGTCAAGGACCCGCTGGAGGGCTTCCTCTACCCGTCCAGCTATTCGGTCGCCAAGGGGCAGAAGCCCAAGGACGTTCTGAAACAGATGGTGACGCGGGCCAGTGCGCAGTACACGGGCATGGGCATCGAGAAGGAGGCCAAACGCCTCGGGCTCGACAGCCCGTGGGAACTCCTCACCGTGGCGAGCGTCGTCCAGGTCGAAGGCAAGTACCAGCACGACTTCACGAAGGTCGCCCGTGTCATCTACAACCGCCTCAAGCCGGACAACGTCGAGACGGTCGGCCGACTGGAGATGGACTCCACCGTCAACTACCTCAAGGGCCAGAGCACCTTGGACATAGGGCAGGTGAAGGACCTGCGGAAGATCGAGGATCCGTACAATACGTACAACATAAAGGGACTTCCGCCGGGGCCCATCAGCAACCCCGGCAAGGAGGCCATCGAGGCCGCGATGAAACCGACCCCGGGCCCCTGGTACTACTTCGTGTCGATCAACGAGGACAAGACGGTGTTCTCGGTGACCAACGAAGAGCACAACAAGAAGGTGGCAGAGTACGAGAGGGAACGGAAAAAGTCGGGACAATGAGCACAGCCAGACGCGCCGCGGTCCTCGGCTCGCCCATCGCCCACTCGCTCTCCCCGGTGCTGCACCGGGCGGCGTACGAGGAACTGGGGCTCACGCACTGGTCGTACGACCGGTTCGAGGTCGACGAGGCCGGCCTGCCCGCGTTCTTCGCGGGCCTCGGACCCGAGTGGGCGGGGCTGTCCCTGACCATGCCGCTGAAGCGGGCGGTCATCCCGCTGCTCGACGCGATCAGCGACACGGCCGCCTCCGTCGAGGCGGTCAACACGGTGGTCTTCACCGAGGACGGCCGTCGGCTCGGGGACAACACCGACGTGCCCGGCATGGTCGCCGCGCTGCGCGAGCACGGCATCGAGCAGGTCGGCTCGGCGGCCGTCCTCGGCGCCGGCGCCACCGCCTCCTCCGCGCTGGCCGCGCTCGCCCGTGTCTGCACCGGCGAGGTCGTCGTCTACGTCCGCAGCGAGGCCCGCGCCGCCGAGATGCGGCAGTGGGGCGAGCGGCTGGACGTCGAGGTCCGTACGGCGGACTGGGCCGACGCGGCCGAGGCCCTGCGGGCCCCGCTGGTGATCGCCACCACCCCGGCCGGTACGACGGACGCGCTGGCCGGCGCCGTGCCCGAGCGGCCCGCCACCCTCTTCGACGTCCTCTACGACCCCTGGCCCACCGCTCTCGCGGCCCGCTGGTCCATGGCCGGCGGCGCCGTCGTCAGCGGCCTCGACCTGCTGGTGCACCAGGCGGTCCTCCAGGTCGAACAGATGACGGGTCACGCCCCGGCCCCCCTGGACGCCATGCGCCGAGCAGGCGAGAAGGCCCTCGCCGGCCGCTGACCACGGCTGTTTCCGCCGAAGTGGACGCCGGGTGTCCGGTGCGGCCGGTGCGGGGCGGTGCCGCGGTTCGAAGACGGTACGCCGGACGTCCGACTGCTGGACCGTCGACCGGGACCGACGCCCGGACGTGGGAGGATCGGAGGTGGCGGGCCAGGGCCGCGCACCCGGTCGCGCCGTCGCAGTTCCAGGCGCGAGCATGAGGAGCACCGTTGAGCAGGTTGCGCTGGCTGACCGCGGGGGAGTCCCACGGACCCGCACTCGTCGCCACGCTGGAGGGCCTTCCCGCCGGCGTGCCCGTCACCACGGAGATGGTGGCGGACCACCTCGCACGGCGGCGCCTGGGCTATGGGCGTGGCGCCCGGATGAAGTTCGAGCGTGACGAGGTCACCTTCCTCGGCGGGGTGCGGCACGGGCTGACCCTGGGCTCCCCGGTGGCGGTCATGGTGGGCAACACCGAGTGGCCCAAGTGGGAGAAGGTCATGGCCGCCGACCCGGTCGACCCGGCGGAGCTGGCCGAGCTCGCGCGCAACGCGCCGCTGACCCGCCCCCGGCCCGGCCATGCCGACCTGGCCGGCATGCAGAAGTACGGCTTCGACGAGGCCCGGCCGGTGCTGGAGCGCGCCTCCGCGCGGGAGACCGCGGCCCGCGTGGCGCTGGGCGCCGTCGCCCGGTCGTACCTGAAGGAGACGGCCGGCATCGAGATCGTCAGCCACGTCGTCGAGCTGGCCGCGGCCAAGGCGCCCTACGGCGTGTACCCGACCCCGGCGGACGTGGAGAAGCTGGACGCGGACCCGGTGCGCTGCCTGGACGCGGACGCCTCCAAGGCGATGGTCGCCGAGATCGACCAGGCCCACAAGGACGGCGACACGCTCGGCGGCGTGGTGGAGGTGCTGGCGTACGGCGTGCCGGTGGGCCTGGGCTCCCACGTGCACTGGGACCGCCGGCTGGACGCCCGGCTCGCCGCCGCGCTCATGGGCATCCAGGCGATCAAGGGCGTCGAGGTCGGCGACGGCTTCGACCTGGCACGGGTGCCCGGCTCCCAGGCCCACGACGAGATCGTCACCACCGACGAGGGCATCAGGCGCGCCACCGGCCGCTCCGGCGGCACCGAGGGCGGGCTGAGCACGGGCGAGCTGCTGCGGGTGCGCGCCGCGATGAAGCCGATCGCGACCGTGCCCCGGGCCCTGAGGACCGTGGACGTGGCCACCGGCGAGGCGGCGCAGGCCCACCACCAGCGCTCCGACGTGTGCGCGGTGCCGGCCGCCGGCATCGTCGCCGAGGCCATGGTCGCCCTCGTCCTCGCCGACGCCGTCGCGGAGAAGTTCGGCGGCGACAGCGTGGCCGAGACCCGCCGCAACGTGCGGGGCTACCTCGACAGCCTGGCGATCCGGTGAGCGCCGCACCGGTCGTCGTCCTGGTCGGGCCGATGGGCGTGGGCAAGTCCACCGTCGGCCGGATGCTGGCCGACCGCCTCGGCGCCGCCTACCGGGACACCGACGACGACATCGTGGCCGAGCAGGGCCGCACCATCGCCGAGATCTTCGTCGACGAGGGCGAGGACGTCTTCCGTGCGATCGAGAAGGACGCGGTGCGCCGGGCGCTGGCCGGACACGACGGCGTGCTGGCCCTCGGCGGCGGCGCGATCCTCGACGAGGACACCCGCGCCCTGCTCGCCGGACTGCGGGTGGTCTACCTGTCGATGAACGTCGAGGAGGCCGTCAGACGCACCGGCCTCAACGCCGCCCGGCCGCTCCTCGCCGTCAACCCGCGCAAGCAGTGGCGCGAGCTGATGGAGGCCCGCCGGCACCTGTACGAAGAGGTCGCCACGGCCGTGGTCGCCACCGACGACCGTACGCCCGAAGACGTCACCCGAGCGGTCCTGGACGCAGTGGAGTGGAAAGAAGCATGAGCGAGGCAGTGACGCGGATCCACGTCGGCGGCACCGCGGGCAGCGAACCCTACGACGTACTGGTCGGCCGCCAACTCCTGGGTGAACTCACCGGGTTGATCGGAGACAAGGCCAAGCGGGTCGCCGTCGTCCACCCCGAGGCGCTCGCCGGGACAGGGGACGCGCTCCGCACCGACCTGGCCGAGCAGGGCTACGAGGCGATCGCCATCCAGGTGCCCAACGCGGAGGAGGCCAAGACCGCCGAGGTCGCCGCCTACTGCTGGAAGGCGCTGGGCCAGTCCGGTTTCACCCGCACCGACGTCATCGTGGGCGTGGGCGGCGGCGCCACCACCGACCTGGCCGGTTTCGTGGCGGCCACCTGGCTGCGCGGGGTGCGCTGGATCGCCGTCCCGACCACCGTGCTGGCCATGGTCGACGCGGCCGTCGGCGGCAAGACCGGCATCAACACCGCCGAGGGCAAGAACCTCGTGGGCGCCTTCCACCCGCCCGCGGGCGTGCTGTGCGACCTGGCCGCCCTGGACTCCCTGCCGGTCAACGACTACGTCTCCGGGCTCGCCGAGGTCATCAAGGCCGGCTTCATCGCCGACCCGGCGATCCTGGACCTCATCGAGTCCGACCCCGAGGCCGCCCGCACCCCGGCCGGCCCGCACACCGCCGAACTCATCGAGCGCTCCATCCGGGTCAAGGCGGACGTCGTCTCCGCCGACCTCAAGGAGTTGGGCCTCAGGGAGATCCTCAACTACGGGCACACGCTCGGCCACGCCATCGAGAAGAACGAGCGGTACAAGTGGCGGCACGGCGCGGCGGTCGCCGTCGGCATGCACTTCGCCGCCGAACTCGGCCGTCTCGCGGGCCGGTTGGACGACGCCACGGCCGACCGCCACCGCACGGTCCTCGAGTCGGTGGGCCTGCCGCTGCACTACCGCTACGACCAGTGGCCCAAGCTGCTGCAGACGATGAAGGTCGACAAGAAGTCCCGCGGCGACCTGCTGCGCTTCATCGTCCTGGACGGCCTCGCCAAGCCCACCGTCCTGGAGGGCCCGGACCCGGCCGTGCTGCTCGCCGCCTACGGTGAGGTGGGGCAGTAAGTCCCGCCGCGCCCCCTTTGTCCTGTCCGCCGTACGGTGACGGGCACTTCGGGCCGCGCCCGGCCGTTCACCATACGACGGCCGGGGAAGGTACCGTTCGGTAGGCGGCGGGGTCGGGCCCGCCGCCGGCGCCAATTGCCTCGTACGAGACGGAGTCGCACCGGATGCAGCACGCAGTGGGTTCACCGCTGCCGCCGCCCCACCAGCCGGGGCACGGACCGGCCACCGGCTGGTCACCGGCCGCACAGCACCCGGGGCCGCACCACCCGGGGCCACAGCACCCGGGTGCGCCCCGGGG
>NZ_POTZ01000123.1 GCF_003236365.1 Streptomyces sp. NTH33
CGGCCACAGCCCGCCTCAGCCGCACACCCCGCGCAGAGCCATCCCCACCGCGGCCTCCGCGATCTGCTCGGGGTCCTCCGCGGCGCCCAGCTCGACCCTCCGCACAGCCGCGTCCACGACGCCCTGCACCAGCATCGCAGCAAGACGGGGCTGACCGTGCCCAAGCTCCCCCAGCGCCTCGACGATCATGGCGACGAGCCCCCCGTGGGCGGCGCGGATCTTCTCCCGCGCGCCGGAGTCCAGCTCGCTCGCGGAGATGGCCACGACGGCCCGGTGCCGCCGGTCCCCCACCAGCTCAAGCTGCTTGCGGACGTACGCCTCGACCTTGGTCTCCGGCCCGCCGGCGGTCGCCATGGCCGCCGAGACCTCCGCGGCCCACACCGGGAAGTCGACCTCGCACAGCTCCTCGACCACGGCGGCCCGTGACCGGAAATACTCGTACACCGACGACCGCGCGAGCCCCGTCCGCTCGGCCAGGGCCGGGAAGGTCAGCGCTTCCGTCCCGCCCTCGGACAGCAGGGTCCGTGCCGCGTCCAGCAGGGCGGCTCGCTGCATCGACCGGTGCTCGGCCACGGAGGCCGCTCGAATCCTTGGCACGTCAACCACTGTACGGACGCGCCACCCGCCACGGGAGGCACTCCGTCCGGGTCAGCGTCCGAAGCTCGCCAGCTTGGCGCGCAGCTGCAGCACCGACTTGGTGTGGATCTGGCTGACCCGGCTCTCGGTCACCCCGAGCACGTTGCCGATCTCGGCCAGCGTGAGGCCTTCGTAGTAGTACAGCGTGACGACGGTCTTCTCCCGGTCGGGCAGCGTGTTGATCGCCCGGGCCAGGAACCGGCGCAGCTCCCGGTCCTCGGCCACCTCCACCGGGTTGTCGGCGGCGGTGTCCTCCAGGGTGTCCATGAGGCTCAGCCGGTCCCCGCCCTCGCCGCCGACGTGCAGCAACTCCTCCAGCGCCACCACGTTGGCCAGCGACAACTGGCTGAAGACGGCGTGCAGTTCGTCCACCGGGATGCCCATCTCGGCGGCCACCTCGCCCTCGGTCGGAGTGCGCCGCAGCCGTGCCTCCAGGGTCGCGTAGGCCCGCTCGACGTTGCGCGCCTTCTGCCGCACCGACCGGGGGATCCAGTCCAGCGCCCGCAGCTCGTCGATCATCGCGCCCCGGATCCGGGTGATCGCGTAGGTCTCGAACTTGATCTCCCGGTCGATGTCGAACTTCTCGATCGCGTCGATGAGCCCGAAGACCCCGGAGGAGACGAAGTCGGCCTGCTCCACGTTGGGCGGCAGGCCGACGCTCACCCGGCCGGCGACGTACTTGACGAGCGGCGAGTAGTGCAGGATCAACTGCTCCCGCAGCCGGTCGTCCCCCGTCGCCTTGTACGACCGCCACAGCTCGTCGAGCGTCGAGGGAGCGGGCGGCCGCACGCTGCCACCGTCACGGGCGGCTGGGGGGATCGCCGCCCGGTCGGGTCCGGAGGTGTGCTGGGGCATTCGTCGCCTTGTGCCGTTCTGCCGTGGAGTGCGGGCGTCTGGGTGAGCTGTCGGTCGGGGTCGTCTCTCTGGTCGGAACCACGTGAGCGTAGCGTGACTGGAGAGTCGCGGTGCGCGAACGGCGGGGTGCGAAGCGTGCGCAGATTCGTTCCGCCGTGCGCCCCGCCGGGTCGCACACGTCACCCTCGGTGACCGGGAAAACGCCCAACTGCGGGAATCCCCGGAGCAGTCCGGGATTCCCCCGGACAGCCGAACACACTCGGTCAGCATCCGTCCCGGCCCGCCCGGGCCGAGACCACCGCCTGGCGTGTCAACTTCCATCCCTCGCCGAGCCGTTCGACGTAACCGAGCGATCGGAGTTCGTACAGTCTCGCGATCACGTCGTCCGGGGTCGTCCGGGCGTCGCGGGCGATCTCGGCCGGTGTCGCCGCGCCGCGGGCGGGCAGCGCGGCCAGGACCTGCCGGGCGTCGGGTTCCAGCAGGTCGCGCGGGAGTACGGGGCCGCGCCGGTCGGGGGCGAGTTCGCCGATGGCGCCGACCAGCTCGACGACGTCCGCGGCGTCGGTGACCAGCGTGGCCCCGCCGCGCAGGAGTTCGTGGACGCCGACGGAGAGCGCGCTGGTGGCCGGGCCGGGCACGCCCATGGTGTGACGGCCCAGCCGCTGTGCCGCCCGCGCGGTGACCAGCGACCCGCTGCGGTGGGCGGCCTCGACGACCACGGTGCCCCGGGTGAGCGCCGCGATGACCCGGTTGCGGACGATGAATCTGCTCGGTGTCGGGTGGTCACCGGGCGGCAGCTCTCCGACGACCAGGCCCTGCTGCGCGATCCTGGTGATCAACTCGGTGTGCCCGCGCGGGTAGGGCCGATCGACGCCGCAGGCCAGGACGGCGGCCGTGGCGCCGCCCGCGCCGAGCGCGCCGCGGTGGGCGGCGCCGTCGACTCCGTAGGCGCCGCCGGAAACCACCACCCAGCCGTGTTCGGCGAGGCCGGCGGCGAGGGTGGCGGCCATGTGGGCGCCGTACTGGGTGCAGGCGCGGGCGCCGACCACGGAGACCGAGCGCAGCGCCCATATCCGCAGACTGGGCCGGCCGCGCACCCACAGTCCCGTGGGGCGGGCGTCGCCGAGGTCGTCGAGCTGGGCGGGCCACTCGGTGTCGCCGGGACGCACGAACCGCGTCCCGGTCTCGCGCGCGAGGGCGAGGTCCCGTTCGGGTTCGGTCAGGGCCGCCCGTGCACACAGTCCCGCCCACCGCTTGTCCGACACCCCGGCGAGCCGCGGCGCCCCGGCCCGCAGCCGCCGGGCCACTTCCTCGGCCCCGAGCTCCCGCAGCCACCGCCCGCCGACCTCGTCCCCGGGCTCGAGGACCCGGCTGAGGAAGACCCGGGCGAGCAGTTCGCGGTCGGGTCCGGCCGGGGTGCTCATGCCGGTGCCCCGATGGTCATGGGCACGCCGCGTGGCACTCCGGTGCGCAGCTGCAGCGCCAGGGCGACGTCCGTGGCGCCGGGCCGGTCGTGGCCGGCGAGATCGGCCACCGTCCAGGCGACCCGCAGGACGCGGTCGAGGCCGCGGGCGGTGAGGACACCGCGCTCCAGGCTGCGTTCGGCCTCCTCCATCGCGCCGGCGGCCGCGTGCCAGCGGCTGCGCAGCTCGCGGCCGGGGACTTCGCTGTTGGTCCGCCACGGCGTTCCCGCGAGGCGCGCCGCCGCGCGCTGCCGGGCGGCCCGCACCCGGTCGGCGACCGTCGTCGTGGCCTCGCCGCGGGCGCCGCGCCGGGCGAGCTCGGAGCGGGTGACGGGATCGACCTCGACGCGCAGGTCGACCCGGTCGAGCAGCGGTCCGGAGAGCCGGGCCTGGTAGCGGCGGATCGCCGAGGGCGGGCACTCGCACAGGCTGTCCCGCTGCGAGAAGCGGCCGCAGGGGCACGGGTTGGCGGCGAGGACCATCAGGAACCTGGCCGGGAACCGCACGACTCCTGCGCTGCGGGCGATCACCACATGGCCCGCCTCCAGGGGCTGGCGCAGGGCGTCGAGGGCGTGGCTGCTGAACTCCGGGGTCTCGTCGAGGAAGAGCACGCCCCGGTGGGCGAGAGAGACGGCGCCGGGCCGCGCCATGCCGGGACCGCCGCCGACGAGGGCCTGCAGGGTGGCCGAGTGGTGGGGGGCGCAGTAGGGAGCGAGGTCGATCAGCGGCTTGCCCGGTGGCAGGAGCCCGGCCACCGAGTGGATGGCCGTGACCTCCAGGGACTCCTGCCGGGCGAGCCGGGGCAGGACCGCGGGCAGCCGCTCGGCGAGCATGGTCTTGCCCGCGCCGGGTGGCCCTTCGAGGAACAGGTGGTGTCCGCCGGCCGCGGCGACCTCCACCGCCGTACGGGCGGAGAGCTGACCCACGACGTCGGCGAGGTCGTGTTCCTGGTCCTGCTGGGCGGCGCCCACGCTGTGCATGCCGGCGGCCGCACCCGTGCCGGGCAGGCGCAGACCGGCGAGGAGAGGGTCCGGGCGGCCGGGTTCGTCCTGGTGTTCCTCGGGGACCGGTTCGTCGGTCAGCACGGCGATCAGCTGCCGCAGGCTGCGGATGCCGAGCACGGAGACGCCGGGCACCAGTGCGGCCTCGGTGGCGGCGCACTCGGGCACGACCACCTGCTCGTATCCGGCGTCCGCGGCGGCCAGCACCGCCGGGAGGATGCCCCGGACGGGCCGGACCCGCCCGTCCAGGCCGAGTTCGCCGATCATGACGATGTCGGCGAGCACCCGGGGGTCGATCCGCTCGGCGGCACCGAGCACCGCGCAGGCCACGGCCAGGTCGAAACCGCTGCCGGCCTTGGGCACCGAGGCCGGGCTGAGGCCCACCGTGAGCTTCTTCTGCGGCCATTCGCCGCCGGAGTTGACCACCGCCGCCCGCACCCGGTCCCGGCTCTCGATCAGGCTCTTGTCCGGCAGGCCCACCAGGGTGAACGCGGCGACACCCGGTTCGAGGTCGGCCTGGACCTCGACGACCACGCCCTCGACACCGACGAGGGCCACGGAGCACGTACGCGCGAATCCCATCAGGCCGCCCCCCGTACGTGCTCGACGACGGGCGCGCCACGCCGGGGCAGCAGGACACCGACCACGTCGATGCGGACGCCTCCGGGTGGCGCCCCTCCGTGGGACTGGATCCAGCGTTCGGCCAGGCCGCGCAGCCGCTCGGCCTTCTCCGGGGTGACCGCGGCCATCGGATGCTCGAAGAGGCCCTGCCTGCGGGTCTTCACCTCGCAGACGACCAGGACGTCGCCGTCCCGGGCCACGATGTCGATCTCGCCGGCCCTGCCGCAGCGCCAGTTGCGCTCCAGGACCGTCATGCCGGCCCGGGTCAGCCGACGGGCGGCCAGGTCCTCTCCGTACCTGCCGAGTGCGCTGCGTGACTGTTGGGTGTTCATGTCGGCACCACCTCCGGCGCCAACGGTCACGCATCCGCCCCGACCGAGTGGATCTTGGTGGGTTACTCGCCGGTTGTGGACAACTCGGCCACCCGTACGAGCGACGCAGAGCGACGACGGCCGGCCGCTCTCACCCGCCGGGCAGCTCCAGATCGGTCTTGTTCAGCTCCTCAATGTTCACGTCCTTGAACGTCAGGACCCGTACCTGCTTCACGAACCTGGCCGGCCGGTACATGTCCCACACCCAGGCGTCAGCCATCGACACCTCGAAGAACACCTCGCCCTGTACCGAGTGGACCTGCATCTCGTAGTCGTTGGTGAGGTAGAAGCGCCGCTCGGTCTCGATCACGTATTTGAACAGACCGACGACATCGCGGTACTCCCGGTAGAGCTTGAGCTCCATCTCGGTCTCGTACTTTTCGAGGTCCTCGGCGCTCATGGCATGTTCCCCTTCAGCCGTGCGGTCCCACCATTGTGCGCCAGTCCCGTCCGCCGCTAGACAATCTCCGTGTCCAGCACCACGGGCCCGGCCGGGGGGCCTTCGTCGAGCAGCGTGCGCAGCAGCTCGGCGAGTCTGGTCGGATACACCGTCTCATGTGCCCGGATCAGTTCCTGGCACGTCCACCAGCGCGCTCCGGCGACACTGCGCCGCTCCAGCTCGGTCAGGGCCGTGGCCGCGGTCGCCGTCCGGTCCGTACGGGCCAGGTAGTACCACTCGTCCTGGTCCCAGCGTCGGCCCGCGAACGGGAACGAGCATTTGCGGCGCCACAGCACCGGGCCGAGCTCGACCTCGGTGATGCCGGTCTCCTCCGCGAGTTCCCTCAGGGCCGCCTCTTCCCGCGTCTCGGCACCCTCCAGGCCGCCGCCGGGCGTGAACCACCAGTCGTCGGCCGGGTCGTCCGGCTCGTGGCCGTGCAGCAGCAGGATGCGGTCCGCGGGATCGAGCAGGACCACCCGCGCCACCTTGCGCAGTCCGCCCTCGAACGCGTCCGCGGCCTCAGCGGGCACCGGCCGGCTCCGTCCGGGTACGGGCGCGCGAGCCGCCCAGCAGGTTGGCGACCGGACCGTAGGCGGCCCCGCCGAGAACGAGGACGGCACCGGAGACGATCATCAGGAGCATCGTGCGCAGCGGGCCCGGCGGGGACAGGGCGCCGAGCGCCTCGAAGCCGGTGGGGCGCTCCAGCATGCCGTTCACCGGCCACACCACGGCGTCCACCCGGGCGCTCACGGCGTCACGCGAGACGGTGCCCTCGGCCGCGTCCGTGAGGTGGGCGGTGGAGTCCAGGGAGCCCTGGCGCTCGTCGCCGAGCAGGAACAGCCGGCCCCGCGGCACCTCCACCGCCGGGAAGCCGCCGGCCTCGGCGGCGCGGCCCTTCAGGTACGGCTCGTCGATCTGCTTGCCGTTGACGGTCAGCTTGCCCTGCTTGCAGCAGGAGACCGTGTCACCGCCGACGGCGACCACGCGCTTGATCACGGGCGCGTTCTGCACCCACGTCCTGTCATGGAAGACGACGACGTCACCGCGGCGCACCTCGCCGCCGTCCACGCGCTGGGCCAGCACCCGGGCGCCCATGCCGATGGTCGGCGCCATCGAACTGGTGGGCACCGTGTACGGCCGGTAGACCACCGCCGCCCACGCGAACCCGCCGAGGAACAGCACCAGGCCCAGCGCCACGATCAGCCCGGACAACCGCTGTCCGGCCTTGCCGCCCGCCGGGCCCCGGCCTGTGCCGCCGCTGCGCGGGGCCGTACGCGTCGTGCTCTCGCCACCCATGGACCCGCACCCTACCCGGCGGTACCGAGACGGGGCAGCCCCTCTTTCCCGGCCACCGCCGGGGGCTTCACGAGGGTTTCACCCCAGGTCCGCCGAGGAGGACGGCGTCCCGGTGGCTCAGCGGCTCCCCGTGGCCGCCCTCGCGCTCCCCGTGCCGGCCTGGACCTTCGCGGCGCGCCTGCGCCGCCACAGCGCCACCGGCACGACCGCGGTCAGGGCCACTCCGTGGGGGGCCACCGTCAGGGCGCCCGCCGCCGAGGGCTGCGAACCGATGCCCGGCTGGTCGAAGGTGTCCGGAACGGGCAGGGTGCCCCAGCGGTTGATCGGCCAGGCCTTGACGATGGCACGGCCGACCACGTCCTCGACCGGGACCATGCCGTGGTTCTTGTCGTTCTGGTTGTAGCGCGAGTCCCGCGAGTTCTGCCGGTGGTCGCCCATGACCCAGATGAATCCCTCGGGCACCTTCACCTTGAACTGGCCGCCCTCGGAGTCGACGGAGCACGGCGTGTTGCCCGGGTAGACGTACGGCTCGTCCAGCGCGTGGCCGTTGACCAGCAGCGGACCGGTTTTCCCGCACTCCACGGTGTCGCCGCCCACGCCGACGACCCGCTTGATGAGGTCCTTCTCCTCCGCGGACGGCATCAGGCCGATCCAGCTGAGCACCGTCTGCAGCGCGTTGGGCGTGGGCGTCGGCTCGCCGGCCAGCCAGTTGTCCGGGTCGTGGAAGACGACGACCTCGCCGCGCTCGGGCTGGGAGCCGAACCACGGGGTCAGCTTGTCGACCAGGACCCGGTCGCCCCGCTGCAGGGTGTTCTGCATCGAGTCCGAGGGGATGGAGAACGCCTGTACGAGGAAGGTCTTGATCAGCAGCGCCAGCACCAGCGCGATACCGATCAGGATGGGCAGTTCCTTCCAGAAGGAACGCGGCTTCGCCCCCTGCGGGCTGCCGTCGCCGCTCCCCCGGTCACCGCCGCCCCTGTGCTCCGTCACTGTGCCGTCCTCGGCCGCTTCGCTCTCACTCCCGGAGGTCACGGCGCTGTCCGCAGCCCGGTTCGCTGCCTCCCCGGGGTGTCCGCGGTGCTCCTCGCCGTCGTGTCCGGACCGTGCGCCAACCGCCACATCCCCCACGCCAACTCCTTACTCCGTGCCGCCGCCCGCGCCATGCCCGGCGCAGGCCCACCACTCCCATAACGAGCGGGAGTTCCGCAGGGCTCGGGAGCTGGACCAATCCGTTCGGACCGTCCTGGGCAACCCTATGCGACACCCGGGGGGCGGCGGTCGATCCAGCCGCCGCGTCGGACACCGCCGAGAAGGTTTTCGGTTCACTCAGCACGGACCAGCGGCCGACGGGCCAGCCGATCACCCTGGCACGCCCCACCACGGAGTCCTCCGGGACCGTGCCGCCGTACGCGGTGTCCTGGTGGGCGCGCGAGTCGGCGGAGTTGTCCCGGTGGTCGCCCATCACCCACAGCCGGCCGGAGGGAACGGTGATGTCGAACGGGGTACTGGAGGGGGCGTTGCCCGGGTAGAGGTAGTCCCCCTCGTTCAGGGGAACGCCGTTGACGGTCACCCTGCCCTGCGCGTCGCAGCACTTGACGTGGTCCCCGCCGACGCCGACGACCCGCTTGATGAGGTCCTTCTCGTCGTCGGAGGGCAGCAGACCGATGAAGGTGAGGCCCTGCTTGACCTGTTTGACGACGACGGGGTCGTCCTTCTTGACCGTCTGCTCGCCGGCCAGCCAGCCGCCCGGGTCGTGGAAGACGACGACGTCCCCGCGCTGCGGCTTGGAGCCGAACCAGGGGGTGAACTTGTCGACCAGGACCCGGTCGCCGATCTGGATGGTCTGTTCCATGGAGCCCGACGGGATCACGAAGGCCTGCACGAGGAAGGTCTTCAGCACCAGGGCTATGAGCACGGCGACGCCGACGAGGAGCGGTATCTCCCGGATCGCGGAGCGCCTGCGCCTGCGCCTGACCTTGCGCTGCAGCTTGCGCCGCTCCGCGCGGGTGCGGCCGCCGGCCGGACTGGCGGCGCGCCGCGCCCCGGTGGGCAGGAGGTTGTCGGCGGCGCTGGCGGAGACGCCGCGCGGTCTGCCGCGGTTACCCATGGGCGCCGCCCGCGGGGCCGGCGGTGGGCACGCGCGCGTAGGCGCCGGGGTGCTGCAGGCGGGCCCGGTGGCCGAAGGGCCAGACGATCCAGTCCGCCCGGCCGACCACGTTGCCGACCGGAATCATGCCGCCGCCCGGCGAGCCCAGGTGGTCGCGGGAGTCGCTGGAGGCGTCGCGGTGGTCGCCGAGGACGAACAGGGTGCCGTCGGGAACGACGACGTCGAACGGCACCGCGGAGGAGCGGTCACCGGGGTGGAGGAACGTCGACTCGTCGACCGACCGGCCGTTCACCTGGATCCTCCCGTCCTTGTCGCAGCAGACCACGTGGTCTCCCCCTACACCCACAACGCGTTTGATGTAGTCGGCGTCCCCGAAGTACTCGGTTCCGTCGAACACGACGACGTCACCGCGCCGCGGCGCGGCACCGAAACGGTACGCCAACTTGTTTACGGCAACGCGGTCCCCGATCCTCAATCCCTGCTCCATGGAGCCGCTCGAAACCTGGAACGGTTGCACCACGAACGTGCTGAGGAGCAGCAGGAAGACCAGGCAGATCAGCGCGGTCAGGGTGATCCGCCCACCGGGGAGCCACTCGGTGATCCGCGCCACCAACGCCGAACGCGACCGGTCCTCCGGCCCCCGCGCACCCGGAGCCTGCTCGGGTCCGGTGTCGGAGGGGCGGGAGGAGCGGTCGCGCTCCGTCGGCCATGCTTCGGTGTCCATCGGGGCCGAATGGTATCCGGCCCCGCTCTGAACCCCGGGAGGCGCTCAGCTCTCGCGCTTCTCCTTGATCTTCGCGGCCTTGCCGCGCAGCTCGCGCAGGTAGTACAGCTTGGCGCGGCGCACGTCACCCTTGGTGACCAGCTCGATCTTCTCGACGATTGGGGTGTGCACCGGGAAGGTGCGCTCGACGCCGACGGAGAAGGAGACCTTGCGGACGGTGAAGGTCTCGCGCACGCCGGAGCCCTGGCGGCGGATCACCACGCCCTTGAACTGCTGCACACGGGAGCGGTTGCCCTCGATGACGCGGACGTGGACGTTGACGGTGTCACCCGGGCGGAAGGCCGGGATGTCCTCGCGGAGCGACGCGGCGTCGACGGTGTCGAGCAGGTGAGACATTTCGTCTGCTTTCTTCGCTGATGCCACAGGTCATCAACGGGAACTAGATGTTCGGGATCGATGTCGTACGGGTCGGGGCGGACGTCCTGTCCCCCTGTGGCAGGGGCGCACGCCGGACAGCGCACAACAGCAGCCTATTCTTCCACGCCCGCGGTCCTGCGCCAAAATCTGCCGTACGGCTCGCCGTCGGGGTCCGGCGCCCAGCCCAGGATGGACAGCATCTCCCGGTCCTTCTTGTCGAAGACCCCGGGATCGCAGCGCTCGATGAGGTCGGGCCGGCTGGCCGTCGTACGCCTGAGGGCCTCGTCGCGGCGCCAGCGGGCGATCTTCCCGTGGTGGCCGCTGAGCAGCACCTCGGGGATGCCGCGACCGCGCCAGAGGGGCGGCTTGGTGTAGACGGGGCCCTCCAGGAGGTTGGCCATGGTGCCGGGTGCGAAGGAGTCGTCGCGGTGCGACTCGGCGTTGCCCAGCACGCCGGGCAGCAGCCGGGCCACGGCCTCGGTGACGACCAGGACGGCCGCTTCCCCGCCGGCGAGGACGTAGTCGCCGATGGACACCTCGTAGACGGGCATCCGGGTGGCGTACTCGTCCATGACCCGGCGGTCGATGCCCTCGTAGCGGGCGGGCGTGAAGATCAGCCAGGGGCGCGCGGAGAGCTCGCCGGCGAGTTCCTGGGTGAACGGACGGCCGCTGGGCGTCGGGACGACGAGCGCGGGCGCGTGGGAGCCGGTCTCGTAGCCGTCGGCGAGGACGGAGTCGAGGGCGTCGCCCCAGGACTCGGTCTTCATCACCATGCCGGGGCCGCCGCCGTAGGGCGTGTCGTCGACCGTGTGGTGCCGGTCGTACGTCCACGCGCGCAGATCGTGCACGTGCACGTTCAGCTGTCCACGCGCGCGTGCCTTGCCGACGAGGGAGACGTTCAGCGGTTCCAGGTACTCGGGGAAGATCGTGACGACGTCGAGCCTCATGCGCTGTCGTCCCTGGACGAAGCCACCTCTGCACGGTCGTCGATCAGGCCCGGCGGCGGGGCGACGACGGCCCGCTGCTCCTCCAGGTCGATCTCGGTGACGATCTCCTCGACGAAGGGGATCATCACCTCGCTGCCGTCCGGGCGCTCGACGATGAACAGGTCCTGGGAGGGCAGGTGGGAGATCTCGGTGATCCGGCCGACCTCCGTGCCGTCCTCGGTGACGACGTCGAGGTCGATCAGCTGGTGGTCGTAGTACTCGTCCTCGCCCTCGGGAAGCTCCTCCGGGTCGACCTCGGCGATCAGGAGGGTGTTGCGGAGGGCCTCTGCGGCGTTGCGGTCGTTCACGCCCTCGAAGCGCAGGAGCAGTCGGCCGCTGTGCACGCGGCCCGTCTCGATGGTCAGCGGTCCGGCGGTTGCCGGGTCGGTGGCCAGTACGGCGCCGGGGGCGAGCCTGAGTTCCGGCTCGTCGGTACGCACCTCCACGGTGACCTCGCCCTTGATGCCGTGGGCGCGGCCGATCCGTGCGACTACCAGCTGCACTTGTGAAGATCTCCTGTCTTGACATCTCCCCCGGCTGAGGCAGGGGGATTCAACCCTCACGGGTTGAGCTTTCTGCTTCATCGACAGCAGCCGACCCGAACAAACGGCGAGGACTGGTGTGCCAGTCATCGGTCTTACGCCAGCTCCACAGACCTGACATTCCGCCAGCCCGGCGGTAGGCCCGACCGACTTGGTTCTCGCCGACCGGGCAATTCAGAACCTATCACCCGTCTGGAGGCCATGGCTGCCGGAGGAAGAATCGCCCTGACGGCGATTCGCCTTTCCCTGCCCTGCTCCGCAGGAGTCCGATTCATCCCCGTCCTGAAGGGACCGGGTTTCCCGGAGGAGATCCGATGAACGACTACGGGCCGGGGACGGCCCCGTGGCCGTCCCCGGCCCGAGCCGGTTGCGATAAGCGTCAGCGGACGTGGTCCACGTCGACGAGGTCGACGCGGACACCACGGCCGCCGATGGCGCCCACGACGGTGCGCAGGGCGCGTGCGGTACGACCGTTGCGGCCGATCACCTTGCCGAGGTCGTCGGGGTGGACCCGGACCTCGAGCACGCGTCCGCGGCGCAGGTTGCGCGAGGCGACCTGCACATCGTCAGGGTTGTCGACGATGCCCTTCACGAGGTGCTCAAGCGCCTCCTCGAGCATGCTGCTCAGGCCTCGGTCGACTCGGACTCGGCGGCGGCCTCGTCCTTCTTCTCAGCCTTCTTCTTCTGGGTGATCGCCTCACCCTTGGCCTCGTCGTCCCCACCGAGGGCCTCGAACGACGGACGCACGGCCTTCTCCGTCGGCTGCAGCAGCGGAGCAGGGGCGGGCTCGCCCTTGAACTTCTGCCAGTCACCGGTCTTCTTCAGGATGGCGAGCACGGGCTCGGTCGGCTGGGCGCCGACGGAGAGCCAGTACGCCACGCGCTCGGCGTTGACCTCGATGCGCGAGGGGTTCTGCACCGGGTGGTACAGGCCGATCTCCTCGATCGCCCGGCCGTCACGACGGGTACGGGAGTCGGCGACGACAATGCGGTAGTGAGGCGAACGGATCTTGCCCAGACGCTTCAGCTTGATCTTGACTGCCACGGGAGTGGGTTCTCCTGGAATTGACGTGGTTGGGCACGGCGGAGACGCCGCGTGGGGTTGCGGTACCCGAGGTGCCCGATGGACGCGTCAGCCGGAGGAGAGAGGGGTCCTGTGCGGCTGTCGAGTACAGCTAGCCATTGTGCCACACCCCACGGGACGGTTTTGGCGGGGTACGGCCGGCCGCACTTGGGCAGGCCTGAGCGGCACCCGGCGTTCCGGGTGCCGTGGGGCGGATGCGTCCACCCTCCCCCGAGCTCTCGGCCTCACTCGAGCAGGGGGACCCCCACTCCTTGGAGAGGAGGCACGGGTGGACGCGGCTACGAGCGGACACTGACACCAAGCCACGGCTGCCACGAGCAGCCGTGGCTCAGTTCGCCGCCGCGCCCACGGGCTCCGGGATCCTGAACGGCTGGCCGCAGCCGCCGCACGTGATCGGGGCCTGGGCCAGGACCGAGGGGACGACCCGGACGTTGCGGCCGCAGTCGCACACCGCCTTGACCCGGACGCCGCCGCCGGAGGAGCCGTGGCGGGCGGCCGGGCCGCGGAAGGTGCGGCTGGTGTCGGCGGACGTGGCGGCCGTGTGGGCCTTCAGCGCACGCTGGAGGCGCTCGGTCGTCGGGCGGTACCGCCGCTTGGCCTCGGGGCTGAGCGTGACCAGTGAGAAGCCGCTGCTCGGATGCGGCTCCTCGGGGTGGTCCAGGCCCAGCTCCTCGGCGATCGCGAGGAACCTGCGGTTGTGGTAGCGGCCGGCGCGGGAGGTGTCGCGTACCCCGCGCGCGGCGGCGATGCCGTGGACTGCCTCGTGAAGCAGTCGCTCGAAGGAGAGCTCGTGTCCGCACGCGGACGACGACTCCCCGATCAGGGACTCGGGCGCGGCAAGATCCGGCAGCTCGGGGTGGTACCGCTGAATGTCGGCCCACGCCTGCGCCAGCTCTGCGGCGAGAACAGGTGGTGTCGTGCTCACGTAACGACAACGAGCCGGGGTGCCGCTGTGTTCCTATTCCGGGGCATCCCAAATAATTTGCACGTACCCGTCAGTTGCCGCTGATGCGTCCTGACGAGGGCGGGTGCGCTGATCTGCGGAAAAGCCTCGCAGCTCGTACCAAGGTGGTGCGCAAAGGGAGTACGCACCGGCGCGTACGCCCGCTGCGTACGCCGGTGCTGCGGGATCGCGCCACGCGCAAGAGACGTTTCGGCCGCTTCCCGGCCCTGAGGGTCTCACTCCGGTCAGCGCCCGCGGCCACCGCGACGTTACCTCGTGCGCCGCCGGCGCTCGGCGCCGCCCCGACGGGCCCGTCGACTTCCGGACACGCCGGCCCGAGGACCGGATTGCCGGAATGCGAATTCCCGCCCCGGGCACCCGCGGCGCGCAAGCAGGGCCACACGACCCCTGGACGCGAGGGAAGGCTCGCAGTTACCTGGCATACGGAGGAAGTGCGAGCGCACTGCACGGGGCCACGGAATCGGGCACAACAGCAATTCTCGGCGGATTGGGGCGCTTATCCATGACACCTACGCTCGTGCGACAGCACGTACGTCACGCGGGGACGGCGCCTCGCGTGGATTCCCGTGCACGCGCGCGTGACTGGTCCGAGATCCAGGAGCGGATGCTGGTCCCGCTCTACGAAGCCGTCTACGAGCGACTGGAAGTGGGCTCCGGCACGCGGCTGCTGGCACTCGGCTGCGGCTCCGGACTGGCCCTGCTCCTGGCGGCGTCCAGAGGCGCGGCGGTCACCGGTGTCGACTCCTCCTGCCCGGAACGGCTCGCCCTCGCCCGGCAGCGGCTGCTGCCGGAACCGTGGGGCACACGCGCGCGTACGTCCTCCCCGGCCACTCCGCGCACTCCAAGTGTCCGGATCGTCGACGGATCACCGCAGGACGCCGCGGACACCCGCACGCCCTACACCCTCGTGACCTCCTTCGAGCCGATCGGCTGCCTCGCCGAAGACTCCGAAGGGCTGGGCGACCTGCTCACCGCGGCGGCACCGCTCGCCACCCACGGGGCACCCGTGGTGCTGACCGGCTGGGGACCTCCGGAGCGCTGCGCCACGTCGTCCGTCCTGCGGGTGGCCGCCAAGCCGGCCGATCCGCTGCACGGCCCGGGCAGCTGGCGCCCCGCCCTGCGCGACGACCTCGAGGAGGTGGCCCGCCGCGCCGGCCTGCGGCCCGACGGCTCCGGCCGGGTCTCCTGCCCCTTCGGCTACGCCGACCTCGACAGCGCGGTGCGCGGACTGCTCTCCACGGGACTGTTCGACGCGGCGATCGCCGCGACCGACCGGAACCAGGTCGACAAGGAACTGACGGAGGCCCTGCACACCCACCAGCGGCCCGACGGCACGGTGTGGATGCCGAACGTCTTCCGCTACCTGATCGCACGGACTCCGTGAACGCCGTGGACGTCCTCACGAGCCACCATTGATCTCCGCGTCCTTCCGCAGACGGGGGATCCCCGCGACCCGGTAGGCGTCGGCCTCCTCCAGCGTCTCGTTCTCCAGCAGGGCCCGCGCCAGCGCGTCCAGCTGCCCCCGGTGGTCACGCAGCTTGCGGCACGCCTCCTCGTAGCACTCGTCGACGATGCGCCGCATCTCGGTGTCGATCGCGTCCAGCGTCTGCGGGGCGGCCGCCAGCCCGTACGCCTGCTGGGCGTCGCTCGGCAGGGCGGACAGGCGGCCCAGGTGCTCGCTCATGCCCCACCGGGCCACCATCCCGCGCGCGATGTTGGTGACCTGCTCCAGATCGTGCTCCGAGCCGGTCGTGATGACCCCGTAGACGACGTGCTCCGCCGCCATGCCGCCCAGCGCGCCGATGATGCGGCCGCGCAGGTACTCCTCCGTGTACGCGTACTTGTCGGACTCCGGCGTCGACAGCGTCACGCCGAGCGCCCTCCCGCGCGGGACGATGGTGATCTTGCGGACGGGGTCGGCGCCGGGCTGCAGCATGCCGAGCAGGGCGTGCCCGCTCTCGTGGTACGCCGTGCGCCGACGCTCCTCCTCGGGCATCACCAGGGCGCGCTCCGCGCCCAGCTGGACCTTCTCCAGCGCCTCCGAGAAGTCGGCCTGCGTCACCTGTTGCTGCCTCCGCTTGACCGCGAGCAGAGCGGCCTCGTTGGCGAGGTTGGCCAGCTCGGCCCCGGTCATGCCCGGAGTCGTACGGGCCTCGTCGCACTGCTCGGGGTCGTACCAGCGGTAACCGCTCACCGGGTCCACCCAGGCGGGGACCAGCACACCCTGTCTCTTATACCCATCT
>NZ_POTZ01000124.1 GCF_003236365.1 Streptomyces sp. NTH33
GTGGAGGGCCATGGCGGTCTTCGGAATACGAGCGTGGTGGCAGCGCCTGCGTACAGGGGGCGCCGAACCGGAGAGCGCTGCTCCACTCGATGACAACGCCGTCAAGGTCGAGGCGATCAAGCAGCCGGAATGGCTCCAGGGGCTCATCGAGCTGGAGAGCGCCCGGGTCTCCAACGAGATCCGGCTGCTGTCCGTCCGGCTGCTGCTGGGCACCGCCTGCGCCAGCGTCCTGCTGCTCAGCGTCGCCACGGCCGCCCGGGTCGCTCCCAGCATCCCCTTCGGAGCCGCCACCCCGCTGACCACGACGGTTGCCGGGGCGGGCGGCGCGGCGCTGGCCACGGCGCTGGGCGCCCTACTGGGCAGAGCGCTGCGCCGGCGCTCGGGCGGCTCCGAGACCGGTGGGGTCAACGATGAGGCGCGCTTCGGGGCTGAACCGTCTCAAGAGCACGGTTCAGGACCCGGAGCCGCTCCGTGACGGGGGTGAGACCCCACCACAGACCGGCGGCCACGGCCAGGAGCACAGTCACCAGCAGCCAGACCACGCCACGCGCCGCGCCGCCCGGTACCAGAAGCCCCACCAGCGCTCCCACCCCCACCGCGACGACCCCGGTGGCCGAGGAGAAGACGGCCAGCGGGACCACCGTCGAAGTCCGGTTCTCCGCCACTCCGTCAGAACTTCCCACGCCGGCCGGCGCCGTTCCTTCGGCTCGGTCTCGCATGTGTGTACCTCCCGTCCCCCCGGGCAGGTCATGAGCCGCCCGCTTCCGGGTCCACAAGCCCCGCCAGAAAACCACACCACGGCTCACGGCGGAAGGCGAGCACATCGCCGCCCCCGTCGTCCCCCGACCACTTCGAGTCGCGCACGAGCGTGTGGCCCTTCGCGAGGACCATTTCCACACATTCCGTCTGGTTTCCGGAGTAACTGCTCTTCACCCACGCACGGCCCGAGGGTTCCCTGCCTGCCAACGCCCACCTCCTCCTGCCCCCCATGGGAGTCCATGAGGGAGTCTTCCCAGCTTCGCCGCTCGGAAAGAGGCCAAAAGGAGCCGTTTCGAGCCCTGACCGATTGTCAGGGATATGAGCCTCGACACACCAGACCGCGGCAGGTCAACAGCAAGTTGACGGGTGTTCGCGGGGCGTGGTGGACTGCCGGAGCCATGTACGGCGGCAGGAGAGGAAGCCCGGTGTAAATCCGGCGCGGTCCCGCCACTGTGACCGGGGAGGAAACCCCCGGGAGCCAGGAACTCTCACCGCCGGTCTCGTCGAACCAGGGCGTGGACACCCTGAGTGAGGACATATCGCCATGCGCGGCTGCCGACCGAGGTTCACCAGCGACACCCCGACCGCACCCCTGATCGGTTGACCCGATGGGTGCCGATCGCGTCTTCGCGTACGGCGCCACCGCCGGCCTCCTCGGTGACCTGCTCCTCGGCGATCCCCGCCGCGGGCACCCGGTCGCCGTGTTCGGACGTGCCGCGGGTGCCGTGGAACGCGTGCTGTGGCGGGATCACCGCGGCTGGGGCGCCCTGCACACCGTGGTGTGCGTGGGGGGCACCGTGGCGTCGGCCGCGCTGGCCGCGTCCGCCGTACGCCACTCCCGTACCGCCTCCGTCGCCCTGACCGCCGCCGCCACCTGGGCCGTCGTCGGCGGCACCTCGCTCGCCCGGGAGGCCCGGACGATCGGGCGGGCGCTGGAGGCCGGCGACGTCGAGGGCGCCCGGGCGCGGCTGCCGCACCTGTGCGGGCGCGACCCGCGGGCGCTGGACGCCGACGGGATCGCCCGGGCCGTCGTCGAGTCCGTCGCCGAGAACACCTCCGACTCGGTGGTGGGCGCGCTGGTGTGGGGCGCCGTGGGCGGCGTGCCGGGGCTCGTCGGCTTCCGCGCCGTCAACACCCTGGACGCCATGGTCGGACACAAGTCCCCCCGCCACCGCCGCTACGGCTGGGCCTCGGCCCGGCTCGACGACCTCGTCGGATGGCCGGGGGCGCGGCTCACCGCCGCCCTGGCGGCCGTGGCGGGCCCCGATACGCGGGGCGCCCTGCGCGCCTGGCGTGCCGACGCCGGCCGGCATCCGAGCCCCAACGCCGGCCCGGTCGAGGCCTCGTTCGCGGGGGCGCTCGGCGTGCGGCTGGGCGGCACGCTCTCCTACGGAGGGCGCGTGGAGCACCGCCCGGTGCTCAACGGCGCCGGGCGCGCCGTCCGGGCGGGGGACGTCGAACGGGCCGTACGGCTCTCCCGCCGCGTGAGCTGGCTCGCGCTCGGCGTGTGCGCGGGCGCGCGGCTGCTGAAGAGAGGAAGGACGCCATGAGCGGCGGACTGCTCGTCGCCGGCACCACCTCCGACGCCGGGAAGAGCGTCGTCACGGCCGGGATCTGCCGGTGGCTGGTGCGGCAGGGCGTGAAGGTCGCGCCCTTCAAGGCGCAGAACATGTCCCTCAACTCCTTCGTCACCCGCGAGGGCGCCGAGATCGGGCGGGCGCAGGCCATGCAGGCCCAGGCGTGCCGGATCGAGCCGACCGCGCTGATGAACCCGGTGCTGCTCAAACCCGGCGGCGAGCAGAGCAGCCAGGTCGTGCTGTTGGGCAGGCCGGTCGGCGAGCTGAGCGCGCGCGGGTTCTTCGGGGGGTCTGGGGGGTCGTCCCCCGGGAAAAGGCTGCACGGCGGGCGGCAGCAGAAGCTCCTCGGCACGGTGCTGGACTGCCTGGCCGAGCTGCGGGACACGTACGACGCGGTGATCTGCGAGGGAGCGGGCAGCCCGGCGGAGATCAACCTGCGCCGGACCGACATCGTCAACATGGGGATCGCGCGGGGCGCGCGGCTGCCCGTGCTGGTCGTCGGCGACATCGACCGCGGCGGCGTCTTCGCCTCCTTCTTCGGCACGCTCGCCCTGCTGTCCCGCGAGGACCAGGAGCTGGTCGCCGGGTTCCTCGTCAACAAGTTCCGGGGCGACGTCTCGCTCCTCGAACCCGGGCTCGACATGCTGCACGGGCTCACCGGGCGGCGCGCGTACGGCGTGCTGCCGTTCCGGCACGGGCTCGGCATCGACGAGGAGGACGGGCTGCGTGTGTCGTTGCGGGGTGCGGTACGGGAGTCCGCCGTGGCACCTCCGGTGGGCGAGGACGTGCTGCGGGTCGCCGTCTGCGCGGTTCCGCTGATGTCCAACTTCACCGACGTGGACGCGCTCGCCGCCGAACCCGGCGTCGTCGTACGGTTCGTGGACCGCCCGGAGGAGCTGGCCGACGCCGACCTCGTCATCGTGCCCGGCACCCGGGGCACGGTCGGGGCGCTTCAGTGGCTGCGGGAACGGGGGCTGGCGGAGGCGCTGCGCCGCAGGGCTGCCGAAGGGCGGCCGGTCCTCGGGATCTGCGGCGGCTTCCAGATCCTCGGCGAGCACATCGAGGACGAGGTCGAGTCGCGGGCCGGACGGGTGGACGGCCTCGGACTGCTGCCCGTACGGGTCCGGTTCGCCCGCGAGAAGACCCTCACCCGGCCGGAGGGCGAGGCCCTGGGCGAACGGGTCGAGGGCTACGAGATCCACCACGGGGTCGCCGAAGTGACCGGCGGGGTCCCCTTCTTGGACGGCTGCCGGGTCGGGGCCGTCTGGGGCACGCACTGGCACGGCTCGCTGGAGTCGGACGGCTTCCGGCGGGCCTTCCTTCGCGAGGTGGCGGCCGCCGCGGGCCGCCGCTTCGTACCGGCCGCCGGCACCTCCTTCGCCGCGCTGCGCGAGGAGCAGCTGGACCGGCTCGGCGACCTGATCGAACAGCACGCGGACACGGACGCGCTGTGGCGGCTCATCGAGTCCGGCGCGCCGCGAGGACTGCCCTTCATTCCACCGGGAGCGCCCGCATGAGCACAGTGTTGTTGTTGTCGACCGCCGACACCGATCTGCTGGCGGCCCGTGCCTCGGGAGCCTCCTACCGGATCGGCAACCCGACCCGCGTGGACGTCGCCGAGGAGCTGCCCGGGCTGCTCGACGGCGCGGACGTCGCCGTCGTACGGCTGCTCGGCGGCAAGCGCGCCTGGGAGGACGGGCTCGCCGCACTGCGGGCGTCCGGGATCCCGACCGTGCTGCTGGGCGGAGAGGCCGTGCCGGACGCGGAGTTGATGGCCGAGTCGTCGGTGCCGGCGGGTGTGGTGGCGGAGGCGCTGCGGTACCTCGTCGAGGGCGGACCGGCGAACCTGGCCGAGCTGGCCCGGTTCCTGTCGGACACGGTGCTGCTGACCGGCGAGGGCTTCGAGGAGCCGCGGAGGATGCCGGAGTACGGCGTCCGTGGCGACCGCGCCCTCTTGGAAGGCCGCCCGACCGTCGGCGTGCTCTTCTACCGCGCCCACGAACTGAGCGGCAACACCGCCTTCGTGGACACCCTGTGCGACGCGATCGAGGCGCACGGCGCCAACGCCCTTCCGGTGTACTGCGGTTCGCTGCGCGGTGCCGACGCGGGACTGTACGAGATCCTGGGGCGGACCGACGCCCTGGTCACCACCGTCCTCGCCGCCGGCGGCACGCACGCCTCGCAGGCGTCGGCGGGCGGAAAGGATCCAGTGGTGCGAAGCACCTCGGTTGAGGGTGGTGGTGGGAGACGGGCGGGCGAGGAGTCCTGGGACATCGGGGCGCTGGCCGAGCTCGACGTCCCGGTGCTGCAAGGGCTCTGTCTGACCTCGTCGCACGCCGCGTGGGACGAGTCGGACGCGGCCCTGTCCCCCATGGACGCGGCGATGCAGGTCGCGATCCCGGAGTTCGACGGACGGCTGATCACGGTCCCGTTCTCCTTCAAGGAGCAGGGCCCGGACGACGTACCGGTGTACGTGGCCGACCCCGAGCGGGCCGCCCGGGTGGCCGGAATCGCCGTACGGCACGCGCGGTTGAAGCACAAGCGGAATGCCGAGAAGAAGATCGCGCTGGTCTTCACGGCGTACCCGACCAAGCACTCGCGGGTCGGCAACGCAGTGGGGCTGGACACGCCTGCCTCTGCGGTACGGGTGCTGGACGCGCTGCGGGACGCGGGGTACGTCGTCGAGGGGTACCCCGACCACGGCGACGAGTTGATCCACCGTCTGATCGAGGCCGGCGGCCACGACGTGGAGTGGCTGACGGAGGAGCAGCTGGCCGCCGCGCCCGCGCGGGTGCCGCTGGCCGACTACCGGGCGTGGTTCGACAAGCTCGACCCCGGGCTGCGGGACGCGATGCTTCAGGCGTGGGGTGAGCCGCCGGGCTCGCTGTACGTCGACGGTGACGAGATCGTGCTGGCGTCGCTGCGGTTCGGGAACGTCGTCGTCATGATCCAGCCACCGCGCGGCTTCGGCGAGAACCCGATCGCGATCTACCACGACCCGGACATGCCGCCGTCCCACCACTACATGGCTGCCTACAGGTGGCTGGAGAACAGCTTCGGCGCGGACGCGATCGTGCACATGGGCAAGCACGGCACGATGGAGTGGCTGCCCGGCAAGGGGCTGGGGCTGTCGCGCGGGTGCGCGCCGGACGCGGTGCTGGGCGACCTGCCGCTGGTGTACCCGTTCATCGTCAACGACCCGGGCGAGGGCACCCAGGCCAAGCGGCGCGGGCACGCCACGGTCGTCGACCACCTGGTGCCGCCGATGGCACGCGCGGACACCTACGGCGACCTGGCCAAGCTGGAGCAGCTGCTCGACGAGTACGCGCTCGTCTCCGACCTGGACCCGGTGAAGGCGCCGGCCGTGCGGGCGCAGATCTGGACCCTGGTGACCGCCGCCCAGCTGCACCACGACCTGCGCGTGGACGAGCAGCCGGACGACGACGAGTTCGACGAGTTCGTCATGCACATCGACGGCTATCTGTGCGAGATCAAGGACGTGCAGATCAGGGATGGTCTGCACATCCTGGGCGGCGGCCCGGTGGGCGAGCCCCGCGTGAACCTGGTCCTGGCCGTGCTGCGGGCCTCGCAGGTGTGGGGCGGGCAGGCGAACGCGCTGCCGGGGCTGCGGGCCTCGCTGGCGGAGCACTTCGGGCTGGTGGAGAAGGAGTTGCTGGCCGAGCCGGGTGCGCCGGTGAAGGTGCCGGTGGAGCTGACGGACCTGGTCGAGGGTCCGGCGCGTACCGCCTCCGACGCGATCGACCTGCTGGAGCAGCTGTGCCGGCGGATCGCGGAGGGGTTGGAGGAGCGCGGCTGGGCGGCTTCCGGGAGCGGGGCTCTGGTACGGGAGGTGCTGGGCGTCGAACTGCCGGAAGCGGTGGCCGTGCTGGACTTCGCCTGCGACGAGGTCGTGCCCCGGCTCGCCCGTACGCCGGACGAGATCGGGAACATCCTGCGGGCGCTGGACGGCGGTTACGTCCCGGCGGGCCCGTCCGGCTCCCCGACCCGGGGCCTGGTCAACGTCCTGCCGACCGGCCGGAACTTCTACTCGGTCGACCCCAAGGCGATTCCGTCGCGGCTGAGCTGGGAGGTCGGCCAGTCGCTCGCGGACTCGCTCGTGCAGCGGTACCTGCAGGACACGGGCGAGTACCCGAAGTCGGTCGGCCTGACGGTCTGGGGCACGTCCGCGATGCGCACCCAGGGCGACGACATCGCCGAGATCCTGGCGCTGCTGGGCTGCCGCCCGGTGTGGGACGACGCGTCGCGCCGGGTGACCGGTTTCGAGGTGGTCGGGCTGGAGGAGCTGGGCCGGCCGCGCATCGACGTCACGGTCCGGATCTCGGGCTTCTTCCGGGACGCGTTCCCGCACGTGGTGGGGCTGATCGACGACGCGGTACGGACGGTGGCGGAGCTGGACGAGCCCGCCGAGCGGAACTTCGTGAAGGCCCACGCCGACGAGGACACCGCCGGGCACGGCGACCGGCGGCGCGCTACGGCCCGCATCTTCGGCTCCAAGCCGGGGGCGTACGGGGCGGGGCTGCTGCCGTTGATCGACGCGCGCAACTGGCGCAGCGACGCGGACCTCGCCGAGGTGTACGCGGTGTGGGGCGGTTACGCCTACGGGCGCGGGCTGGACGGGCGAGCGGCGCGGGGGGACATGGAGACGGCGTTCAGGCGGATCGCTGTGGCGGCGAAAAACGTGGATACCAGAGAGCATGACATCCACGATGCGGATGACTACTTCCAGTACCACGGCGGCATGGTCGTCATGGTGCGGCACCTGACGGGGGCGAACCCCGAGGCGTACGTGGGCGACAGCGCCGTGCCTGACCAAGTCAGGACGCGGACGTTGGGCGAGGAGACACACAGGGTCTTCCGCGCCCGCGTAGTCAACCCTCGCTGGATGAGCGCCATGAGAAGGCACGGCTACAAGGGTGCTTTCGAGATGGCGGCAACCGTCGACTACCTCTTCGGCTACGACGCCACAGCGGGCGTGGTCGACGACTGGATGTACGAGAAGCTCAGCGCCGAATACGTCTTCGACGCCGAGAACCGGGATTTCATGCGGAAGTCGAATCCTTGGGCCTTGAGGGGTATCACCGAACGCTTGCTGGAAGCGGCGGACCGCGGGCTCTGGGCAGAGCCGGACCAGGAGACCCTGGACCGGCTCCGGGCGACCTACCTCGAACTCGAGGGAGATCTCGAGGGAGAAGAGTGACCTCCCTCAGACCCCCGCGTCGGCGGGGAGCAGTCGACGAATTCGTGGTCCCGAGTGTCGACGTTCGGATCACCCCCGCATCGGCGGGGAGCAAGCTCCCATCATGGCGGCCCCCCAACACGCGTGCGAGCTGTACTGGCACGAGCTACCCGAAGGAGTGATCACCCTGTGAGTACGCCCTATCCCTTCACCGCCGTCGTCGGACAGGACGACCTGCGGTTGGCTCTACTGCTGAATGCGGTGTCGCCGCAGGTGGGCGGCGTTCTCGTACGCGGCGAGAAAGGGACCGCGAAGTCGACTGCCGTAAGGGCGCTGGCCGCGCTCATGCCGGAGATCGAGGTCGTACCCGGCTGCCGTTTCTCCTGCGATCCTGCGGCTCCGGACCCGTCGTGCCCTGACGGACCGCATGAGCCCGGCTCCGGGACGGAGCGTCCCACGGCGCTCGTCGAACTCCCCGTCGGTGCCTCGGAGGACCGGCTTGTCGGAGCCCTCGACATCGAGCGTGCCCTGGCAGAAGGGGTGAAAGCCTTTGAGCCGGGCCTACTCGCTTCGGCGAACCGAGGGATCCTGTACGTCGACGAGGTCAACTTGCTGCACGACCATCTCGTGGACCTCTTGCTGGACGCCGCCGCCATGGGCGCCTCGTACGTTGAACGCGAGGGTGTCTCCGTACGGCATGCGGCGCGCTTCCTGCTCGTCGGGACCATGAATCCCGAAGAGGGGGAGCTCAGGCCTCAGCTCCTCGATCGCTTCGGGCTCACCGTCGAGGTCGCGGCCTCGCGAGAGCCCGAGCAGCGGGTGGAGGTCGTGCGCAGGCGGCTCGCCCACGACGACGATCCCGCCGGGTTCGCCGCGCGCTGGGCCGAGGAGGAGGCCGCCGTTCGGGCGCGGATCGTGGCCGCGCGGAACCTGCTGCCGTCGGTGCGGCTCGGTGACGGGGCGCTGCGGCAGATCGCGGCCACGTGCAGCGCTTTCGAGGTGGACGGCATGCGCGCCGACATCGTCATGGCCCGGACCGCCACCGCGCTGGCCGCCTGGGCCGGTCGAATCGACGTGCTCGCCGAGGACGTGCGGCAGGCCGCGCTGCTGGCCCTCCCCCACCGCAGGCGCCGCAACCCCTTCGACGCACCCGGCCTGGACGAGGACAAGCTCGACGAGACCCTCCAGGAGTTCGGGGGCTCGGAGGACGACGATCCCGACCCCGGTCCGGGCAACGGCCCCGGAGGTGGCGGCGGGCAGCCCACGCCCGGCGAGGACGGCGGCGGTGGTCCGCAGGACGGTGAGAGCGGCGGTGAGCCGCAGCCGTCCGGCGCCGGTGAGCAGTCCGCCGTACGCGCCTCCGAGCCGTTCCGTACCAAGGTGCTGAGCGTGCCCGGCCTCGGTGAGGGCGCCGCCGGGCGTCGTTCGCGGGCGCGGGCCGAGCACGGGCGCACGATCGGGGCCCGGCGGCCCCACGGGGCACTCACCACGCTGCACCTGGCGGCGACCGTACAGGCGGCGGCCCCGCACCAGCGGGCGCGGGGCCGAACCGGGTCCGGGCTTCTCCTGCGTCGTGACGACCTCAGGCAAGCGGTACGGGAAGGCCACGAATCCAATCTCGTGCTGTTCGTCGTGGACGCCTCCGGGTCGATGGCCGCGCGGCAGCGGATGAGTGCCGTGAAGGGTGCCGTGCTGTCGCTGCTGCTGGACGCCTACCAGCGGCGGGACAAGGTGGGGTTGGTGACCTTCCGGGGGTCGGGTGCCGAGGTGGCGCTGCCGCCGACCTCGTCCGTCGACGCGGCGGCGGCCCGTCTGGAATCGCTGCCGACCGGTGGGCGGACTCCGCTCGCCGCCGGGCTGCTCAAGGCGCACGACGTGCTGCGGGTGGAGCGGTTGCGGGATCCGGCGCGGCGGGCGCTGGTCGTGGTGGTGACGGACGGGCGGGCCACGGGTGGCCCGGAGCCGGTCGCTCTCGCCGGGCGTGCGGCGCGGCTGTTCGCCGCCGAGGGGGTCGCGTCGGTGGTCGTGGACTGCGAGTCGGGGCCGGTACGGCTGGGGCTGGCCGGGCGGCTCGCGGGTGAGCTGGGCGGTACGGCGGTGACGTTGGACGAGTTGCGGGCCGACTCGATCGCGGGGCTGGTCAGGGAAGTTCAGGGCGACAGGAGGGCCGCGTAATGCCGCAGGGGCAGCCGAGTGCCGTACCGGACGACGGGCTGACGACCCGTCAGCGGCGCAACCGGCCGCTCGTCGTCGTGCACACCGGGGTCGGCAAGGGCAAGTCCACCGCCGCCTTCGGGCTGGCGCTGCGCGCCTGGAACCAGGGCTGGCCGATCGGGGTGTTCCAGTTCGTCAAGTCGGCGAAGTGGAAGGTCGGCGAGGAGCGGGCGCTGCGGGTGCTGGGCGACTCCGGCGAGGGCGGGAGCGTCGCCTGGCACAAGATGGGCGAGGGCTGGTCGTGGGTGCAGCGGGACATCCAGGGTGACAACGCGACCAACGAGGCCAAGGCCCGCGAGGGCTGGGAACAGGTCAAGCGGGACCTGGCCGCCGAGACGTACCGGTTGTACGTGCTCGACGAGTTCGCGTACCCGATGCACTGGGGCTGGGTCGACACCGACGAGGTCGTGGAGGTGCTGCGGGAGCGACCCGGGACCCAGCACGTGGTGATCACCGGGCGGAACGCGCCGCGGAAGCTGGTCGACTTCGCCGATCTCGTCACCGACATGTCCAAGGTCAAGCACCCGATGGACGTCGGGCAGAAGGGGCAGAGGGGCATCGAGTGGTGACGTCCCCGTCCGTGCCCCGGCTGGTCGTTGCCGCGCCCTCGTCGGGGAGCGGCAAGACCACCGTCGCCACGGGGTTGATGGCCGCGCTGGCCCGGCGGGGGCTGTCCGTGTCCCCGCACAAGGTGGGGCCGGACTACATCGACCCCGGGTACCACGCGCTCGCCACCGGGCGCGTGGGGCGGAACCTGGACGCGTATCTGTGCGGGCCCGAGCTGGTCGGGCCGTTGTTCCTGCACGGGGCGCGCGGGTGTGACATCGCCGTCGTCGAGGGCGTGATGGGGCTGTACGACGGGGCCGCCGGGGAGGGTGAGCTGGCGTCCACCGCCCAGGTGGCCAAGCTGCTGCGGGCGCCGGTGGTGCTGGTCGTCGACGCGTCGTCGCAGTCGCGGTCGGTGGCGGCGTTGGTGCACGGGTTCGCGTCCTGGGATCCGGAGGTGCGGATCGGGGGCGTGATCCTCAACAAGGTGGCCTCCGAGCGGCACGAGGCGCTGCTGCGGGAGGCGCTGGACTCGACCGGGGTGCCGGTGCTGGGGGTGCTGCGGAGGGCTCCGCAGGTCGATACGCCCTCCCGGCACCTGGGGCTGGTGCCGGTCGCCGAGCGGCGGACCGAGGCCTTGGAGGCCGTTGCGGCGATGGCCGCGCAGGTCTCCGACGGGTGTGATGTGGAGGGCCTGGTCGCGCTGGCGCGGAGTGCGGGGGCGTTGTCGTGTGCGGCTTGGGACGCGGGTGAGGTCCTGGGTCCCGTGACGGAACCGCGGGACGGACCAGGAATTGCTGTCGCCGGAGGCGCGGCCTTCACCTTCTCCTACGCCGAGCACGTGGAACTGCTCACCGCCGCCGGTGCCGACGTCGTCCCCTTCGACCCCCTCCGCGACGAGCGGCTGCCCGAAGGCACCCGCGGTCTGGTCGTCGGGGGCGGCTTCCCGGAGGTGTACGCGGCCGAGTTGTCCGCCAACGAGCCGTTGCGCAGGGCCGTCGCCGAGGCGGCGTCGGCCGGGATGCCCGTCGCCGCCGAGTGTGCCGGGCTGCTGTACCTGTGCCGGGAGCTCGACGGGCAGCCGATGTGCGGAGTGCTGGACGCCGCCGCCCGGATGACCGGGCGGCTCACGCTCGGCTACCGGGACGCCGTGGCCGTGAGCGACAGCGTGCTCGCCGGTGCCGGGGAGCGGATGCGCGGCCACGAGTTCCACCGGACCGTCGTCGAGCCCGGCTCGGGCACGGGGGCGGCGGCTCCCGCCTGGGGGGTGCGCGCCCCCGAGCGCCGGGTCGAGGGGTTCGTACAGGACAACGTGCACGCGAGTTACCTGCACACCCACTGGGCCGCCGCGCCCGGTGCCGCCCGTCGGTTCGTCGAGAGGTGCCGGACGTCATGAGCAGCAGGCTGATCGGAGTGGGGGTCGGGCCCGGCGACCCCGAGCTGGTGACCGTCAAGGGCGTCAACGCGCTGCGCGCGGCCGATGTCGTCGTCGTACCCGTCATGGACACAGGAGAGCGCGGGCGTGCCGAGGCGACCGTGCTGCACTACGTGCCCGGGGAGAAGGTCGTCCGGGTGGTGTTCGCGCTGAACGAGCGGTCCGACCGGACCCGGCGCGAGGCGGCGTGGGACGCGGCCGGGAAGCGGGTCGCCGGCCTGCTCGGGAAGCACGGTCGCGTCGCCTTCGCCACCATCGGTGATCCGAACGTGTACTCCACCTTCACGTACCTCGCGCAGACCGTCGCCGCCCTGGTGCCGGGGACCGTCGTCGAGACCGTGCCCGGCATCACCGCCATGCAGGATCTGGCGGCACGCTCGGGTGCCGTGCTCACCGAGGGCACCGAGCCGCTCACGCTGGTGCCGGTCACCGCCGGGGCCGCCGTGCTGAAGGAGGCACTGAGCGGGCCCGGGACGGTCGTGGCGTACAAGTTCGGGCGGCAGGCGCGGGAGGTCGCCGAGGCGCTGCGGGACAGCGGGCGGTTCGACGGCGCGGTGTGGGGGTCGGCGCTCGGGCTGCCGGAGGAGTCCATCCGGCCCGCCGCGGATCTCGACGGGGCTCCCCTGCCGTACCTCTCCACGCTCATCGCGCCCGCGCGGCGCGACGGCGGGCGGGGCGGCAAGCTGTGAGCCGTACCCGTCTCCGGGCGGACCGGTCAGGCGGCCAGGCCGACCACCACCCAGATGAACGCCACTCCCGCGACCGTGCACAGCAGGGTCGAGCGGGCCGGGTGCTCGTGGTGGGCCTCGGGGAGGATCTCGGCCGCGGCGAGGTAGAGCAGTGCCCCGCCGAAGAGGCCGAGATAGCCGCCGAGGAACCACTCCGGGATGGTGACGAAGGTGGTCGCGGCAGCGCCCACCACCGGTGCCAGGGCGTCCGCGACGAGCATGGCCACCGCCTTGCGGCGCGCGTTGCCGTACAGGCTGGTGAGGGTGAACGTGTTGAAGCCGTCCGCGAAGTCGTGGGCGATGACGGCGAGCGCGACCGCCGCACCCATGTCGCCGCCCACCTGGAAGGCGGCCCCTATCGCCACGCCGTCCATGGCACTGTGGCCGACCATCGCGGCCGCCGCCGTCAGGCCCACCTCGGGTGCGCGGTGGTGGTGCCGCTCGTCGCCGCCGTGCGCGGCCTGCCGTGCGGCCAGCAGGCGTTCCACCAGGTGGGCCAGCAGGAAGCCGGCCACGAACAGCAGCAGGGCCGCCGGTACGCCGAACACCTCCCGGCCCGCCGCGTGCAGCGCCTCGGGGAGCAGGTCCAGGCCGACCACGCCCAGCATCAGGCCGCCGGCCAGTCCGAGGACCAGGTGGCGGCGGTCGGTCACCCGCTGTGCCGTCCAGCCGCCGGCCAGCGTCATCAGGAACGCGCCGAGCGCGACGTAGACCGCCATGTGCCCTTGCTATCGGATGAGCCCCCGGTCGCGCATTTCCGGCCACCGCCGTACCCCCGCACACCGTGACATTCCGCGTGACATTCCGCGTGACATTCCGTACGAGAGGACCCCACCCATGGCCGATGCCCCCGCCGGCAAGGTGACCTTCGTCGGTGCCGGTCCCGGCGCCGCCGACCTGCTGACGTTCCGCGCCGCCCGCGCGATCGCCGAGGCCGACGTCGTGATCTGGGCGGCCAGCCTCGTACAGGCCGACGTGCTCGACCACGCGCGCGAGGACGCGGAGATCCTGGACTCGGCCACCCTGTCCCTGGAGGACGTCGTCGCCGTCTACGAGCGGGCCCGCCGGGAGGGGCTGCGCGTGGCCCGCATCCACTCCGGCGACCCGGCCCTGTGGGGCGGCACGCAGGAGCAACTGGACCGGTGCGCGGCGCTCGGGATCGAGACGGAGGTCGTGCCCGGCGTCTCCTCGTTCTCGGCCGTGGCCGCGCTCGTCCGGCGTGAGCTGACCGTTCCCGAGGTCGCCCAGTCGGTGGTCCTCACCCGGCTCGGCGGCGGCAAGACGCCGATGCCGCCCGGCGAGGAGGTGCGCGCGTTCGCCCGGCACGGCACCACCATGGCCGTCTTCCTGTCGGCGGCCCGCAGCGGCCAGCTGGTGCGGGAGCTGCTGGAGGGCGGCTATCCGACGTCCACGCCGGTCGTGGTGGCGTACCAGGCGACCTGGCCGGAGGAGCTGGTCGTCAGGTGCACGGTCGGCACGCTGGAGGAGACGGTCAAGGAGCACAGGCTCTGGAAGCACACGCTGTTCCTGGTCGGCCCGGCCCTGGACGCGCACGGCACCCGTTCGCACCTGTACCACCCCGGCCACTTCCACGGCTACCGCAAGGCCGACCCCGAGGCCCGCAGGGCCCTGCGCGCGCGGGGTGCGAGCACGTGATCACGGTCGTCGGTACGGGGACGGGAGCGGCGTACGACACCCGGGTGCTCCTCGGCGCCGGGCTCGTCGTGGGCGGGCGGCGGCACCTGGACGCCGTACGGCTGCCGGAGAGCGCCGAGCGGGTCGTGCTCGGGCCGCTGGAGCCCGCGCTCGACGTGGTGGAGCGGTACGTCGGGAAGGGGCGGCGCGTCGTCGTGCTGGCCTCGGGCGATCCCGGGTTCTTCGGGATCGTGCGGGCGCTGGCCGGGCGGTTCGGGCCCGGGCGGCTGGACGTCCGCCCCGGGGTGTCCTCCGTCGCCGCCGCCTTCGCGCGGCTCGGGCTGCCCTGGGACGACGCGGTGGTGGTCAGCGCGCACGGGCGGGACCTGCGGACGGCCGTCAACGTGTGCCGGGCCCGGCCGAAGGTCGCCGTGCTGACCGGGCCGGGGGCCGGGCCCGCCGAGCTGGGCGCCGCGCTGGCCCGGACGCCCTCCGGCGACCGGGTGCTGGTCGTCGCCTCCGCGCTGGGTGATCCGGCACGCGAGCGCGTGGAGCGGGTCACGCCCGCCGAGGCCGCCGAACGGGACTGGGGAGCGGGCGTGAGCGTGGTGCTGTGCCTGGACGAGGCGCGTGCGCCGGGTGGCGTACGGACCGTCGCCGGGCCCGCGGACGGGCCGGCGGGCTGGGCGCTGGACGAGGGCGCGTTCGCGCACCGCGACTCGATGATCACCAAGTTCGAGGTGCGGGCGCTGGCGCTGGCCCGGCTCGGGCCCCGCCTGGGCGACCTGGTCTGGGACGTGGGGGCCGGGTCGGGGTCGGTGGCGGTGGAGTGTGCGCGGCTCGGTGCCGCGGTCGTGGCCGTCGAGAGGGCCGCGGACGGCGTCGAGCGGATCCGCGCCAACGCCGACGCTCATGGGGTCGACCTGGCCGTGGTGCACGGTACGGCCCCTGCCGTGCTGTCCGGGCTGGACGATCCCGACGCCGTGTTCATCGGCGGCGGGGGGCGTGAGCTGCCGGACGTCGTCGGCGCGTGCGCGGGGCGGGCCCGGCGGACCGTCGTGGTCGCCGTGGCCGCGCTCGACCGGGTGCCGGCGGCGCGCGAGGCGCTCACCGCCGCCGGGTTCGTCTGCGAGGGGGTGCTGCTGCAGTCCTCCCGGCTGGCGCCGCTGCCGGGGGACGTGACCCGGCTGGCGGCCACCAATCCCGTGTTCCTGCTGTGGGGCGTGCGGCCCCCTGCCTCCAGTGAAGGAGTTTTTCAGTGATCGGCCTGATTTCCGCCACCGCGGCGGGCGCGGCGGCGCGGGACCGGCTGGCGGCCGCGTGGCCGGACCGTACGCGGGTGTACGACGGGCCCGTCCGGGAGGCCGTGCGGGCCGCGTTCGCCGAGTGCGAGCGGTTGGTGTGCTTCCTGGCGACGGGGGCCGTCGTACGGCTGGTCGCGCCGCTGCTGGGCGAGAAGGCGTCCGACCCGGGTGTGGTGTGCGTGGACGAGGGCGGGCGGTTCGCCGTGTCGCTGGTCGGCGGGCACGGCGGCGGGGCGAACGAACTCGCCGTGGCGGTGGGTGAGGTGCTGGGAGCCGAGCCCGTGGTGACGACCGCGACGGACGCCGTGGGGCTGCCGGGGCTGGACACGCTGGGGCTGCCGGTGGAGGGGGACGTGGCCGGGGTGTCGCGGGCGCTGCTCGACGGCGAGCCCGTCGCCCTCGAGGC